>DATCLF010000053.1:0-12645 GCA_036564055.1 Spirillospora sp.
GTCGTGGGCTCGTCCGACGGGTTCGGCCGCCAGGGCGACCCGACGGCCTGCTTGGGCTGCGGGAGGCCGAGCAGCTTCAGCGTGGTGGAGGTGACGTCGGTGAGGGTGACGAGGCCGTCCTGCCGGGTGGCCGCGGAGGAGACGAAGCCGGGTCCGTAGGAGCGGCCGTCACCCGCGGGCCCCTTCGCGATCGCGACCCGCAGGTGCGGGGTGACGTCGACGTCGGACAGCCCGACCAGCAGGACGGTCGTGTTCTCGGGAAGCCCGGTCAGCACCTGCCCGACGCGGCGGTCGGCGGCGGCCGCGGCCTTGGCGCGCGCGTCGTCCGACAGCGGGATCTGCCGGCCCTCCGAGTCGACGCTGGCGTCGAGGTAGGCGCGGAACACGTCGTCGACCTCGACGGCGGTGAGGGGGCAGCGCGCCCAGTCCTGCGCGGTGACCCCGTCGGGGGACGGGATGTAGCGGTCGACCCGGCCGCCGCCGTTCCCGAGCCCGAACACCGCGCCCGGCCCGACCGCCGTCGTGCAGCCGCCCGCCCTCTGCACCGCGTCGCCGAGCAGGCCGATCTGGGCGTGGTAGTTGGTGTCGGCGTTGTCGCTCTTGATCGCCGGCCAGCCGGGGGCGACGGCGCCGCCCTCGGGCACCGGGCCGGAGGGGGAGTCCTGTCCGGGCAGGACCGGGGCGGCCGGGAGCGCGCACTCGCCGTGCGGCAGCCGCGACCGCTGCCCCGCCGAGATCGTCAGCCACGCGTCGGTGGGGCACGTGTTGACGCGCGTGGTGCGGACGCTGAGGCTCGCCGCCGAGCCCTCCGAGGCCAGCCCCCACAGCGCGGGCGTGTTCGTCCTGCTGACGTCGCTCCACAGCAGACCCGGCACGCCGATGATCACGACTCGTCCGTCGATCGCCGCGCCGCCGCGCCGGGAGGCGTCCTCGGCGGAGGCCGGCCCGGACGTCGCCGTGAGCACCGCCGTCAGCACCGCCATGAGCACCGCGACGGGGGTCGCGAGGAACATGGCCGTTTTTGTCCCCCGCGAAGTCATGGCGCTCAGGTTACAAGAGCTCTACCGGCGTCGAGGGGCCATATCCTGCGGGCTGTGGACGGTCCCAAGGCGCAGGTGGTCGGCGAAGCCCCCGGTGGCGAAGCGCTCGACGGGGAGGACGGCGGGGCCGGGACCGATCGCGGAGTCGGCGGCGAGGCGGCGTCGCGGGCGGGCATCGGACGTCCGCGCACCCCGGCCGACCTGCTGATCCTCCTGGCCGGCGTGGTCATCGCGCTGGCCGCCGTGACGCCCGTCGTGATCCGGTGGCTCGGCAATCCCCCCGACCAGAGGCTCGTCGACCTCGAGGTGTACCGGGAGGGCGGACGCGCCGTCCTGCGCGGCGCGCCCCTGTACGAGGTGCTCACGCAGCCGCCCCAGCTCCTGCCGTTCACCTATCCCCCGTTCGCGGCCGTGCTGGCCGTCCCGTTCACGCTGCTGTCCTGGCCCGTCGCGCAGGTCGTGTGGACGGCCCTCATCTACGCGGCGCTGGTCGTCACGGTCTGCTACGCGTTCCGTGACCTCATCCGCCGGTCCGGACGGTGGGCGCCGGTCGCGGCGGGCGCCTTGGTCGCGGCCATGACCTGGCTCGATCCCGTCCGGGACCAGTTCCGCTTCGGTCAGGTCGGGCTGTTCCTGCTCGCCATGTGCCTGGCCGACTGCCGCGCCCGGACGCCCCGGTGGCCGCGCGGGATGCTCGTCGGTCTCGCCGTCGCGATCAAGCTGGTGCCGGGCGTCTTCCTCATCTGGTTCCTGATCACGGGACGGCGGGAGGCGTTCGGCAACGCGGTGCTCACCGCCGCGGCCGCCACTCTCGCCGGGTTCGCGCTGCTGCCGTCCGACTCGGCCGACTACTGGTTCGGCGCGCTGCTCCAGGGCGGCGACCGGACGGGCGCCGTGGACGGCACCACCAACCAGGCGGTCCACGGGATCGTGGCCCGCGTCCTGGACGAGGGGCCCGCCCGGACGCTCGTGTGGCTCGTTCTCGCCGCGGTCGTCGCGTACTTCGGCTTCCGTTGGGCTCGTCGCGCGTCCCTGCTCGCCGGGCCGGCCGCCGATCCGGACACGGCGAGCCTGCTTCTCGGGTCCGTCGCGATCACCGGTCTGCTGTCCGTGATGCTGTCCCCTGTGGGATGGATTCACCATCTCGTCTGGATAATTGTGGTAATTGCTGCTTTGGCCGGTGATGGGCGAGACACGCGAAGATGTCTTTTCGCGGTGGCGTTCTGGGTGCCGTTCCTGTTCCCGATTCCGTGGTGGGCCCGCGCCCTGATCGGCCCGGAACACTCCCCGATCTCGGTTTTCGTGGGCGGGGTTCTGCGTGACACGTTCGGCGTCGCGGCGCTCGCGGCGATTGCCGTCCTCGGCGTCTGGCTCGTGAACAGGATCGAATCGAAAAAAGGCCGACGAGATTCTTCGTCACGCGAGTCTCCTGTGGGTACGCTCGCCCCGTGATGCTTGTCGCGGTGGCCGTTGCCGGCCTGGTCGCCGGGGTTGCGGGGCTGTCCATCGCGGTGGTCGCCCACAACCGGGTGAACCAGGTGGTGGGCGAGTGCGGGGAAATGCTGAGGCGTCAGCTCCAGGTCGCGAGCGGATCGGTGGACGAGCGCGCGCTGCGCGATCTCGCCATCGTCCATTACGACGCCCTCAAGGAAATGTCCGGGCACCGGTCGTTCTCCCTCGCGCTGATCAACGCGGTGGGGGACGGGGTCGTGATCAGTTCCATCAACGGGCGGACCGAGACGCGGACCTACGCCAAGGCCGTCCAGGGCGGGTACGCCGTCGAGATGCTGTCCCCGGAGGAGAACCAGGTCCTGCGGGCGGCGCGGCTCGGCAAGGGGCCCGTCGTGTCGATGGACGACCCGCTCGCCGACTTCGGCGACGGCGACCGCAGGCCGAGCGCCCGAACCTGAGCCCGCACCCGAGCCGCACTGAGACGGCCCGCGCCCGGCGGCCCAGGCCCGGGTGAGCGCGGTGCGCCCGACGTCGGGCGACCCGCGCGGCTCGCGCATGTCTCCTCGGGGACCGGTCGGCGCTCTTTACCCGGAGGGCAGTAAACTCAGCGTCCATGCCTCGCTTCACGCCGAGGCTCTTCTCGCTCAACGACACCACCTTTTCGCCTATCCGGGGGCCTTCGTGACCGCAGACGACAGGAAAGCGCGCTACGCCTACCTGGGTCCGCGGGGCACCTTCACCGAGGCCGCGCTGCTGTCCCTCCCGGAGGCGGCCGACGCCGAGCACGTCCCCTACTCGACCGTCCCCGCCGCCCTGGAGGCGCTCCGCCGCCACGAGGTCGACACCGCCGTCGTCGCGCTGGAGAACTCCGTCGAGGGCTCCGTCCCGACCACGCTGGACGAGCTGGCCACCGGCGAACCGCTCCAGATCGTCGGCGAGATCCACCTGCCGGTGTCGTTCGCGCTCCTCGTCCGGCCGGGCACCACGATGGAGTCCATCAAGACGGTCGCGTCCCACCCGATCGCGCAGCCGCAGTGCCGACGCTGGCTGCTCGACAACGTCCCGGGCGCCGAGTGGCGCGCCGCCACCTCCAACGCCGAGGCCGCGCAGCACGTCGCCGACGGCCTGTACGACGCCGCCCTCGCCGGCGCGTTCGCCGCGCCCCGCTACGGCCTGGAGATCCTCGCGGAGGACATCCACGACGTCGCCGACGCCGTCACCCGCTTCGTCGTCCTGCGCCGCCCCGGCCCGCCGCCCCCGCCGACGGGCACCGACAAGAGCACCGTGGTCGCGTTCATCAGGGACGACCACCCGGGCGCCCTGCTGGAGATCCTCACCGAGTTCTCCGTCCGCGGCATCAACCTCACCCTCATCCAGTCGCGCCCGACCGGCGCCGGTCTCGGCTCCTACCTGTTCTGGATGGACTTCGAGGGCCACATCGCCGACGCCCGCGTCGGGGAGGCGCTGATGGGCCTGCGGCGCGTCTGCTCCGACGTCCGCTTCGTCGGCTCCTACCCCCGCGCCGACAAGATCCGCCCGGAGATCCGCCGGGGCACCCGCGACGACGACTTCGCCGAGGCCGCCGCCTGGGTCGAGGCCATCCGCACCGGCCAGGCCTGACCGGGCCGGATCGACCGGCGGAATCGATCAACGCCCGGGCGTGTTGCACGGGGGCGACATAAGAGAAGAGGTGTCCCCCATGCGCGTTGAGATCTGGTCCGACGTCGTCTGCCCCTGGTGCTACATCGGGAAGCGGAACTTCGAGCGCGCCCTGGAGAAGTTCGAGCACCGCGACCAGGTCGAGGTGGCGCACCGGGCGTTCCAGCTCGACCCTTCGTTCCCCCGCGGCACGACCGAGGACGTCGCGGACAGGCTCGCCGGCAAGTACGGCATGCCGCGCGAGCAGGCCGTGGAGATGAACCGGCAGATGGAGCGGCGCGCCGCCGGAGTCGGTCTCGAGTACCACCTGGAAGGCGCCCGGGTCGGCAACACCGCCGACGCGCACCGGCTCATCCGCCTCGCGGCCGAGCACGGTGTTCAGGACGCGGTCGTGGAAGCCCTGTACAAGGCGCACTTCACCGACCGGCGGTCGCTCTTCGACCACGACTCCCTCGTGAAGATCGTCGAGGAGGCGGGTCTGGACGCGGACGCCGCGCGCGAGACGCTCGCCTCGGGGAAGTTCGCCGAAGAGGTGGAGGCCGACCAGCGCGAGGCGCAGTCGCTCGGCGCGAACGGCGTGCCGTTCTTCGTCGTGGACCGCCGCTACGGCGTCTCCGGGGCCCAGCCGCCCGAGGCGTTCATCGAGGTCCTGAACCGTGCGTGGACGGACGCGCACCCCGTCCTCACGTCGGTCGGCGACGACGCCGTCTGCGCCGACGGTTCCTGTGCCGTCCCCCAGCACGATCACTGACGCCCGCGCGTCGGCGTAGGGTTCGTGCGTGGTCACCGACTTCGACGCCTACGAGCGTGAGCTGTGGGACGGGCGCGCCGCCGCGTACGAGCGCGGGTTCGCGCGGCTCACCAGGACCATGGCCGGGCCGCTGCTGGACGCCGCCGGCGTCGCGGCCGGCACGCGGTTCCTCGACGTCGGGACCGGGCCGGGCTTCGTGGCGCGCGAGGCGGTCCGGCGCGGCGCGGTCGTGTCGGCGATGGACGCCGAGCCGGGGATGGTCGAGGCCGCGCGCCGCAACGTCCCCGGCCTGGACGTCCGCGTCGCGGTCCTGCCCGAGGTGCCGTTCGAGGACGGCGCGTTCGACGCCGTCGCGGGCAACTTCGTCATCAACCACGTCGGCGACCCCGGCGCGACGCTCACAGAACTGCGGCGGGTGCTGCGGCCCGGCGGGCGCGTGGCGCTGAGCTGCTGGGCGACGCCGGGCTGGGGCGCCCTCGCGATCGGCCAGGAGGCGATCGAGCGGGCGGGCGTGCCATGGCCCGACGACCTGCCGGAGCCGCCGTTCCTGCGGTACGGCGAGCCCGCGGCGTTCCGGCGGCTGCTCGCCGAGGCCGGGTTCGCCGACGTGACCGTCGAGGAGACGATCTGGAAGCACGTCGTCGACCCCGAGGAGTGGTGGGAGTCGGCCGTGCTGGCGAGGATCGGCGCCGCCGGCGTCATCGTCGCGCGGCAGGACCCGCGGACCGTCCGGCGGATCAAGGACGCCTACGACGCGGTCATCTCCCGCTACGCGGTGCGAGACGGCGAGGTCGCGCTGCCCGCGCACGCGCTCCTCGCCTCCGGTGTTCGCTGACTCCGGCGATACTCGCGGGCGTCGAAGGGCCCGGCCCGGTAGCCTCGGGTCTGTGATTGACCTGCGAGCTCTTCGAGAGGATCCTGAGCGGGTGCGCGCGTCGCAGCGCGCCCGCGGCGAGGACGAGACCATCGTCGACCGGCTGCTGGAGGTGGACGAAAGGCGCCGTTCGGCGCTCAGCGCGTTCGAGCAGCTCAGGGCGGAGCAGAAGAGTTTCGGCAGGTCGGTGTCCAAGGCGCGGGGCGAGGAACGCGAGAAGCTGCTCGCCCGGGCGAAGGAGCTGGCCCAGGAGGTCAAGGAACGCGAGGCCGAGGCCGACCGGCTCGGCGAGGAGCTCGACGCGCTGCTGAAGAGCATCCCCAACGTGGTCGAGGAGGGCGCCCCGGTCGGCGGCGAACAGGACTACGTCGTCCTGGAGCACGTCGGTGAGCCCCCCACGTTCGACTTCGAGCCCAAGGACCATCTTGAGCTGGGAGAGAGCCTCGGCGCCATCGACACCGAGCGCGGTGCGAAGGTGTCGGGCGCGCGGTTCTACTTCCTGACCGGCGTGGGCGCCCGGCTCCAGTACGCACTGCTCAGCCTTGCGATGGAACAGGCCGTCGCGGCCGGGTTCGTCCCGATGTACCCGCCGGTCCTGGTGAAGCCGGAGGCGATGGAGGGCACCGGGTTCCTCGGCGCCCACGCCGACGAGGTGTACCACCTCCCGCAGGACGAGCTGTACCTGGTCGGGACGTCGGAGGTGCCGCTCGCCGCGTACCACATGAACGAGATCATCGACGGGCTGCCGCGCCGGTACACCGCCTGGACGTCGTGCTTCCGCCGTGAGGCCGGCTCGTACGGCAAGGACACCCGCGGCATCATCCGCGTCCACCAGTTCGACAAGGTGGAGATGTTCTCGTACTGCGATCCGGCCGACGCGCACGACGAGCACCTCCGGCTGCTGGAGTGGGAGAAGGAGATGCTCGCCAAGGTCGAGATCCCGTACCGGGTGATCGACGTTGCGGCGGGCGACCTCGGTGCCAGCGCGGCCCGCAAGTACGACTGCGAGGCGTGGGTGCCGACGCAGAACACCTACCGCGAGGTCACGTCCACGTCGAACTGCACCCAGTTCCAGGCGCGGCGGCTGTCGATCCGGTACAAGGACGCCGACGGCAAGAACCAGCCCGTCGCGACCCTGAACGGGACCCTGGCGACCACGCGGTGGATCGTGGCGATCCTGGAGAACCACCAGCGGGCGGACGGCACGGTCCGCGTCCCCGAGGCCCTGCAGAAGTACCTCGGCCAGGACGTTCTGGAGCCCGTGGCGCGCTGACGCCGGTCACGAGCCTGTCAGGGGTGTGGCTTATGGTGTGTGTGCCACACGCCCTGGAAGGTGACATGACCGACATTTCGCCCCGCCTGATCGCCACCGACCTCGACGGGACGATCGTGCGCTCCGACGGGACGATCTCCGCCCGTACCGTCGCCGCGCTCGCCCGTGTCGAACGGGCCGGGGCGATGCTCGTGATGGTCACCGGCCGGCCGCCGCGCTGGATGAAGGACGTCGCGGCGGCCGTCGGCCACCGCGGGGTGGCGATCTGCGCCAACGGCGCCGTGCTGTACGACCTGCACACCGAGACCGTCCTCGAGGCCCGGCAGATCCCGTCGCCCGTGATTGCGGAGACGGTCGCGCGGCTGCGCGCCGTCGAGCCCGAGCTGCGGTTCGCCGTCGAGCAGCCGGACGGGTTCGTCTTCGAGGAGAGCTACGCGCTCGGCCGCTGGGACGCCGCGAGGGCCCTCGGCGGGCGCCCCGTGGACGCCGAGAGCCTCGTCGGTCACAGCGGGACGAAGCTGCTCGCGTTCCACCCGCAGGCCCACCCCGACGCGCTGCTGGAGAAGGCGGAGGAGGCGGTCGGCGACCTCGTCACCGTCACCCACTCCTCGGGGCGGGGCCTGCTGGAGATGAGCGCGCGCGGCGTCACCAAGGCCAGCGCGCTCGCGGCCTTGTGCCTGAAGCACGGCATCCCGTCCGACGCCGTCACCGCGTTCGGCGACATGCCGAACGACCTGCCGATGCTCACCTGGGCAGGCACCTCGTACGCGGTCGCGAACGCGCACCCGACGGTGCTCGCCGCCGTCACCCACAAGACGTCCCGCAACGACGACGACGGTGTGGCCGAGGTCCTGGAGCGCCTCTTCCCCTGACCCCTCTTCCCCTGACCCCTCTTCCCGTGACCCCGGCGCGGGGGCGGTCACACGGTCACAGGTACGGACCCGACGAACGCGGTCCCGGCTTCTTGTCGTCGTCCCCGCCGCCGTGCTGTCCCATCCCCGCGGGCAGGGCGCGGCGCATCTGCTCGAGCTGGGCGCGCGCCGCCATCTGCTGGGCGAACAGCGTCGTCTGGATGCCGTGGAACAGGCCCTCCAGCCAGCCGACGAGCTGCGCCTGCGCGATCCGCAGCTCCGACTCGCTCGGCACGGAGTCCTCGGTGAACGGAAGCGACAGCCGCTCCAGCTCCTCGACGAGCTCGGGCGCGAGACCGTCCTCCAGCTCCTTGATGGACGACTTGTGGATCTCCCGCAGGCGGGCGCGGCTCGCCTCGTCCAGCGGCGCGGCCTTGACCTCGTCCAGAAGCTGGCGGATCATGCCGCCGATCCGCATCACCTTCGCCGGCTGCTCGACCATGTCGGTCACCGACTTGTTCTCGCCCTCGCCCTCACCGCCGCCTTCGGCCGCGGCGATGCCGTTCGGGCCGACGACGAGCACGTGAGGGTCCTGTCCGGGCTGCTTCTTCGAAGGCTCGCTCATAATCCCTCCATCCTCACACGGTCAGCAGAATCTTGCCGACGTGGCCGCTCTCCTCGAGCAGCCGGTGCGCGCCCGCCGCGTCCGCCATGGGGAACCGCCGGTCGATCACCGGCCTGACGGCTCCCGACTCCAGCAGCGGCCAGACGTTCTCCCGGACGGCGGCCACGATCTCCGCCTTCTCCTCCGGCGGACGGGACCGCAGGGTCGTCGCGTGGATCCGCCCCCGCTTGCGCAGCAGCCTGTTGATGTCCAGCTCCGCCTTCGTGCCGCCCTGAAGCCCGATCACCATCAGCCGGCCGCCGACCGCCAGCGCCTCGACGTTCCGGGCCAGGTACTTCGCGCCGATCACGTCGAGGATCACGTCGTAGGGGCCGTGCTCGACGAAGTCCTCCTCGCGGTAGTTCACCGTGACGTCGGCGCCGAGCTCCCGGCACCGGGCCGCCTTCTCCGCGCTGCCCACCGTCGTCACCACGCGCGCACCGTGCGCCTTGGCGACCTGGATCGCGTGGGTGCCGATGCCGCTGCCGCCGCCGTGGACCAGGAAGGTCTCCCCTTCGCGCAGCTCGGCGAGCATGAAGACGTTCGACCACACCGTGCACGCGACCTCCGGGAGACCCGCCGCCTCGACGAGGTCCACTCCGCGCGGCACCGGAAGGACCTGCGCGGCGGGCACGGTGACCTGTTCGGCGTATCCTCCCCCGCCGAGCAGCGCGCAGACCTCGTCCCCCACGGTCAGGCCGGTCACGTCCGGGCCCAGTTCCGCGATGCGTCCCGACACCTCGAGCCCGGGGTACGGGGGAGCGCCCGGCGGCGGCGGGTAGAAGCCCTTGCGCTGCATGACGTCCGCACGGTTGACCGCGCTCGCCGCGACGTCGATCAGAACCTCGCCGGGCTTGGGCTCCGGGTCGGGGACGGGCGTCCACTCCAGTACGTCGGGGTCTCCCGGTTCACGCACCACGATCGCATGCATATTCGCCACGCTACCGGGCGGCTGGGGGACGACCGCCCTGTGACCGTGTATCTACGCTCGGGATGCGCGCACGTTGTGCACGGGTATTCTGCACGGGGATCGCTTTGCCGACCTGCTCCGTATTTGAACATCAGAGGCGTGCCCAAGGGGGATGACGGTGGCAAGGAACGAGCACGACGGGCGTTCCCTTGAGGAGCGGCTGGCCTCTCTGGACGCGATGAGCGACGAAGCGACCGGCGATTCCCCCGCCTTGGCCGACTCCCCCACCTTGGCGAAGGACGACGATCAGGGCGGGGAACAGCCCCCCGCCGAATCGGAGAACGGGCCCCCGGCCGACGACTCCCGGGCCGCGGACGAGGAGGCCCGGACGGGGGAGGAGACTCAAACCCCGGGTGAGAACGCCCAGGACAAGGACGACGACCCGGAGCCCGAACCCTGGATCGCCTCGCCCCCGTCGTTCCAGCAGCCCGCCGACACCGGGTACTCGACGCAGACCTTCGGACCTCCGCAGCCCCCGCCCTACGACGGCGGCCCCATGCCGCAGCCGTTCGACGGAGGGATGCTGCCTCCCCCCTACGGCGCCGGGTTCGACCCGACCCAGACCGTCCCGTCGCCGCAGCCGTACGACGCCAACGGCAACGCCGCCGCGCCCTTCGAGCAGTTGCCGCCGTACCAGGGCGACGCGCAGGAGCAGGGCACGGCCGGCCAGGAGTACCAGGCGATCGACCCGGCCACCGGGCAGCCCTTCCCGCAGGACACCGACCCCTCCGGCCGCCCCTACGTCCCGATCGACCCCGAGACGGGGCGGCCTCTCCCGCAGGACTCGAACGCGCAGGGTCAGCAGTACCCGCCGGCCGATCCGAACGCGGGTCAGCCGTACGCGTACGACCCGAACGCGACCGCGCAGCAGCAGATCCCGCCGGCCGACCCGAACGCGGGTCAGGCCTTCCAGAATCCGAACGCCGCACAAGATCCGACCGCCGCACAGGATCCGGCCGCCGCGCAGAATCCGGCCGCCGCGCCTGCGCAGTATCAGCCCGTCGACCCGAACACCGGCCAGCCGCAGGTGTACGACCCCAACGCGGCCGGGCAGCAGCAGTTCCAGCCGATCGACCCGAACGCAGGCCAGCCTTACGGGCAGAACCCGCCTGCACCCGGTCAGCCGTATGCGCAGGTCGATCCGAATACGGGGCAGCCGTACGGGTACGACCCGAACGCGGGTCAGTCCTTCGCGCCCGGCCAGCCGCAGGCGTACGACCCGAACGCGACCGCGCAACAGCAGTACCAGCCGATCGACCCCAACACCGGGCAGCTCGTCCAGGGATACGGGTACCCCGCGGAGCAGACGCAGCAGGACCAGTCCGGGTACCCGCCCGCGCTCAACCAGATGCTGCGGTACCCGCAGCAGGAGGCCCCCCAGGCTCCGCCGCAGCCCCCGCAGGCCCCGCAGGCTCCACAGGCTCCACAGGCCCCGCAGGTCCCGCAGCCCGCGCAGCCTCCCCAGCCGCCGCCGAGCGCCGACAACCTCAGCTCCGAGAACCTTCTCGGGGAGCGTCGCATCCCGCCGTCCTCCGGCTGGCGGCGCGCCATCTACAAGGCGACCGGGGGCACCATCCACCCCGGCGAGTCGCAGAACGAACTGCGCCGCAAGGACCTGATCGCCCGTGCGCGCACCGTCGTCGCCAACGGCCACCACAGGGTCGCGGTCATGTCGCTCAAGGGCGGCGTCGGCAAGACGACCACGACGACCGGGCTCGGCTCCATGCTCGCCTCCCTGCGCGGCGACCGGGTCATCGCCGTGGACGCCAACCCCGACCGCGGGACGCTCTCGGACAAGGTCAGGCTGGAGACGGCCGCGACCGTCAGGGACCTGCTCAACAACCGGGAGAAGATCCAGCGGTACGCCGACGTCCGCGCGTTCACCTCCCAGAACGAGGCGCGGCTGGAGATCCTCGCCTCCGACCGGGACCCGGCCGTCAGCGAGGCGTTCAGCGCCGACGACTACGCGGCCGTCGCCGTCATCCTGGAGCAGTACTACTCGATCTGCATCACCGACTGCGGCACGGGGCTGCTGCACTCGGCGATGGCCGGCGTGCTCAGCCTCGCCGACCAGCTCATCCTGGTCAGCTCCCCGTCGGTGGACGGCGCCCGCTCCGCGAGCGCGACCCTCGACTGGCTGGAGGCCCACAACCACGGCCACCTCGTCCGCAACGGCGTCGTGGTGCTGTCGATGGTCCGGAACCGCACCCGCAGCCAGGTCGACCTCGACAAGCTCCAGTCGCACTTCGAGAGCCGCTGCCGCGCCGTCGTCCGGATCCCGTACGACGACCACCTGGAGGAGGGCGCCGAGGTCGACCTGGAGCAGCTCGCCCCCGCGACACGCGAGGCGTACCTGAACCTCGCCGCGGTCGTCGGCGACGGTTTCGCCATGCAGCGTCCCGCTCCCGCCCCGGGTCCCGCCCCCGAGGCGTGACCGCCGGGCGGTACGGTCGCGTCCTGTGGACGGTGTGTATGTGGGCAAGGCCGGGCCGGACGCCGCGTCCGACCGCGGCTGGCTCCTCGGGCACTTCAAGCCGGTCGGCGACCTCCGGCACAGCGAGGACGTCGAGATCAAGTGGGGCGTGCACCGCAAGGGCGAGCGCCGCGCCCGGTGGACCGAGGGTGAGAAGCGCACCGCGCTTCTCGTGCTGATCAGCGGCCGGTTCCGGCTGGAGTTCCCCGAGGGGAGCGTCGTCCTGTCCGAACAGGGCGACTACGTGGTCTGGGGGCCCGGCGTCGACCATTCGTGGGAGGCCGAGGAGGAGTCGGTGGTCATGACCGTCCGCTGGCCCTCGATTCCCGGGTACGCCGTCCCGGAGTCGTGACGGGGTTCCGTACTCGCGGCGGGCGCCGGGGCCGCTATCGTGGGCATGGACCGTCTTCGACGGCGGTCACCCGGAGAGTTCGCATAGTGGACTAGTGCAGGCGCCTTGAAAGCGCCCAGGGCTGGGGACAGTCCTCGTGGGTTCGAATCCCACACTCTCCGCCGTTCCGAGGAGCGGTCTGTCCGTGGCCGAAACGGACAGACCGCCCTGTCGGGTATCCATTACTCTCTTCGCCATGTCGCAGACACCGAATGATCCGGCAGGCACGACCCACCAGTTCCAGAAC
>DATCLF010000054.1:0-3612 GCA_036564055.1 Spirillospora sp.
CGTGACGGGCATGCGGCCGTCGTAGCCGCGGCTCATCATGGCCAGGTGGACGCGCTCGCCCCGCTCGTAGGAGCGCAGGAACAGCGCCCCCACCGACTTCGCGAGCACGCCCGTGGCCCTCAGGTCGCGCGCCTCGAAGCCGCGGGACGCCCGCGCCACGCGCATCCGTCCCAGCTCGGCCGCGACGACGTCGCCGTACCGCAGCATGAACGTGGCGATCTGCGTGATGAGCTGCGGCATCCGCAGCCGCTCGATGCCGAGGAGCAGCAGCCGCGGCTCGGTGGTCGCGGCCAGCAGGATCGACGCGACGACGCCGAGGGTGCCCTTGGCGAGGATGTTCCAGGCGCCCCACAGCCCGCTCTCGCTCAGCCGCAGCCCCAGCACGGTGATCTTCTCGCCGTTCGCGACGAACGGCATGAGGAACGCGAACGCGACGAACGGGACCTCGATCACGGAGCGCCGCGCCACGGTCGACAGCGGCACGCGGGCGACCAGTGCGACGGCCGCGAGCAGCAGCGCGTACGCACCGAACGCCCACATCCGCTCCCGGGGCGTGGCGACGACGAGCAGCACGAACGCCAGCACAGCGACGATCTTGGTCTGCGGCGGCAGCCGGTGCACCGGCGACGTGCCCGGCACGTACAGGCGATCCGCGCGGCCGGCGCCCACTATCCTCGTCCGGACGTGTCGCCCGGCGACCCTGCCGCCGGGTCGGCCGACTCGGCCGGCTCGGCCGACGTCCCGCCCTGCGGGTTTCCGGCGGGGCCGCGACCCCGCACGGCCCAGAAGAGGCCGCCGCCGATCAGCAGCACCGCGGCCACGCCGATCACACCGGACAGCCCGACCGAGGCCCACTCGTTGTCGATGCCCTTGACCCCGTAGTCGCCGAGCGGCGACCCGCCGAGCGGGTGGTCCTTCTCCTGGGCGCTGATGCCCTTGTCCTCGGCGACCTTCTCCAGGCCGTCCGGGCTGGAGCTGGCGTAGAAGCTGACGATCCCCGCGAGGACGAGGGAGACCAGCAGGAAACCGGCGAAGAAGCGCTTCGTGGTCATCTGTCCCCTCCTCAGGCCTGCGACGGGGTGGGCGAGGCCGTGCGCAGCTCGGGCCGCTTCAGCAGGCCCCGCGCCCCGTACACGAGGTCGGGCCGGACGGCGAGCACGCTCGACACGGTCAGGGCGGTGATCAGCCCCTCGCCGATCCCGATGAGGACGTGCACGCCGACCATCGCGGCGGCGACCGTCCCGATCGACACGTCGGCCGTCCCGCCGATCGCGTAGATCAGGGTGAAGGCGAGGGCCGACGCGGGGACCGACACGAGCGCGGCCGCGAACGCCGCCCCGGACACCGACGCCCGGCTCCTCGGCAGCACCCGCATCAGAAGCCGGAACACCCCATGTCCCACGGCGACCGTGACCAGCGCCATGAGGATGATGTTGACGCCGAGAGCGCTGAGGCCGCCGTCCGCGAACAGCAGTGCCTGCAGGATCAGCACGACCGACACGGCGAGCACGCCCGCATAGGGCCCGACGAGGATCGCCGCGAGGGTCCCGCCGAGCAGGTGCCCGCTCGTCCCGCCGGCGACCGGGAAGTTGAGCATCTGCGCGGCGAACACGAACGCGGCCGTCAGACCGGCGAGGGGGGCGGTCCGGTCGTCCAGCTCGCGCCGCGCGCCGCGCAGCGCGACCCCGACGCCGGCCACCGCGACCGCCCCCGCCGCGACCGACACGGGCGTGTCGATGAATCCATCCGGTACGTGCACCTGACGCCACCACCTCACGGGTTCCCGCCGACCTGCGCATCCCGTCGAACTGCGCAGCCCTGTCGACCGCGCAGCCCTGTCGACATGGTCAGTTTGCGGCGCACGACCGGTAGTTGCAAGAGTTTCGCAATAGCGAACTCACTGTGATGTCGGCCTCGGTGCCGGTCCGCCGGCCGCGGGACGTCAGTCGAAGATCGGGTCCCTGGTCCGGCTGCGCTTCAGCTCGAAGAACCCGTCGGTCCCCGCGACCGCGAGCACGCCGTCCCACAGCTTCGCCGCGGCCTCGCCCCGCGGGATCGGCGAGACGACCGGCCCGAAGAACGCGTTCCCCGCCACGTCGATCACCGGGGTGCCGACCTCCTGGCCGACCCGGTCGATGCCGTCCTTGTGGGACGCGCGGAGCGCCTCGTCGTAGGCGGTGGACTCGGCGGCGTCCGCGAGCGCCGGGTCGAGCCCGGCCGCGGTCAGCGCCTCCTCGATGACCTGCCGGGTGTACTTCCGCTTCTGGTTGTGGGCGCGTGTGCCGAGCTCGGTGTAGAGGGGGCCGAGGATCTCGGGCCCGTACTTCTGCTCGGCGGCGATGCACACGCGGACCGGCCCCCAGCCCTCCTTGAGGAGCTGCCGGTACTCCTCAGGGACGTCCTTGCCCTCGTTGAGGACGGACAGGCTCATCACGTGCCAACGCACCTTGATCGGGCGAAGCTTCTCCACTTCAAGGATCCAGCGGGAGGTGATCCACGCCCACGGGCACAGGGGGTCGAACCAGAAGTCCACGGGGGTCGGTGCGTCCTTGGCCAACGTCGCCTCCTCCAAAGCGCAATCAGTTCGTGAACCGACAACCAGGCCAAGGTCAACCCCATTCCCGTCCGGCCGGGGACGCCGATGCGGCGCCCGCATCCGGTAGACATGGGAGACCAAGCGAAGAAGCCCGACCAAGGAGTTCATGTGGCAGGCAACCTCACGCGCGACGAGGCGCGGGAACGGGCCCGGCTGCTCACCGTCGAGTCCTACACGGTCGACCTGGACCTCACCACCGGGGACGAGAGGTTCGGGTCCACCACCGTGATCAGGTTCGGCAGCGCGGAGACCGGAGCGTCCACGTTCGTCGACCTGCACGGCGCGATCGTGCGCGAGGCGACGCTGAACGGGAAGTCCCTGGACCCCTCGTCCTACGACCCCGACAAGGGCCGCCTGCCGTTGCCCGACCTGGCCGCGGAGAACGAGCTGCGCGTCGTGGCCGACTGCGCGTACTCGCGCTCGGGCGAGGGCCTGCACCGTTTCGTCGACCCGGTCGACGACCGCGTGTACCTGTACACGCAGTTCGAGACCGCCGACGCGCACCGCATGTACGCGTGTTTCGACCAGCCCGACCTCAAGGCGACGTTCGAGCTGACGGTGAAGGCGCCCGCGGACTGGGAGGTCGTCACCAACGAGCCCGCCCGCTCGGCCGAGAACGGCACGTGGCGTTTCGCGCCGACGCCGCGGGTGTCCACCTACATCACCGCGCTCGTCGCCGGGCCGTACCACGTCGTCCGGGACGAGTACCGCCGCGAGGACGGCAGCGTCGTCCCCCTCGGCGTGTACTGCCGCGCGTCGCTGGCCGAGCACCTCGACGCCGACGCGATCGTGGACGTGACCCGCCGCGGGTTCGCCTACTTCGAGAAGGTCTTCGGACGCCGGTACCCGTTCACCAAGTACGACCAGCTCTTCGTCCCCGAGTTCAACGCGGGCGCCATGGAGAACGCGGGCGCCGTCACGTTCCTGGAGGACTACGTCTTCCGGTCGCGGGTCACCGACGCCGCCTACGAGCGGCGCGCGGAGACGATCCTGCACGAGATGGCGCACATGTGGTT
>DATCLF010000055.1:0-11242 GCA_036564055.1 Spirillospora sp.
TCTCCACACCGTGCATGCCGGCGGGCTGTTCGCCCAGGGGCCGTTCCTTGTCCTGCGGCGCGTGCGGGGCGTGGTCCGAGCTGAGCGAGGTGATCGTGCCGTCGCGCACCCCCTCCCACAGGGCGTCCCGGTCGGCCCGCGACCGGATCGGCGGGTAGACCTTCATGCCGGGCTTGGCGGGGGCGTCGTCCCGGGTGAGGGACAGGTAGTGCGGGCAGGTCTCGGCGGTGATCCGCACCCCGTCGCGGCGGGCGCGCCGCACGAGGTCCACCGTTCTGGCGGCGGCCACGTGCAGGACGTGGAAACGCGCGCCGGTCAGGTCGGCGGCCTCGATCGCGGCGGCGACGGCGGCGGTCTCGGCGTGGGCGGGACGGGCGGCGAGCAGGTCGTCATACGTGGTGATCTCGCCGATGCGCCGGCCCGCGTGGGCGAGGATCTGGGGGTCCTCGCAGTGCGCGGCGACCAGGCCGTCCGACCGGGCGGCCTCGCCCAGCACCGCGATGACGGCGCCGAGGTCGGGGGGTGGGATCACCTCGTCGGCGGGCAGGTCCGCCGCGTTGTAGACGAGCCGCTTGTTCTTCCGGTCGAGGGCGTAGCCCCAGAACACCTTGACGCCGACGGCACCGGCCTCGAAGAGCCCGGCGAGGTCGTCGAGGTTCTCGTGCCCCAGCGAGAGCCCCCAGAGGCCGAAGTCGACCGCGGCGACGGCCGCGTGTTCCGCGGCGCGCCTGTGGAAGGTGTCGGCATCGGTGACCGGCGGGATCGCGTTCGGCATCTCCAGGATCGTCGTCAGCCCGCTGCACGCCGCGGCGGTCGTGGAGTGCGCGAACGTCTCCTTCTCTTGCTGGCCCGGGTCGCGGGAGTGCACGTGGGGGTCGATGAAGCCCGGGAAGATCAGCAGGCCGCGGGCGTCGACGACCTCGTCGGCCCGCCCCGCCGGACGGCCGGGCTCGGTGATGGCGGCGATGGTCCCGTCGTCACAGAGGACGTCGGCCGCCTCGACGTGCGCACCCGTGACGAGGGTGCCGTTCTTGATCAGCAGTCTCATCGAAGCTCCTGGAGGGTCTCGGGTCCGGCCGCCGGAGCGGACGGTGCTGCCATGGCGGACGATCCGGACAGGCTTCCCCAGGCCGTCCGCCCCTCGACGAGGACCGCGCGGATGTCGGCCGTCTCGGCCCGGTTGACCAGGGCGGCGAGCGGGTCCGAGCGCACCGCGTCGGCGAGGTTGGGGGAGGTCGCGTCGAAGGCGACCAGGGCGGCGGTCTTGCCCGGCGCGAGTGAGCCGCAGTCGTCCAGGCCGAGGATCCGGGCGGCGTCCACGGTGATCGCCGCGAGGAGCCGTCTCGGGTCGGGCCGGTCGACCGACCCGGTGCGCCACCGTTCGGCCTTGCACAGGAAGTTGATCTCGGCGAGGACGTTCGGCGAGGTCGTCATGGCGTTGTCGGTGCCGATCCCGACGGTGACGCCGGCCTCCGCCGCCGCGAGGAACGGCGGCACGCCGTATCCGAGTCCGGCGTGGGACCGCGGGCACATCACCACCGGGATCTCCGCCTTGGCGGCCATCTCCAGTTCCTCGGCGGTGGCCGCGGTCAGGTGCACGAGGTAGTCGGGGCGCAGCGTCTCGATGGCGCGGACGATGTCGCTGCGGCCCGTGCGGGAGATCGACGTCTGCCGGTCCGCCTCCATCTCGCCCGCGTGCGCGGCCAGCACCTTGCCCGCGTCCCGGACGATCCGTGCCGTCTGCGCGAGCGCGGCGTCGGAGAGGTTGTTGGGAGAGACCACGGAGAACCCGTCGGCGAGCTTCAGCACCTCGGAGATCTCCGCCTCCTGCTCGGCGGACAGGGCGCCGGTGTTGGCGCGCAGCTCCTCGTCGGGCTGGAGCGGATAGCCGGCGTGACGGCCGAGGGCGCTGACGCGCAGCGGCAACCCGTCGGCCGCCTTCCGCAGGAGCGCCACGCCGTCGGCCCCCTGCTCACGGAAGTCGGCGAACGCGACCGTGCCGCAGCGGATCATGTACTGCATCGCGCGCCGCATTCCGCGCGCGACGTCGTCCGGGGAGAGTTCGGCGAACCGCCGGTGGCGGAGCCCGTGCGGCGCGTAGAGCAGGTCCTCTCCCCGGACGTAGAAGCCCTCCTCCGAGAGGATCGCGTCGCCGACGTGGGTGTGGCAGTTGATGAAGCCCGGCGTGACGAGCAGATCGGGGTGGTGCAGCCGCCTCATCCCGTCCGGTGCCGGGCCCGTGCCCACCTCGGCGATACGCCCCGCCTCGACCACGATCGTGGCGTTCTCCACCGGTTCCAGCTCGTCGCCGAGCAGCGCGGTGACGCCGGTCAGGGCGTAGGTGTCGGCTGAGGCATCGGTCATGACGCTGTCTTCCTCTCCACGGTCTCCCTCTCGGTGGTCTCCTCCTGCGCGTCGTTCGCGGGCGAGGATCCGGCGGCGGCGAGGACCGCCCGGACGACGTGGGTGTAGTTGCCGCAGCGGCACAGGTTGCCGCCGAGCGCCTCCCGGACGGTGTCGGCGCAGGGGCGGGGGTCGCGCTCCAGCAGCGCGGTGGCGGCCATCAGCATCCCCGGGACGCAGTAGCCGCACTGGACCGCGCCGTGCTCGATGAACGCCCGCTGAAGGGGGCTCGGCTCGCCGTCACCGCCGGCGAGTCCCTCGACGGTGCGCACGCTCCGTCCCGCGGCACGCGCCGCCGGCCACAGGCAGGACAGCACCGGCCGGTCGTCCACCAGGACGGTGCACGCGCCGCACTCGCCGTCGGTGCACCCCTCCTTCGCGCCGGTCAGCCCCAGCCCGTCGCGCAGCAGGTCGAGGAGCGTCCAGCCGGGGCGGAGCCCGACCTTCCGCGGGACGCCGTTGAGGACGAGGTCGATCATGGTCATGCGAGCTCCCGGCTGAGATCGAGCAGCGTGCGGCGGATCACGGCCGCCGCCGCACGGCGCGTGTGAGCACGGCTCTCCCGCGTGCCGCCGCGGATTTCGTCGGGCGGTTCTTCGGGCGGTGCGCCGGAATGCGCGGCGTCCATCGCCGCGGCCAGTTCGTCCGCGCCCTCCTCGGCCACCGCGGCGGCCAGCTCCGGGGTGAGACGGGCGCCGGCGAGCTTTTCCGCCGCACGCGTGAGCGGAAGGGGCACCGGCACCGCCCCGCCCAGCACGAGCACGGCGTCGGTGCAGTGGCCGTTCCGGCCGCGCAGCGACGCCGCCAAGGTCACCGCCGGGCGCTCCGCCGCGCTGCGGAGGGACCATCGCGTGTAGCGCACGCGTGTCTCCGGGGGCACGGCGGGGAGCGTGATCTCCCGCAGGACGTGCGCCCGATCATGGCGGTCGTGACCGCCAGCGGAGCCGGAGCCGGTGAGGAAGTCGGCCGCACGGGACGTGACCGTTCCCGCAGACGTGTGCAGCACGAGCCGGGCGTCCAGTGCCACAAGGGCGACCGCCGGGTCGGAGTGCGGCGGGTAGAGACTGCCGCCGATCGTCGCCATGTTCCGCACCGCGGGCGAGGCGACCTTCGCGCAGGCCGAGGCGAGGAGGGGGGCCGCGCGCCGGACGAGCGGCGAGACGGCGACTTGCTCCAGGGAGGCGAGCGAGCCGATCTCGACGGCGGTCCCCCGTTCGCGCACGCGGTCGAGGCCGGGGACGCCGCTGATGTCGATCAGGCGTGCTCCGCGCGGCGCCCGCCGCCTGATCCGCGGCATGACGCTGGTCCCGCCCGCCACCAGGTGCGTCTCGCCGGCGTCGCTCGGCTGCGTGAGCTGCGCGACCGCGTCGGCGACGGAGGTCACGGGAACGTGGTCGAACCGGACGCCGACGGCGCCGCCGTCGCTCCTCATCGGGCCTCCTCCTCGCGGAAGGCGAGGTCCCGGGCGCTGATCGGCAGGGCGGTCGTCCGCCGTCCGGTCGCGGCGTGGACGGCGTTGCCGATGGCGGCCGGCACCGCGGCCAGGCCGATCTCGCCGATCCCGCGGGCTCCGAACGGCCCGTCGCCGGTCGGCGTCTCGACGACGACGCTCTCGATCTCCGGCAGGTCGCCGAACGCGGGGATACGGTAACGGCCGAACGAGGTGTCGCGCGGGACGCCGCCGGGAAACCGGAGGTCCTCCATGAGGGCCATTCCGAGGCCCTGGAGCGTCGCGCCGTGGATCTGCGTCTCGCAGGCGAGCGGGTTGATCGCCCTGCCCGCGTCGACCACGTTGACGACGCGCCGGACGGTGAGCCGGCCGGTCTCGGCGTCCACCTCGACGTCGGCGGCGACCGCCCCGTACATCCAGAACGGCGTCGGACGGGTCGACCTGCCGGTCGCGGGATCCAGCGGGTCGTGGTCGTGGTGGCTGCCGTAGTGGCCGTTGCCCACCAGTTCTCCGGGGCCGTTGAAGTAGCGGGTGATGACCTCGCCGTAGGTCGGTCTCAGCCGCGGGTCGCCGCCCGCCACCGAGACGGTCCCGTTCTCGAACACGAGGTTGGACGGGGCGGTCTCCAGGACGCCCGCGGCGACCTCGCGGAGCCGGTCGAGCAGCGCGGCCGAGGCCCGGCGGACGGCGTTGCCCATCGCGAAGGTGGTCCGGCTGGCCGTCGAGCCCCGGTCGAAGGGATTCGCCTGGGTGTCGGTCGCCGCGACGTGGATCGACTCCACGGGGACCGACAGCGTCTCGGCCGCGATCTGCGCGAGGACCGTGTGCGCGCCCTGCCCGTTGTCGACCGCGGCGGTGTTGAGTTCGACGCCGCCGTCGTGGTTCAGCCGCACGGTGGCGAAGGACACCGCGGGCGAGAGCGACGACTTCCAGACCAGGGCCACGCCGGTTCCCCGCAGGCTGCGGCGTTCCGCCGGCCCGTCCTCGGCGTCCGGCGGGGCGGCCGGGCCGGGCGTGGCGCGGGCCGCCACGGCGTCGAGGCACCTGCCCGCCCCCACGTCCCGCATGACCTCCCCGGTCACGCTGGTGTCGCCGTCCCTCAGCAGGTTGATGCGGCGCAGCTCCACGGGGGACATGCCGAGTTCCGCGGCCAGCTCGTCCATCTGCTGCTCGCCGGCCCAGCACGTCTGGGGCACGCCGAGCGCGCGGAACGCGCCGCTGGGCACGCGGTTGGTGTAGACGAGGTAGGCGTCGACGTGCGCGTTCGGGATGCGGTAGGGGCCGGGCGAGGAGTATCCGGAGCTGCGCAGGATGAGCGGGGAGACGTCGGCGTAGGCGCCCTGTTCGCCCCACATGGTGACCTGCCGCGCGGTGAGCGTCCCGTCCCGCCGTGCGCCGGTGCGCATGGTGATCCGCATGGGAACACGCCCGCCGGCCGAGCGGAACTCCTCGGTCCGGTCGAACACCAGGCGCACCGGGCGGCCCGGGACGGCGCGCGCCAGCAGCACGGCGGGAGGCACGACGCCGCGCAGGTACATCTTCGACCCGAACGCCCCGCCGACCCCCGGGACGTGGACGCGGACCCTTCCGAGCGGCAGGTCGAGCAGCTCGGCGAGCATGCCGCGCAGGGTGTGCGGGCCCGCCGTCGACGTCCAGACCGACAGGCCGCCGCCGTGGTCGAACCGCGCCACCACCGCGTGCGGTTCGAGATGGCAGTGCTGGACGAACTGTGTCGTGTACGTGCGTTCGACGACGACGTCCGCCTCGGCGAATCCGCGGTCGACGTCACCGGTGCGCAGCCTGAAGTGGAACGGGACATTGCCCCCCGGACCACCGTTCAGCCGGACGCCGAGCGCGCCGGTCTGCTCGTAGGTGCGCCATTCGGGGTGCACGAGCGGCGCGTCGGGGGCCAGCGCGTCGTCCAGCGAGAGCACGGGGGTGAGCGGCTCGTACTCGACGACGATCCGGTCGATGGCCTCCTCTGCGGCGTCGGCGTCCTCGGCCGCGACCGCCGCCACGATCTCGCCGGAGTGCCGCACCTCGTCCACGGCCAGGGCGGGCTGGTCCTTGAGGAACGGGCCGTGCCGCCGGGGGCAGTCCGCACCGGTGACGACGGCCCGCACTCCGGGCACGTCCCACGCGCGGCTGACATCCAGGTGCCGGATGCGTGCGCACGGGACGCCGGCGGCCAGGACGCGCGCGGTCAACGCGCCCGGCGGGGCGATGTCGGCCCCGTAGACCGCCTCCCCGGTGACCTTGGCCAGGCCGTCGCGCCGGGGAATCGGGGTGCCGACGGCCCCCGCGGAGGCCGGCCGGTCGGAACGATGCTCCATGAGGGTCCTCTCACGTGTCGGGGCGGAGCGTCGCCGGACAGGCGCCGTCCGGCCGGCCGGGGTGTGTCCCGTCCCGGCCGGCCGGAACCGGGCGCCTGGTCAGCGAACGGGTTCGAGGTTGCCGAGCACCTTCGTGTCGGGGCGCAGCATCGACGACTCCCTCGTCGGCGGCGCGCCGGGCCGGGTGTAGTCGAGCGGGGGCAGCAGGCCGTCCGTGCGCACCTCGGACAGCGACTTGTAGGTGTCGAAAACGTTCTGCCGGGTGAGCGGGCCCTTCTCGCACGCGGTCGTCAGGATCTGCTCCATGACCGCCGCGGCGCCCGCGCCGTGGACGACCGGCGGGTTCGGCTGCTGCCCGGGCCAGCGCCGCTGGAACGCCGCCCCGACCCGTGCCGGGCCGGGCTCGTCGCTGGACAGCGGCGCGAGCGCCGTGGTCAGCCGGAAGTTGTCGGTCAGCGGCTTGCGCGCGTTCCCGCTCAGCAGGGACGGCACGAAGGTGAACGTCGACCCGACGAACTTCGCGTCGTATCCGGAGCCGGCGGCGACGGAGACCGCGGACGCGGTCTGGGTCGGGGACGTGCTCAGCATGATGTGCTCGACGTCCCGGCTGCGCAGCGCCGACACCTCCGCGGTCAGGTCCTTGCTGCTCGGGTCCACCTGCTGGGCCTCGACCTTCAGGCCGAGCTCCTCGGCCGCGCTCCGGGTGCCGGCGAGGGCGTCCTCACCGAATTCGCCCTGCAGGTAGATGTGCCCGACGGTGTCGCCTCGGCGCACTTCTCCCTTGTCCGCCAGCCAGTGGAGGGCGTTGGACATCTCCTGCTTGTAGGTCGTCCCGGTCAGGACGATGTGCGGGCTGGTGAGCAGTCCGGTCGCGAAGGAGCTGGGAATGGTGAGCACCTCGTCCTTCTCGATGGACGGACGCAGCGCGCTCACCATCGGCGAGCCGAGGAGCATCTGGAAGGCCAGCACCTTCGGCTCCATCTCGTTGTACTGGTTGACGGCGTTCTGGGTGTTGTAGCCGTGGTCTTCCACGACGAGCTCGACCTTCTTCCCGCACACGCCGCCCCGTTTGTTCGTCTCGTCCCAGGCGAGCTGGAGGCCCTGCAGGGTGGCCTTGCCGCCGGCGGCGAAGGCCCCCGACGAGTCGATCAGGACGCCGAGCTTGATTCCGGTGTCGCTGACGCCCGGCTGCACGGTCGAGGTGTTCGCCTTCGGGGAGCAGGCGAGTGCGGACAGCGCGAGGGCGGATGCGAACGAGCAGGCCGCGACGGTGCGGAACGGACGGTGGATCATGACGGTTCTCCTTGCACGAGCGCCGGCTTGCGGCGACGTCGCCGGGCGGCCGTGAGGGCCGACGAGAAGGGTGAGGCGAGCCCGCCCGGCAGGAAGAGCAGGACGAGGACCATGCCGAGGCCGAACACGAGGTGCGAGGCGACTCCCGCGCTGAGGCCCCCGGATCCCTCGTCGGCGAGGAACGGCAGATGGTCGCTGTAGTGCCGCAGCAGGACGGGCAGCGAGGTGACGAACGCCGCGCCCAGCACCGCCCCGAGCGGGGATCCGAGACCGCCGATGACGACCATGGCGAGATAGCTGAACGCCATCGCGGTGTCGTAGGAGTTCGGGACGAGGCGCTGAAGGGCGAGCGCGAGCAGGACGCCGGCCACGCCCGCGTACAGGGACGCGATCCCGAAGGCCGCGGCCTTGTAGCGGGCGACGTTGACGCCCATGGCCGCGGCCGGCGTCTCTCCGAGGCGGATGGCCGCGAGCGCCCTGCCCGGACGCGTGCCGCGCAGGCTGGCGTAGAAGGCGTAGGCCAGGACGGAGCAGACCAGCGCGACGTACCACAGCCGCTCGGCCCGCCCGAACGGCACGCCGAGCACGGTCGCGCCGGTGTCGTCGAAGGTCACTCCGAACAGTTCGAGGGCGGGGACGTCGCGTCCGTCGTAGCCTCCGGTCACCTCGGTGAGGTTGAGCAGCAGATGCTGCCCGAGGAAGATCAGGCCGAGCGAGGCGATCGCCAGGTAGACGCCGCGCACCCGGCCGGCGATCGGGGCGAAGCACAGCCCTGCGGCGCCGGCCATGGCGACCGCGCCGGGGGCCGCGAGGGAGGCGGGCAGGCCCAGCCCGGCCAGGCCGTCGCCGCCGTCCGCGGCGAGCACGGTGTACCCGTAGGCGCCGATCGCGATGAAGAAGGGATGCGCGAGCGACACCTGGCCGGTGTGACCGACCAGGAGGTCCAGGCCGAGCGCGCCGACGGTCGCGGCGGCGACCAGAAGGCCGAGCTGCAGCCAGAACTCCGGCAGGTAGAAGGGCAGGAAGGCGGCGACGGCCAGGCCGGCTCCCAGGGCGACCCATCTGCCGGTCGCCGACCGCTCCCGCACGTCCCGGCGGCGGTTCGCCGGCAGGCTCGGCCGGTCGCGTTCGGGAGCCCTGCTGCTGGTGATGCTTTCAGACACGGGAGACCTCCCGGGTGCCGAACAGCCCGGTGGGCCGGACGAGAAGGACGACCATCATCAGGAGGTAGGGCACGACCGTGTAGAAGCCCTCGCCGAGGAAGTCGAGGCCGCCCTGGTAGCCCTGGACGAGGACTTCCGCGACCCCGACGAGCAGGCCGCCCACGACCGCGCCCTCCAGCGAGTCGAGCCCCCCGATGATGGCGGCGGGCAGCGCCCGGAGGGCGACGGCCGTCGTGGTCGCGTCGAGCCCGGGCGAGGGGAAGCTGGTCAGGAACAGCACGGCGACGGCGGCGAAGGCACCGGCCGCGATCCAGGCGGCGACGGTGATCCTCCGCAGCGGCACCCCCATCAGCGCGGCCGTCTCCCGGTCCTCCGTCGCGGCGCGCACGGCGATCCCCCAGGAGGAGCGCCGGAGCCAGAGGAACAGCGCGGTGACGACCACGGCGGTGACCAGGCCCGCCACCAGCCGGCTCTGCGCGATCGTCACCCCGCCGATCTCGACGGTCCGCGCGCCCCAGGGGTCTCCCAGGTCGAGCACGCGGGACCCGAGACGCCGGTTGACCTCGGCCTGGAGCATGATGTCCGCGCCGAGCGTGATGATCGACGCCGAGACGAGGGCGCCGGCGGAGACCGACGCGGCGGTGACGCGCTCCAGGACCACGCCGATCACGGCGGCGGCGACGGTGCCGGCCGCGACCGCGACGACGAACGGCAGGTTCAGCTCGCGGGAGGCGTACCAGATGACGTAGCCGGCGGCCATGAAGGTGCCGGCGTGCGCGAAGTTGAGCACCTGCGTGGCCTTGTAGACCACCACGAAACCGAGGGCGAGCAGGGCGTAGACGGCGCCGAGCGCGATCCCGTTGACCAGGTGGGTGAGCAGCGTGTTCACGACCGCGCCTCCTCGGACCCGGCCTCACCGAGATAGGCGGCGATGACGGCGGGGTGGGACGACACCTCGGCGGGGGTGCCCTGCGCGATGCGCCGGCCGAAGTCCAGGACGGTGACGGTGTCGGCCATGTCCATGACGATCGGCATGTCGTGGTCGACCAGGATCACCGTCGCGGCCCGCTCCGAGTGACAGTGGCGGATCATCCCCGCGACCTCCAGCTTCTCGTCGTGGTTCATGCCGGCCAGGGGCTCGTCCAGCAGCAGAACCGGGGTTTCCATGCAGATGGCGCGGGCGAGCTCGACCCGCTTCTGGTCGCCGTAGGGAAGCTCCCCGGTGCGCCGGCGCAGGAGGTGGGCCATCCCGAGGGACTCGGCGATCTCGATGACGCGGTCGCGGTGGCGCCGTTCCTCGCGGCGCGAACCGGGAAGCCGCAGCGGGGCGGCGGCGAGACCGGACCGCATCAGGTGGTGCCGGCCGAGCATGAGGTTCTCCAGCACGCTCATCTCGCCGTACAGGGCGATGTTCTGGAACGCCCGCGCCATGCCCAGCGCGGCCATCTGGTGCGGCCGCCTGCGCGCCAGGTCGACGCCGCGGACCCGGACCGTGCCCTCGGTCGGGCGGACGATGCCGCTGAGCACGTTCAGCAGCGTCGACTTCCCCGCGCCGTTCGGGCCGATGATCGCGTGCAGCGATCCCTCCGCCACCTCGCACGAGACGCCGCGCAGGGCCGCGACCCCTCCGAAGCGCACCGAGACGTCGGTGACCTCGACGAGCGTTCTCCGCGTGCTCATGACGACCGCCCCCCGGCCGCCCCGGGCGCGGGGCGGGTCGCCGGTCCGGCCGCGCCCAGGTACCGGGCGGCCAGGTCGTGCTCCGCGAGTTCGGCGGTGGTCCCCTGCGCCACGGCGACGCCCGCCTCCAGGACGACGGCGCGTGTCGCGACCCGCAGCGCCATCGCGTTCTGCTCGACGAGCAGGACGGTCGTGCCCTGCTCGCCGATGTCCCGGATCACCTCGCCGATCCGCCGCACCATCAGCGGCGCCAGGCCCAGGGTCGGCTCGTCCAGCATGAGCAGCCGCGGTGAGGCCATGAGACCGCGCCCGATGGCGAGCATCTGCTGCTCGCCTCCCGACAGCAGCGACCCCCGCTGCCCGGCGCGGTCCTTCAGCTCGGGGAAGAGCTCGAAGACCCGGTCGCGGGCCTTCTTCGTCTCCTTCCCGCGGCGGCGGACGAACCCGCCGATGGCGAGGTTCTCCTCGACGGTGAGGCGGCCGAAGATGCGGCGGCCCTCGGGAACCTGCACCACCCCCGCGGCCACCACGCCCCGTGGAGATCCGGGCAGCGGACGGCCCCTGTACCGGATCGTCCCGGCGGTGACGCGTCCCCGGTGCATCGGGAGCGTTCCCGAGATCGCGCGGAGCAGGGTGGTCTTCCCCGCGCCGTTCGCACCGAGCACGGCCACGACGTCGTCCTCGCCCACCTCGAAGGACAGCCCTTCGAGGGCTCGCTCCGCTCCGGTGTAGCCGACGCAGAGACCGTCGACGGCGAGCATCACAGGCCCCCGTCTCGCATGGGACGAAGGACCGGCGCCGCCGTCGTCCGGCGCCTTGCTCCGGAGCGGCGCGAACCTTCGCGCCGGTGTCGTGGCCGGCCGTGCCCGCCCGTGCCGGCGTCCTGCGGGCGCCTGGGTGCGGAGGCGGCGGGTGTCCCC
>DATCLF010000056.1:0-16065 GCA_036564055.1 Spirillospora sp.
GTCGAAGCGCGCGAGCTCGTTGCCGTCGACCCGGTTCACGATCCGGATGAAGGCGTTGCGCACCTGACCGAAGTTCTGCCGGCGGTTCTCGGCGTCGTAGATCGAGACGGGGAACACGATGCGCTCGCACTGGGGCGGCACCCGGGTGAGGTCGACGTTGATGGTCTCGTCGTCGCCCTCGCCCTCACCGGTGAGGTTGTCGCCGGTGTGCTCGACCGAGCCGTCCGGGCTCCGCAGGTTGTTGTAGAACACGAAGTGCTGGTCGGAGATGACCTTGCCGTTCGCGCCGAGCATGATCGCCGACGCGTCGAGGTCGAAGTCGGCGCCGGTGGTGGCGCGCACGTCCCAGCCGAGGCCGACGGCGACCGCGGTGAGGTTGGGCGCGTGCTTCGTCAGCGAGACGTTACCGCCCTTGGCGAGTGAAACACCCATGTCCGGGCCACTCTCCCTTCCCGTGAAGCCCTGTTCTTTGGCGAGGATCCTACTGAGACCGGTGCCCGTGGTGACCGAAACCTACGGGATCACAGATTGACGCCGAAATCCATGGCGATGCCCGCAAGACCGGAAGCATATCCTTGACCGACCGCACGGAACTTCCACTCCGACCCGTTGCGGTACAACTCTCCGAACACCATCGCCGTCTCCGTGGAGGCGTCCTCGGTGAGGTCGTAGCGCGCCATCTCCGTCCCGTCGCCCTGGTTCACCACGCGGATGTAGGCGTTGCGGACCTGCCCGAAATTCTGGCCCCGGCTGTCGGCGTCGTAGATCGACACGGCGAAGGCCACGCGCTCGGCGGCGTCGGGCATCGCACCGAAGTTGACGTCGATCCGCTCGTCGTCGCCCTCACCCGCACCGGTGAGGTTGTCGCCGCTGTGGACGACCGCGCCGTCCGGCGTGCGCAGGTTGTTGAAGAAGACGAAGTGCCGATCGGTGATGATCTTCCCGGAGGCGTCCAGGACGAGGGCGGAGGCGTCGAGGTCGAAGTCGGCGCCCGTGGTGGTCCGCAGGTCCCAGCCGAGACCCACGGTCACCGCGGTCAACCCGGGTGCCTGTTTGGTTAGGGAGACGTTGCCGCCCTTGCTGAGACTGACACCCACGGTCGACCTCCACGAATGCATGCCGGTGTCGGACGCCGGCTGGCGCCCGAAGTCTTGGACGCTGCAGCGACCCTATCCGTTCCCTCGGAAGACGGAATTGCCTCAGAAGACGCCCGCCGGCGCGAAACCGGGCCTGTCTGCGTCAGACTGGGCAAGGACGAAGGGAGGCTGCGTTGCGGGGAGCTGGCGACCAGCGGCGGTGGGGCCGGGGGGCGCAGGCGCAGGCCGGGGCCATCGAGGCGAAGGAGGCGGCGGCGACCGCCTTCTACGACATGGACCAGGCGCAGAAGTACATCGACGGCCGCGTGACCCTCTTCGAGGACCTGGACGCCAGGGCCGCCGAGCCCGCCCGGCAGGAGTTCACCCGCCTGGCCGAGGCCGCCGACGCCGCCGCCCACGCCTACATCTCCGTCCTGGACGCCCACGACCTCGATGACCGGGACCGGTCACCGGCCGAGTACGACGCCGCCCGGCGCGCCTTCGTGGCGGCCGCCGAGCGGATGCAGGAGATCACACGCGACCTCAACGGGTTCGCCGAACGTCTCGCGCCGCGCATGGCGCGGCTGGAGGCGGCCCTCGACCAGCTCCCGCCCCGGGTGAAGGCCGCCCGCGACGCCGTCGCCGCCGCCGACGCCGCCATCGCCGAGGCCGCCCGGGCGGGCATGGACGCCTCCGACCCCGAGGCGGAGCTGGCCCGTGCCAAGCAGATCCTCGCCCGGCTCGGGTCGAAGGGCCTCGGCGGGCTCGGCCTGGACGGCGCGATGCGCAAGGCCGAGGAGGCCCGCGCGATCGCCGAGCGGGCGCGCGAGGCGGCGGCCGAGCTGCCGCAGACGGCCGAGAAGGTCCGCAACGCGCTCGCCTCCGTCCGGACCCGGGTGGACATCGTCGCGAACCGCGTGGAGACCGTCAGGGAGGCCATGCGCGTCCTGCTGCGCGGCTACTCGCAGGCGTGCTGGCAGGATCTCAAGGGCGCGCCGGAGTCGATCGAGGCCGCCGCGCAGCGGGCCCGGGAGCGGCTGAGCGAGGCGTCCGCGCACGTCTCCCGCGCCGAGTGGAAGCAGGCGCAGCGGGCGCTCACCGCCGCCCGCACCGAGCTGAACGCCGCCGACCGGCGCGCTGCCCAGGTCACCGGCCGGGTCGAGGAGCTCAGGGCGGTCGCCGCCGATCCGCAGGCGTTCGCCGAGCGCGTCCGGTTCGCCGTCCGGGACGCGCAGCGCCTCGCCGTCGCCCAGCCGGGCGGGCCCGCCCCGCATCACGCCCGCGTCCTCGACTCGCTCGTCGAACGGCTGCAGAACGCTCCGAAACGCCTCACCGGCGTCCACCCGGACTACTGGGGGTACCTCCAGGAGCTCGAAGCCATCAAGACGGCCGCCGGCGACGTCGTCACCCGGATCCGCGAGGAGAGAGCACGGGGATGAGGGCCCGCCGGGCGTCCTTCGGTGCTACCGGGGAAGGTCCCCGATGCCCATGGTGAGGTTGCGGGCGGCCATGGGCGGGCCTCCCGGCTTCGGGTCGCCGTAGGGCGGGAGCTGCTGGCTCTGCTGGGCCTGCTGCTGAGGCTGCGCGTGCTGCCCGGCCGCCTGCTGGAGCGGCTCGGCCCAGACGGCCGTCCCGTACGCGCAGACCTCCAGGCCGCCGGCGACCGCGGCGGTGTCGAAGCGCATGCCGACCACCGCGTTGGCGCCCTTGCCGCGCGCCTGCTCGCGCAGGCGGTCCACCGCCTCGCGCCGCACGGCGGCGAGGTCGGCGCCGGGTTGCTCGCCGGTCACCCGGAACGTGCCGCTGGTGCTTCCGGGCGCAGGCTGCGGCGCGGCGCTCTGGAGGGCGCTCGCGAGGACCTCCCCGAGGACGCTCTTGATCTGGTACCCCGCCACACCATCAGTCGTCACGATCAGCATGACCACCACGGTAGATGACGGCTCGGACGATTGCGCCCCCATGCCGGCAGAGGATTCCCGACAGAGCATTTCGGCACAAAGCGCCCGGGCCGCCGGACCGGCCGGGCGGGGCCGCCCGCGCAGGTGACCGCGCCGTCCGGCGCACGGCCGGCAGAGCGGTCACCTGCGCCGGGGACCGGTCGTCACTCGAGGTACTCCCTGAGCATCTGCGCGCGTGAGGGATGGCGCAGTTTCGCCAGGGTCTTCGCCTCGATCTGGCGGATCCGCTCCCTCGTCACGCCGAACTCCCTGCCGACCTCCTCCAGCGTGCGGGGGTGGCCGTCGGTCAGGCCGAAGCGCAGCTGGATGATGCGCTGCTCCCGTTCCGACAGGGTGCCGAGGATGTCCTCCAGCTGGTCCTGCAGAAGAATGAACGCCGCGGCCTCGATCGGCACGACGGCGTCCGCGTCCTCGATGAAGTCGCCGAGATCGGAGTCCTCCTCGCCGATCGGCGACTGCAGCGAGACCGGTTCCTGCGCGATCCGCTGGATCTCGATGACCCGGGCGGGCGACAGCCCCATCTCCCGGCCGATCTCCTCGGGGGTGGGTTCCCGGCCGAGGTCCTGGTGCATCTGCCGCTGCACCCGGACCAGCTTGTTGATCGTCTCGACCATGTGCACGGGGATGCGGATGGTCCTGGCCTGGTCGGCGATCGCCCGGGTGATGGCCTGCCGGATCCACCAGGTGGCGTAGGTCGAGAACTTGAACCCCTTGGTGTAGTCGAACTTCTCGACCGCGCGGATGAGTCCGAGATTTCCCTCCTGGATCAGGTCGAGGAAGAGCATTCCCCGTCCGACGTACCGTTTCGCGATCGAGACCACCAGCCGCAGGTTGGCCTCGATCAGCCGTTGCTTCGCCCGCGCACCCTCGCGGGCGAGCAGTTCGAGGTCGTGCAGCTCCTCGCGGGAGAGGACGGCGGTGCGCGCCATCTTCTCCTCGGCGAACAGGCCCGCCTCGATCGTCTTCGCCAGTTCTACTTCATCTTCTGCCGTGAGCAGCGGTACGCGACCGATCTCTCTCAGGTAGATCCGGACCAGGTCGCTCGTCGGCGCCCGCTTGCCGAGGTCACCCTCGTCCGCTCGCGTGACGTCCTCGGTCTCGTGCTGAGACTCGAGGACCTCCACCCCCTGCTCTGCGAGCATCTTGACGACCCGCTCCAGCGAGTCGTCGGGCAAGTCCGAGCGATCGAGCGCGGCGGCGACGTCCTCGACGGTCACACCACCGCGTTCTCTGCCACGTGCGACAAGGTCCGCCACCTGATCAACCGATGGCGCCTCGCTTGGCAGCACCGAAGGGCCCACGCAGACAGTTTGCGACAAAGGAGGCCGAGATCACAGGACCCATTTTTGAGGTCTCTTCACTTACTGTGACCCGAGCCCTCGCTCCCGCAACACCCGTCGCTGCTGCTCAAGCGCGACAAGATCGCCGAAGAGGCGGTTGTACTCCTCGCGGTCGCCGACCGGATTCAGCCGCCCGAGTTTAGATTTCGCGTCGGCGATCATGCTCGTGAGCTGGCGTTCCTGTATTCGGGCCAGCAACTGGGTGGCATATCGGTCGTCCGGATCCTGGGCGGAGCGGACCGGCTCCACCCCGAGCCTGGTGATCAGCTCTCTGACCTGGTCGTTCGGCGCCCGTTCCAGGAGGCGAGCGACCCACTCGGTCACGCCGCCCGCGGCGCCGACCCCGCCCGCGTCCGCGATCACGGCGTGGACCGCGGCGTGCGGCGGGGCGGCGAACGCGTCCGCCGGGAGCTCGTCGAACGCCGGGCCGAGCAGCGCCGGGCGCTGCACCGCGAGTTTCAGCAGCTCCCACTCCCGCTGGACGTCCGGATCGGTCGGGTCGTACGCCGGGCGTTCGGGCCGGCCGTTCCCCGCCCGCGCGTTGCCCCGCCGCTCCCCCGCGCGCCCGCCGGCGGCGCGCCCGTTCCCGCCGGGGCGGCCGTGCGCGCGGGCGGCGAGCTCGCGGACGCGGCGCAGCACGAACTGCTCGTCCATGATGCCGAGCCAGCGGTCGAGGTTGACCGCGTACATGTGCCGCCGCGACCGGTCCTTGATCGCGGCGACCACCGGGGCCGCCGCGTCGAGCGCGCTCAGCCGGCCCTCGACGGTGTTGAGGTCGTACTGCTCGATCGTGCTGCGGATGGCGAACTCGAACAGCGGGAGCCGGGAGGCCACCAGGTCGCGGACGGCCGCGTCGCCGTGCCGGATCCGCAGCTCGCACGGGTCGAGCCCGTCCGGCTGGACGGCCACGTACGTCTGCGAGACGAACTTCTGCTCGTCGTCGAACGCGCGCAGCGCCGCCTTGCGGCCGGCCGCGTCGCCGTCGAACGTGAAGATCACCTCGCCGCGGAACTCGTCCTGGTCCATCAGCAGCCGGCGCAGGACCTTGATGTGCTCGTCGCCGAACGCCGTGCCGCACGTCGCGATCGCCGTGGGGACCCCGGCCAGGTGGCAGGCCATCACGTCGGTGTACCCCTCGACCACCACGGCCTGCCGCCGCCGCGCGATCTCCTTCTTCGCCAGGTCGGCCCCGTACAGCACCGAGCCCTTGTGGAAGAGCGGCGTCTCGGGGGTGTTCAGGTACTTGGGGCCGTCGTCGTCCTCGTAGAGCCTGCGGGCGCCGAAGCCGATGACCTCGCCGCCCAGGTCGCGGATCGGCCACATCAGCCTGCCGCGGAAACGGTCCATCGGGCCGCGCCGCCCCTCCTTGGCCAGTCCCCCGGCGACGATCTCGCGGTCGGCGAAGCCGCGGCCGCGCAGATGCCGGACGAGACCCTCCCACTCGCGGGGCGCGAACCCCACGCCGAAGCGCTCGGCGTCGGCGGCCTCGAAGCCGCGCTCGGACAGGAACTTGCGGGCGACGGCGCCCTCGGGGGAGGCCAGCCGGTCCGCGTAGAACTCGGCGGCGACGCGGTGGGCCTCGATGAGCCGCGCGCGCTGCCCGCCGTCCTGGCGCGGGCCGCGGCCGCCGTCCTCGTAGCGGAGCCGCACGCCCGCGCGGGCCGCGAGCCGTTCGACCGCCTCGGAGAACGACAGGTGCTCGATCTCCTGGACGAACCTGATGACGTCGCCGCCCGCCTCGCAGCCGAAGCAGTAGTACAGCCCGCGCGAGGGCGTCACGTTGAACGAGGGGGACTTCTCGTCGTGGAACGGGCAGAGCCCCTTCAGGTTGCCCCCGCCCGCGTTGCGCAGCTGCAGGTACTCGCCGATCACGTCGGCGATGGACGTGCGCTCGCGCACGAGCGCGATGTCCTCGTTGCGAATCCGGCCTGCCACGACCACGGAGTCTACGGCCGGGGGCGGACGTCCACCGCCCCATGCGGTCCACGAGCATCACGCCCCGGGCGGGAGATCACTCCCTGGCGGCGTCCGGAGCGGCGGCGGGGGCGTCCCCCGGCCGGATCGGTCCGCCGGGGACGCCCCCGCCCCTTCCGCGTCGGGCCGTCGCGGTCACCGGTAGGCGGCGACCGCCTCCACCTCGACCAACCAGCCCGCGACCGGGAGGTTCTCGACCTCCAGCGCGACCCGGGACGGCCGCGCGGGGTTGACGTACAGCGGGTCGGCCGGCGGCGCGCCGCCCAGCGGGACCTTGACGACCTTGTGGGTCTTCAGGTCGACGTTGGCGTAGTACTGGCGGTAGGCGCGGTTCCACCCGGCGAAGTCCGCCGTTTCCTCGCCGGGCGGGTTGGCCAGGTAGACGCGCATGGAGATCACGTCGCGGTGCGTGAGCCCCACCGCCTTCAGGTTGGCGCCGAGCTGTTCGAGAGCGTTGAGCCCCTGCGCCTCGGTGATGGTGACGCCCGGCGGCAGCGTTCCTCCCGGGAAGCCGATGTAGCGTTCCGGCGTCCCGGCGGGCGCGGAGGCGTTGGTTCCGGCCGGACCGGTGCCGCTGGCCGTGTAGGTGGTGACGGCGTGGCCGACGCCGACCCCGTTCGCGATCATGGGGTTGCTCTCCCCCTCCGGCAGGGCGACCCGGACCTCGGTGGGTCTCGGTCTCGGCTTCGCCTTCGGCCTTTTTTGGAGACGCCAGGGCGCCGCCGTTGAGGCCTGCGAACGTCAGCAGTGCGACGCCTGCGACGACGAGCTTCTTACCGCGCAAGGCTCCGTCTCCTCTCAGGACTTCAGGACGCGCTGGTGGAGCTCGGTCACGACCTTGCGCGCCGATTCGAACGCTCCGTGCTGCCAGGCGATCTCGTGGCTGAGCCAGTCGCCGCAGAAGTAGACGTTGCCCTGCGGCTCGTTGAGCAGCCGGTACTCGGCGCCGCGGGACGGCCAGCTGATCCACCCGCCCTCGATGTGCTCCTGCCGGATCCAGGCGATCGACGCCGAGGCGGCGACGTCCCGGCGGTACTTGTCGCCGTGGATCTTCGCGCCCTGGTCGAGCGCGCGTCTGAGCCGCTGCTCGTGGGTCATCCGGGCGTAGGCGTCGGCGGCGGAGCCGAAGTTGTAGTACCCGATGATCACCCCGCGCCGGTCGTTGTAGCCGTACGACGGGTACCAGATGGTGGCCAGGTCGAGGTCGGTGTTGGTGATGCCGCCGTAGATGTTGTCGTCCCGCTCCCACCAGCGGTTGCGGTACTCGATGCCGATCTTGCCGGTGGAGACGGGCACCGGGGTGCGCAGCGCGGCCTGGACGCTCGCGCCGAGGTTGTGCGGGATCTTCGCGAGGACCTGCGGGGGGAGGGTGGCGATCACGTAGTCGGCCTCGGCCACCCGGGTCTTGCGGTTCATCTCGTACTCGACCCGGACCCCGCGCGGCAGATTGGTGATCTTCGTTACCTTCGCCCCGGTCTTGATCCGCCCCTTCCCGACCGCCTTGGCGAGCGCCCTGGGGATGGCGTCCATGCCGCCGACCGGCTGGAACATCGGCATCGCCTGGCTGTAGCCGAACTCGAACGAGAAGTACCGGCCGACGCCGCTCGCGAAGACCTCCGACAGCGACGGCGGCGGGCCCAGCACGGTGCCCTCCTGGTCGCCCGCGCCGGGGTCGACCTTGTACCCCCTCCGGGTGCTGCCGGTGTAGGCGAACCCGGCGGACCTCGGGCCGATGTCGCCGAAGTCTGACAGGAACGACAGCAGCCGCTCCTTGTCCTCCTCGGTGAGCCGTTGGTCCAGGGCTCCTTGGTCGGTGGCCTTGGCGAGGAGCTCGGAGACGTAGCCGTAGACGTCCGCCTTGGCGGTGCGCCACTTGACGGGCTCCCGCATCCCCGCGGACTCGTTGTAGATCAGCGCCTCGGCGTTGGAGTTGGCGAACACCTCCAGTGGGACGCCCAGTTCACGGCAGTAGTCCATGGTGGTCATCCACTGCGCGATGCGCGCGGGGCCGGCGTTCATGTACTGGCCCTGGCTGAAGCGGACCCGCTGCGCGGCACCGTCCGCCTCGTCCAGCCGGTCGCCGCCGCGCAGCGTCAGGTTGCGGCCGCCCACCCGGTCCCGGGCCTCCAGGACCGTGCAGTCGTACCCGGCCTTCCCCAGCTCGTACGCCGCGGCCAGGCCCGCCACTCCGGCACCGAGGATCAACACCCTGGCGGCTCCGCGGCCGCGCAGGCGGAAGTCGGAGGGATGCGGCGGCCGGAAGGGCGTCCGGGTCGCCGCCTCCGCCGAGGGCGCGAGTCCGAGCGCTCCCATGGTGGCGAACATCGCGCCCGCCCCGCCGGTCACCCCCACGCGGGTGAGGAACGACCTGCGGTCGATCCCGTGCGTCTGCTCCCTTGTTGACAAGGAACACCTCCAAGATCTCGACATCGGGAGTCTTGGAGCGGTCCGTTGTCGTGATTTGTCGGGTTTGTAAGGAGTAGGTTGCCAAACGATCACACGGGATGTCCGAAACGCGGGAACTCCTGCACCTGCGGTGGTTCCGAAATATCGCCCTCCGGTGGCCGAAACCGGCCGTCGACCCCGCCGACGAGGGCCCATTCACTCTGGACAACCTGGGCGATCGCACGATGTGATGGCGGACCGGGATCTGGCTCACATCAGGCGGAACCGATGACGGACGTGGTGCTCGACGGAGTCGAAAAGGTCTATCCGGGAGGGCAGGTCGCCGTCCGGAACGTGCGTTTGCGAATCAACGCCGGCGAGCTGTTCGTCCTGCTCGGGCCATCGGGCTGCGGCAAGTCCACCCTCCTGCGCATGATCGCGGGACTGGAGGAGATCACCGCGGGCGACCTGTGGCTCGACGGGACCCTCGCCAACGACCTGCCGCCCCGTGAGCGCAATGTGGCCATGGTGTTCCAGGACGGCGCCCTCTACCCGCACCGCACGGTGAAGGGCAACATGATGTTCCCCCTGGAGGTGGCGGGCGACGACCGCGCCGAGGCGGGAGCCAAGGTCACCGAGCTGGCGCGCGCCCTCGGCATCAGCGCCATGATCGACCGCCGGCCGGACACGCTGTCGGGCGGGCAGCGGCAGCGGGCCGCGATCGGCCGGGCGCTGGTCCGCGAACCGCGGCTGTTCCTGATGGACGAGCCGCTGTCGAGCCTGGACGCCGCGCTGCGCACCGAGCTGCGGATCGAGATCGCCGGGCTGGTGCGCGCCACGGGCACCACCACCGTCTACGTCACACACGACCAGGTGGAGGCCATGACGATGGCCGACCGGATGGCGGTGCTGCGCGACGGGACGGTGGAGGACGTCGGAACCCCCGAGGAGATCTACGCGGATCCGGCCACGGTGTTCGTGGCCGCGTTCCTCAGCTCCCCGCCCATCAACCTGCTGCGCGCGACGCTGTGGGCCGTCGAGGGCGAGGGGCTGGTGCTCGACTTCGGCGCCCAGCGGCTGAGCGTCCCGTGGGACGACCCGCGCGTGTCGTCGCTGATCAGCCATCACGGCGAAACCGTGATCGTCGGCATCCGCCCGGACACCCTGGCGCCGATCGCGCCGGGCTCGCCCGCGCCGCCCGGCACCGTCCTGTCCGGCCGGGTCCGCGCGCTGGAGTTCCATGGGCACGAGTGGCTCGCCTACGCCGAGGCGGGCATCCCCACCGTCGACGCGGCCGAGGTGGGACGGCCGCCGGCGCCCGAGAACCGCCCGGCCCCGCGCACCGGCCTGCGCGACCGGCTGCGGGAGCTCGTCGGCGGAGGCGGCGGCGAGGAGCCGGCGGAGGAGCACGAGGGCCATCACCGCCGCACCGACCTGGTGTTCCGGATCCCGCCCGGCCGCCGGCCGAACCGCGGGGACCACTGCGCGATGAGGGTCGATCTCGACCGGGTCCTGTTCTTCGGCGCCGACGGACGCCGCGTGGGATCTCCGCGAAGCTAGCCCTCCCGCGGGGCAGGCGGCCCCACGCGCGAACAGACGGGGCTCAGGCGGACAGGTCCTCGTCGAGCTTGCCGCTGTAGTGGCGGATCTTCCACCGGAGACGGGCCTGCTGGGCGCGCAGCGTCGCCAGCTTCTCCTCCACCCGGCGGTCGTGCTCCCGCAGCAGTTCGAGCCGTTCCCTCATCGTCTCGTCCCCGCCGCGGGCGAGTTCGGCGAACCGCAGCATCTCGGCGATCGGCATGCCCGTCTCGCGCAGGCACCGCAGCATGTCGAGCCACTGCAGGTCGGCGTCGCTGAACACGCGCCGCCCCGCGGTGTCGCGCGCGATCCCGGAGAGCAGGCCGATCCTCTCGTAGTAGCGCAGGGTGTCGATGCTGAAGCCGCTCTTCTCGGCGGTCTCACCGGGAGAGTACGAACCCACGCGCCAAGAATCCCACCTGGAGTGCACTCCGGGTCAACCTTCGCGGCTGCGCGCCTCATCGACCTGAAGCGATTGACCTGAAGCGCGCTCCAGGTCGCACAGTGGAGCAGCCGAGTGGAGCCGCCGAGTGGAAACGGCGTGCGAGCGGGCACGGACGCTGGACACAGAACCAAGGAGGGACTGTCATGCGCGTCGGTCTTCAGATCCCCAGCTTCACCTTCCCGGACGGCCCGGAGCAGATCGCCCCGACCTTCGGCCGCATGGCCCGCGAGGCCGACCAGGCCGGTCTGCACTCGCTGTGGGTGATGGACCACTTCTTCCAGATCGGCGGCGTGGGCGCGCCCGACGAGCCGATGCTGGAAGGCTACTCCGCGCTCGCGTACGCCGCCGCGCTGACCGAGCGGATCACGCTGGGCACGATGGTCACCGGGGTGACCTACCGCCACCCCGGCGTCCTGGTCAAGACCGTGACCACGCTGGACGTGCTGTCGGGCGGCCGTGCGTGGCTCGGCATCGGCGCGGCCTGGAACGAGGAGGAGTCGCGGGGGCTCGGCGTGCCGTTCCCCCCGACGGCGGAACGGTTCGAGCGGCTCGAGGAGACCCTGCAGATCGCCCACCGGATGTGGGAGGGCGACGAGTCGCCGTTCGACGGCCGCCACTACAGGCTGGAGCGTCCGCTCAACTCGCCGCCGTCCGTGCGCGGGCCGCGTCCGCCGATCCTGGTCGGGGGCGGCGGGGAGAAGAAGACGCTGCGGCTCGTCGCCAGGTACGCCGACGCCTGCAACCTCTTCGACGGCGACCAGCTCCCGCACAAGCTGGACGTCCTGCGGGAGCACTGCGAGCGCGAGGGCCGCGACTACGCGGAGATCGAGAAGACGGCGCTGACCCGGTTCACCGGCTCACCGTCGGTGGACGAGCTCGTGGACGCCATCGGGCGGCTCGCCGAACGCGGCATCGACCACGTCATCGTCTCCCAGGGCACCGGGCAGGACCTGGCGGGCCCCCTCGGCGAGGCTCTCACGCAGACGGAGAAGATCGTCCCGGCGGGCCGGTGAGAACGGGGGACCCGGCGACGGTGACGCACCCCGGCCGCCGGAGCGGCCGTCAGAGGGCGGCCGGGGTGAACACCCACTTCTTGTAGGACCAGTAGCGGAACGCGGCGCCGAGCGCGACGCCCACCAGGAGGCCGGCGTTGTAGGCGACACCGCCGTGAAGCCCGAGCGTGTAGTACGTGAAGCCGGTGCACATCACCTGGATGAGCAGGCCGACGCCGTTCAGCGCGAAGAAGATCGCGACCTCGCGGCCGGAGCCGGTGCTGTCGCGGTGGCGGAACACCCAGAACCGGTTGAGCAGGTACGAGGCCAGGGTCGAGACCACGGTCGGCACGGCGACGCTCGTGAGGGGGCTGCCGCCCAGCAGCGCGCGCATGAGGTTGGCGCCCACGATCATGATCAGGGTGCCGACGACACCCACGAAGCCGAAGCTGAGCAGCTCGCTCAGGAAGCTCCGGTACGTCGGGGCGGTGCCGACCGCGTCGACCGGTCTGGACCGCTGCATCATGCTCACTCGCCCAGACCTTACCTGACTAGGACATATACGAATGTCACAACCCGGCCAAAAGATCAATTCGCGGCCGCCGGGCCGTCCGCGGGGGCGGCGGCCGGGGCGGCCGCCGGCGCCAGCGCGGCGATGATCCCGACGAGCACGACGGGGACCGCGAGCGCCCATCCGAGGCCCACGCCCTGCGCGACGAATCCGATGACGGGCGGGCCGCCGAGCAGCCCGAGGTAGCCGACGCCGGTGACCCGGGAGATGCCGGCTGCGGCCGGGACGCCGGGGACGTTGCCGGCCGCGCTGAACGTGACCGGCGCCACGACGGCCACGCCGAGGCCGAACACCGTGAACCCGGCGACGGCCGCGGCAGGGTGGCCGGCGACGAGCCCGGCGCCGAGGCCGAGCGCCGCGATCAGCGACCCCCAGCGCAGCACGGGGACGGGACCGGCCCATGCGACCACCCGGTCGCCGCCGAACCGGCCGGCCGTCATCGCCACCGCGCATCCCGCGTAGCCGAGGCCCGCGAAGCCCGGCCCGGCGCCGAGGTCCTCCCTCAGGTAGACCGCGCTCCAGTCGCCCACGGCGCCCTCCCCCACGAACGAGCACAGCCCGATGAAACCGAGCAGGGCCAGCAGCCAGCGTGCGCCTGGAGCGGACGCACGCCGCTCCTCGTCCGGGGTCGTGCCGTCACCGGGGCCGGGATCAACGTCGGGGAGGTCATCGGCACGGCGGTCCAGCAGTCCGCGGCACCCGAACACGACCAGCGCGCCCAGCACCACGGCCGCGGCCGCCAGGTGCAGCGGAACGGGAACCTCGGCGTGGGCGGCGCCCGAGCCGACCAGAGCGGCCACCAGCGTCCCGACGCTGTACCAGCCGTGCAGGCCGGACATCAGCGGCCGCCCATAGCCGCGTTCGACCGCGACTCCCTGGGCGTTCATCGCGACGTCCATCAGCCCCATCGACGCGCCGAACATCAGCAGGGCGGCGATCAGCGCGCCGATGTTCCCGGCGACGCCGATGGGGACGAGCGACAGCGCGGCGGAGATCCCGGCGGCGATCGTCGTCGCACGGCTCCCCCACCGCGCGACGATCCGGCCCGCGAAGCGCACGGCGACCACGATGCCGACCGGAGCGCCCAGCAGGGCGACGCCCATCGCGCCGTCGCCCAGCCCGAGATGCTCCTTGATCTGGGGGATGCGGACGACCCAGGCGGCGACGAGCAGGCCGTGCGCGACGAACGCGACCGTGACGGCGGCCCTCGCCCGGACGAGCACGGCGATATCGTCCGGGTCCGCCCGGGAGACTGCGCGCCGACCGCGGGCGAAGGGCCGGAACCCGTTCAGGCGAGGCTCGCGAGGGGGACGGAGGGGTCGGCGAGACGGCCGGCGTCCACCTGCTTCCCGGAGCGGATCAGCGCCTGGATGTCGTCCGTCACGTCCCACACGTTGACGTTCATCCCGGCGACGACCCGGCCGCCGGACAGCCAGAACGCGATGAACTCCCGGGACGCCTCGTCCCCGCGGCGCACGATCCGGTCGTACTCCCCCTCGGTCACGACGCCCGCCATCTCCATGCCGAGGTCGTACTGGTCGCTGAAGAAGTAGGGGACCGGGTCGTAGACGACGTCGTGGCCGAGCATCGCGCGGGCGGCGGCGGGCCCGCCGTTCAGCGCGTTCGCCCAGTGCTCGACGCGGATCCGGCGGCCGAGCAGCGGGTTGTGGGCGTTGGCGACGTCCCCGGCCGCGAAGACGTCGGGGTCGGACGTGCGCAGCGACGCGTCGACGAGGATCCCGTCGGAGACCTCCAGCCCCGCCTCCTCGGCGACCCGGGTGTTGGGCCGCACGCCGATCCCGACGATGACGACGTCGGCGGGCACCTCGGCGCCGCCGGAGGTCACCACCGCCGACACCTGCCCGGCGCCCCAGAACCCGGCGACGCTCTGGTCCAGCCGCAGGTCGACGCCGTGCTCGCGGTGCAGGTCAGCGAACATCCCGCCGAGCTCGGGCCCCACCGCGGCGTGCAGCGGCGCGGGCCCCGGCTCGATGATCGTCACGTCGTTGCCGTGGGACCGGGCGGCGGCCGCGGTCTCCAGCCCGATCCATCCCGCTCCGGCCACCACCACCCGGCGGCCGCCGTGCGCGAGCGCCTGCTTCAGCGCCGCCGCGTCGGCCATCGTGCGCAGGTAGTGGATGCCCTCGAGCCTGGAGCCCGGCACGTCGAGCCGCCGCGGGGACGCCCCGGTCGTCAGCAGCAGCCTGTCGTACGCGATCGGCTCCCCGGTCGACAACCGCACCTGGTGCGCCTTCCGGTCGATCGCGGCGACCGACACCCCGACCTTCAGTTCCACGTCGTGCTTGTCGTACCAGTCCGCCTCGTGGACGTGGGCCTGCTCCCGCGGCTCCTGGTCCAGGAGGAATCCCTTGGACAGCGGCGGTCGTTCATAGGGGCGTTCGATCTCGTCCCCGATCAGCAGCACCCTGCCCGCGAAGCCTTCTTCGCGGAGCGTCTCCGCCGCTTTGGCACCCGCCAGGCCGGCTCCGGCGATGACGAATGTCTCCTCGGGCATGGCGACCTCCTGTCATTGAGCCTCAAGGCCATCCCTACAGTGCTGATCAAGACGAGACAAGGGCTCCCCGGGCGGCGGGAGACGGCGCACACCGCCCCGGATCCGGCGGGACGGCCGGCCGGAACGATCAGGAGACGATCAGGAACGGCCTTCGAGCATGCGGTGCCTGGCCATGGCGGACACGTCGGTCAGCGACGCGATCTGGTCGATCACCGCGCGCATGCGGCCCGCGTCGTCCGGCGCCTCCTCGAAGGCGGCGCGGAACCCGGGCTCCAGTGTGTCCGGCGCCCCGGCCAGCATCATCTCGGCCAGCTCGGTGATGAGCGTCCGCTGGCGGGCCCTGACCTCCTCGTGGCTGATCCACACGTAGTGCGCGGTGATGCCCTTGAGCAGGGCGTTCTCCAGGCGCTGCGCGCGCGGGACGATCAGCTCGGCGTCGTAGCGGGTCAGCGGCCGGTCGCCGTAGGCCTCGCGGGTCGCGGTCTCGGCGGCCATGCAGAACCGCCCGATCAGGGTGCTGGTGAGGTTCTTCAGCGCGGCGAGGCTGCGCGGGGTGCCGTCGTAGCGGTCGGGCCAGTACGGCTCGGCGAGCAGCGCCGCGAACCGCTCCTCCAGCTCGGCCAGGTCGGCGTCCGGGCAGTACAGCTTGCGGGCGGTGGCGGCGACGAGACGGCGCTCGGCGGGGTCGGCGAGGCGGGCGAAGTCGACGTGCCCGGCGACCAGCGCGTCCTCCAGGTCGTGGACGGAGTAGGCGACGTCGTCGCTCCAGTCCATGACCTGCGCCTCGAAGCACGTCCGGCCGGGTTCGACGCCCTCGCGGACCCACCGCGCGACGTCCGCGTCGTCGTCGTAGACGCCGAACTTCCCGTTGACCGCCTCCGCCTGCGTCCAGGGGTACTTCATCGAGGCGTCCAGCGCGGCGCGCGTCAGGTTGAGGCCGACGCTGCGGCCGTACAGGGGCGGGCCCTCGGGCGCGAACGACTTCGGTTCCAGCCGGGTCAGCACGCGCAGGCTCTGCGCGTTGCCCTCGAATCCTCCGCAGTCGCGGGCGACGAGGTTGAGGGCGACCTCCCCGTTGTGCCCGAACGGCGGGTGCCCGATGTCGTGGGCCAGGCACGCCGTCTCGACGAGGTCGGGGTCGCAGCCGAGGGACTTGCCCAGCTCACGGCCGACCTGGGCGCACTCCAGCGAGTGGGTGAGCCGGGTGCGCAGGCTCTGGACGGTGTCGACG
>DATCLF010000057.1:0-11465 GCA_036564055.1 Spirillospora sp.
GCCTGCGCCGGGGGTTCGGCGGGGGACGGGGCCGAGGGCGGGGCCGGGGGCCGGAACTCGACCGTTCCGTGGGCTCCGTGCTCGCGCACCGGAGGCGTCTCGATCACCTCGTCGGTCACCGGCGGCAGGCCCTGCGTCTCCACCGAGTCCGCGTCCGCCGGGGCCGGATGCGTCTCGATCAGCAGGGAGAAGACTTCGGGGTCGTCCTGCAGGCCGCGCAGCAGCTCGGCGGCCCGCTCCGGCGTCGGGGCGACCAGCAGTGCCCGGCCGTCCGCCGCGGCCGCCTCCTTGACGAGCGCGCGGACGGTGCCGTCCCCGCCGCTCTCGTCCCCGTCGCCTTCATCCCCGTCGCCTTCGTCCCCGTCGCCGCGGCGGATGAGGCGCAAATCTTCGGACGCCGCCAGCGTGCCGGGCGCGACCAGGAACCGCGCGAGCACCTCCCAGTCCCCCGCGACCCGCTGCTCGCGCATGGCCCTCAGGGCGGCGACGTGCGGCGCCCATCCGACCGGCGCCTCGTCCTCGGACGCGTCGCTGAGCTCCGCGCCGAGCCGTTCGTAGAACCCGGTGAGCGGACCGTAGACGCTCTCGACCGACTCCGGCCCGCCCCAACCGTCCTCGCCGGTCTCGCCGGGCTCGGTCTCGCCGGTGTCGCCGTCGGGTGTGTCTTCGGCGTCCGTGTCTTCGGCGTCCGTGTCTTCGGCGTCCGTGTCGGTCTCGTCCGCCGGGGCGGGGTCCTCGGGCACGGTGACGTCGGCGGACGGTTCGGGTGCGGCCTCGGCGTGCTCGACCGGCCGGTCGGGCGGTGGGGGTTCGCCGGACGACTCGTCCCGGCCGGTCGGAGACGGCGGTTCCGCCCGCTCTTCCGGATCGGTGGGGTCTTCCGGGTCGGTGGAGTCCTCGTCCGGAGGGTCGGCGACCGTCTCGTCCGCCTCGGCGGCGTCGTCCTCGTCGTCCTCGTCCGGGGTTTCGGTGCTCTCGGCGGCGAGGACGGGCAGCGCGGGTTCGCCGAACTCCGGGCCGGTGGCTTCGCCGGTCGCGGTGTCGTCCCGCGTGTCGACGCGTGTCTCGTCGGCCGCCGTGTCGTCCGCGACGGTTTCGTCGGCCACAGTGTCATCGGCGACCGTGACGTCGGGGAGCGGGACGACGACGGTGGGCGCCTCGGAGTCGGGGACGTATGCGGGCTCGGGAGGCGCATCGTCGAAGGTCTCGGCGCCCTCGGTGTCGGGCTCGTTGGTCTCTGATGGCTGGTTCACCGGCGTCATTCCGTCCCTCGACCACCCGGAGCCGTCATTTCCGTCCCCCGCCCGACTAACTTCTCACAGCACGATCTCGTTCCCCCGCGCGGCCGGCTTCTCACCGGAATGATCAACGGTGCCCGGCCAGGACGGCGTGATGATCTTCACCGGGGCGTGGTTCGGGATCGGCGTGGACCACGGCGCCCCACAGGCGGGGAAGGGCGTGCATGAGGTTGTGCTCGGCGTCCACCGCGATCCGGTGCGCGTGCACGACGGTCGAACCGGGGTCGACGACCACGGAGCACTCGGCGCGAAGACGGTGACCGACCCAGCGGAGACGGACGTCGCCCACGGCAAGAACGCCCGGGGTGGCGGCGAGGGCGGCCTCCGCACGATCGACGAGGGCGGGATCGACGCCGTCCATGACACGGCGCACGACCTCCCGGGCCGTCTGCCACAGGACGGCCAGGATCGCGACGGTGATGAGGAGCCCGATGACGGGGTCGGCCCAGGGCGCGCCCAGCGCCGTCCCACCGGCGCCCAGGAGGACGGCGAGGGAGGCGAACCCGTCCGTACGGGCGTGCAGCCCGTCGGCGACGAGGGCGGCCGAGCCGATGCGGCGGCCCACGCGGACGCGGTAGCGGGCGACCAGCTCGTTGCCGGCGAACCCGATGAGCCCGGCGCCCGCGACGGCGGCCAGGTGCTCCACGGGCCGGGGATGGGCCAGGCGCTCCGCGGCCGCGTACCCGGCGGCGACGGCGGAGGCGGCGATCGCGAGGACGATGACGAGGCCGGCGAGGTCCTCCGCGCGCCCGTACCCGTAGGTGTAGCGGCGGGACGGCGGGCGCCTGCCGAGGACGAACGCGATGCCGAGCGGGACGGCGGTCAGCGCGTCGGCCGCGTTGTGGAGGGTGTCGCCCAGCAACGCCACCGAGCCGGTGAACGCGACGACGACGGCCTGCAGGACGGTCGTCGCGCCCAGACCCGCGAGGGATGTCCACAGGGCCCGCATGCCCTGTGCGTCGGCCTCCATCGCGGAGTCCACCTTGTCGGCGGTGCCGTGCGCGTGGGGCCGCAGGGCGTGCGGCAGGAAGTGCCGCCGCCCGCTCCCGTGCCGGTGGCCGTGCCCATGTCGATGGCCGTGCCCGCCATGTCCGTGCCCGCCATGTCCGTGTCGGCTCATACGTCCGAGGATGACCCGGAAACCGGGTTGCAGCACCTCGACACCTGCATCGTCGCCGCAGGTGCACGGCCTGGTGAATGCGCCTTCCTGGTCAGTGCGGATTGGTCGCCAGAAGCTCGCTCAATAGGTCGTCCAGGGTGACGATGCCGGCGAACTCGCCGCGATCGTCGTTGACGACGGCGAGCGGGGTGCGGGCGCGGCGCATCCGGCTGACCGCGTCCAGGACGGTCGTCTCCGCCGTGAGGACGGGCGCGGGGTAGGCGAGCTCGTCGGCGCGGCGCTCCGCGTCCGGTTCGGTGATCGCCGCCCGGACGTGCACGATCCCGGTCATCGCGCCGTCGCGGCCGCGGACGAGCAGCCGGCTGTGACCGCTGGCGGTGGCCGTGCGGCGGATCTCCGCGACGGTGGCGTCCGCGTCGATCGCCGTGACGGCCGTCGCGGGCACCACCAGGGGCCCGACGGTCGCCTCCCGCGCCGAGATCGCGCGGCGCAGCAGCTCGTGGTCGTGGCGTCCGATGAGCCCGAGGCGGCGGGACTCGCCGACCAGGTGGCTGAGCCGGGTGGCGTCGGTGTGGCTGTCCAGCTCGTCCCTCGGGGTGATGCGGATGAGCCGCAGCAGCCCGGTCGTCGCCGCGTTCAGGGCGGCGAGCACCGGCCGCGACACCTTCGCGAACGCGCGGAACGGCAGCGCCAGGATCAGCGCGGCGCGCTCGGGATGCGCGATCGCCCACGACTTCGGGGCCATCTCGCCGACGACCATGTGCAGGAACGTCACGACGGCGAGGGCGGTGCCGAGCGCGACGGCCTTCGTCGCGGCCTCGGGGACGCCGAGCGCGTGCAGCGGCGGTTCGAGGTAGTGCTCGAACGCCGGCTCGGTGACGATCGCGAGGCCCAGCGAGCACATCGTGATGCCGAACTGGGCGCCGGCGAGCATCAGCGACAGCTCCCGGACGCCCGCGAGGGCGGCGACGGCGGGACGGCTGCCCTTGGCGGCGGCGCGTTCGAGCTGCGGGCGGCCCGCCGCGACGAGCGCGAACTCGGACGCGACGAAGAACCCGTTCCCGATCAGCAGCAGGACGGTGATCAGCAGGGTGGTCAGCGGGTCCACGAGACCTCCGGACCACTCCGGGGGGTGTGGGGGGTCGTGCCCCCACAAGAGACCCGATCGGACGTGGCCGCGTCGTCCTCGGCCGCGACCACCTCCGTGGAGGCGTCCGTAGGAGCGGAGGTCACGTCGGCGGCGGGAACATCGCCGGAAGCGGCGTCCGTGGAAGCGGCGCCCGTCGAGGCGACCGAGGCCACGGCCGGGTCGGGAACCCCGACGGGAGACGGCGCCTTGATCATGATCTTCTCCGCGACCCGGCGGCTGACGCTCATGACCTCCAGCTCCACCGGGCCCGTGTCGAGGTCGACGGTGAGGCGGTCCCCGGGCGAGGGCAGCCGCCGGAGCTCGGCCATGACGAATCCGCCGAGCGTGTCGTAGGCGTCGCCCTCCGGCAGGTCGATGCCGGTGAGGCGGCCCACCTCGTCGATGCGCATGCTCGCGTCGACGAGCCAGGATCCGTCGGGACCGGACGTCGGGGCGTCCTCCCGCACGTCGGTCTCGTCGGCGATCTCCCCGACGAGCTCCTCGGCCACGTCCTCGAAGGTGAGGATGCCGGCGAGCCCGCCGTACTCGTCGACGACGCAGGCGAACTCCTCGCCCGAGTCGCGCATGCGCTCGATCACCCCGTACAGCGGCTGGCTGCCGGGGACGAGCAGCGCCGGCCGCGCGATCCGGCCGACGGGGGTGGACGGGTCGAGCGCGTCGTCGGCGACCTCCCGGGCCCCGGCGACGCCGATGATGTCGTCGACCTCCTGGCCGTAGACGGGGTAGGCGCTGTGCCCGGTCTCGCGGATCAACGCGACGAGGTCGGCGACGGACGCGGTGCCGGGCAGCGCCCTGACCTGCGGCCGCGGCACCATGATCTCGTCGGCGGTCAGGTGGCCGAACGACAGGGCGCGCTCCAGCAGGCCCGACAGGTCGGCGGGCAGGTGCCCGGCGCTGTGCGACTTGCCGATGATGTCGCCGAGCTCCTCCAGGGTCGCGCCGCCGTGGATCTCCTGGACGGGCTCGATGCCGACGGCGCGCAGCAGGCGTTCGGCGGTGCCGTCGAACAGGCGGATGACCGGCCCGGCGACCGCCAGGTAGATGAGCGTGGACCGGGACAGCGCGCGGGCCAGCGACTCGGCCCGCGCGAGCGCGAGGTTCTTGGGGAACAGCTCGCCGAGCAGCATCTGGATGAGCGTCGCGAGGACGAAGCCCGTGGCGAGCGCGATCGCGCCGGTCGCCCCGAGCGGGACGCCGGCGACCTTCAGCAGCGGCTGGATGAGTTCCGCGAGGGCGGGTTTGGCGATGAATCCGACGACCAGGGTCGTCATCGTGATGCCGAGCTGCGCGCCCGACAGCATGAACGAGACCCGGCCGATGACCTTCAGGGCTCTGCGGGAGGGCGCGTCGCCGCGCTCGGCCGCCTCCTCCAGGGTCGCGCGGTCGGCGGCGACGTAGGCGAACTCCTGGGCGACGAAGTAACCGGTGGCCGCGGTGAGGACGAACACCGCGAGCACACCCAGCGCCGCGGTCAACATGCGGCACCGGGTCTATGACTGGGGTCCGACACTGCGGACTCACCACTCCTTTCTCAAGCGTGCATTCCTCGTAACGTCATTCGGGACAACGAGGTTCCCGGTGCACAGGGTACGGGCGCAGGTGGGAACGATCCCATAACCGGCCCGGTCGAAACGCCTCGAGAACGGCCGGAAGCGGTGTGTCCCATGGGGTCCGCAACCGCTTGTTTCCGGTGGTGTCACGGATCACACTTATATGAGAGCGTTAGTCCGATAGTGGACCGGTCGGTGCTCCCACGCCGGTGCACGGGCATGCTCGGGGGGACGGTAGGAGAGCGATCGCGGGGCGGAAGTTGGAGCAGAGCGGGGCCGGGGCAGCCGCGCCCATGAGCCGTGAAGGCGTCGACCATGCCCTGCGCAAGCTCCGCAAGGAATGCAACCGCATCTGCGCGTCTCTCCTCGATCTCGAAGGCCACCAGGGCAGCCGCCTGCTGGAGGGCGCCCACCTCACCGGCGAGACGTGGCGGCGCTGGAAGAACGCCAAGGCCGGCACGGCGGCGCTGTGGGCGTTGTTCGACTCCTACCGGCGCGTCCTGGACGCCGCGGCGGAGCTGCGGGGACGGTCGAGCCGCCCCGACGCGGCCACGCTGGTCGAGTTGTCGGAGCTGCTGTCCGGCCCCTCGGTCGAGCTTCCCGACACGGAGGTCCCGCTCGGGGAGCGCACTCTCCTCGGTTCTCCGGAGAAGCGGGTGACGCTGGACGAGGCGGTCGCCCTGATGTCCGAGCTGTACGAGTACGTCGCGGGGGAGGTCGCCGCCGCGGACGCCGCCTGGTCGGCGCTGCTCGTGCCGCTGGAGGAGGTCGAGCAGTGCTGGCGGGAGACGGCCCGGCTGGCGCACTCGCTGGACGGCACCCGCCACCCCGAGCTCGACCGGGTGGGACGCGAGCTGACCGCGCTCGGCCGTGTCGTGCGCACCGATCCGCTGTCGCTCGTCAGGGACGGTCACGCCGACACCGGGCGCCTGGACCGCGTCCGCGGCATCCTGACCTCGCTGGGGGACGAGCTCGCCGGCGTCGCCCGGATGCGCGAGGAGTACGAGCACCACGTCGCGCGGATCACCGCGGCGATCGAGGAGGTCGAGGAGACCGAGCGGCGGGCACACGAGACGTACGTGACGGTCCTCACCAAGATCTACTCGCCCAACCTCCCGGAACCGGCCCGCGGGCTCGCCGTCGCGCTGCGCGACCGGCTCACCGCCCTGGAACGGCTCCGCGAGGCGGGACGCTGGGTCGAGATGGCCGGGCGGTTCGCCGAGCTGGAACGGGCCGCCGACGAGGCGCTCGACCGGGCGCGCGGCGACCTGCGGCTGAGCGCCGGTCTCCTGGACCGGCGGGGCGAGCTGCGCGGACGCCTGGAGGCGTACCGGGCGAAGGCGGCGCGGCTGGGGCTGGCCGAGGACGAGCGACTCGCCGACCTGTACCGTCGTGCCCGCGAGGTGCTGTGGACGGCGCCCTGCGACCTGCGGAGGGCGACCGCGATCGTCGGAGAGTACCAGCGGGCGATCAGGGCGTGCGAGAACGAGACGGGGACCCGGCGATGAACCGATGCACCCAGCCCTGCTGCTCGGGCGAGGTGGACGCGGACGGCTTCTGCGACGTCTGCGGCATGGCGCCTCCGCCGGAGGCGGCCTCGTCGCGGCCCGCTCGGGCCTCGGGTGCGAACCCCGCCCCGGCCGCGAACCCGGCTCCGGCTTCGGCGTCGAACGCGGTCGCCGATCCCGCCCCGCGTCCGTCGGCGCGTCCCGCGCCGCCGGCCCGGCCCGTGCAGGCGCCGCGGCCGGGCCCGTACCCGGCGCATCCTCCGAGGACGGCGGCGCCCGCGCGGCCGTCCGGTCCCTACGCCCCTCCGGGGCCCCACGCGCCTCCGGTCGCCCCGGCCGGGGCCGCGACGACCATGCCTCCCCCGTCCGCTCCCGCGACCACGCGGCAGCCGGGCGGGCCGGGCGCACCCGCACAGCCGGGCCGGCCGGGTCAGCCCGGCCAGTCAGGTCAGCCCGGCCAGGCGGGCCAGGCGGGTCGGCCGGGTCAGTCGGGCGCCTCCCGTCCGAGCCGGTCCGGCGGAACGGGCCCCTCCGTGCCGAGCGGACGCGGAACGCTGGGCTCGGGACGGACGGCGTCGCGCGGCGGCGCCCGGGGGACCGTCACCAGCGGCCCCACCCGGCGCGGGATGCTCGGCGCCGGGCTCGTGGAGGTTCCGCCCGTCCCCGCCCGGGACCCCGCCTCGGCGATCATGAAGAACCCCGAGGTGCCGGAGAACCGGCGCTTCTGCAGCATGTGCGGCGAGAAGGTCGGGCGGAGCAGGGACGGCCGTCCCGGACGCACCGAGGGGTTCTGCCGCAACTGCGGGCACCCGTTCTCGTTCACGCCGAAGCTCCGCCCCGGTGAGCTGATCGGCGGGCAGTACGAGGTCCTCGGCTGCCTGGCGCACGGCGGGCTCGGCTGGGTGTACCTGGCGCGCGACCACAACGTCAGCGACCGGTGGGTCGTCCTCAAGGGCATGCTGGACACCGGCGACGCCGACTCGCTCGCCGCCGCGACCGCCGAGCGCGCGTTCCTCGCCGAGGTCGAGCACCCCAACATCGTCAAGATCTACAACTTCGTGCGGCACGGCGACTCCGGCTACATCGTCATGGAGTACGTCGGCGGCCGGTCGCTGAAGGAGATCCTGCTCAGCCACCGCGCCGAGCACGGCGAGGACTCGGCGCTCCCCCTGCCGCAGGTCATCGCCTACGGCCTGGAGGTGCTGAGCGCGCTCGGATACCTGCACAGCGTGGGGCTCCTGTACTGCGACTTCAAGCCCGACAACGCCATCCAGAGCGAGGAGCAGCTCAAGCTGATCGACCTCGGCGGGGTGCGGCGGGCGTTCGACGTCGACAGCCCGATCTTCGGCACGCCCGGCTACCAGGCCCCCGAGATCGGCTCGCAGGGCCCGTCGATCACGTCCGACCTGTACACGGTGGGCCGGACGCTCGCGGTGCTGAGCTTTCCGTTCCGCGGCTACACCGGGCGGCATCTGCGCAGCCTGCCGCCCCGCGACGAGGTCCCCCTGTTCCAGCGGCACGAGTCGTACTACCGGCTGCTGCGCCGTGCGACGCACCCCGACCCGGCCCGCCGTTTCCAGAGCGCCGCCGAGATGGCCGAGCAGCTCACCGGCGTGCTGCGCGAGGTGCTGGCGGCCGAGGACGGGTACCCGAGGCCCGCGCCGTCGCCGCTGTTCGGCGCCGAGCAGCACACCGCCGGGGCCGAGATCGCCGCCCCGGCGGACGCGGCCGCCGCCCAGGGCGGGCCGGTGCCGCCGCCGATCCTCGCGCCGCTGGAGCCGCGGGCGGCCGCGGCCGCGCTGCCCGTCCCGCTCGTGCACGGCTCGGACCCGGCCGCCGCGTTCCTGGCCGGGCTCACCGCCCGCGACCCCGGCGACCTGGCCGCCGCGCTGAGCTCCGCCCCGGTCCCGTCGCGGGAGGTCCGGCTCGCGCTGGCCCGCGTCCGGATCGAGCTCGACGACCTGGACGGCGCGCAGCGGCTCCTCGACGAGATCGCCGCCGAGGCCCCCGACGACTGGCGCGTCGACTGGTACCGGGGCGTGCGGGCCCTCGCCGGGGGGTTCGGCGCCGAGGCCGTGGCGGTCTTCAACGACCTGTACGACCTCGCGCCGGGCGAGCAGGCCCCGAAGCTGGCGCTCGCGTTCTGCTACGAGCTCCTCGGCGACCTGGCGCAGGCCGCCGCGTACTACGAGACGGTCTGGCGCACCGACCCCACCCACGTGAGCGCCGCGTTCGGGCTGGCCCGCACGCGGCTGGCCGCCGGCGACCGGCAGACCGCCGAACGCGTGCTCGACTCGGTGCCGCGCGTGTCCAGCCACTACCTCGCCGCGCAGCTCGCCGCCGTCGCCACCGCCGTGCGCGGCCGGGGGGCGTCGGAGCTGACCGCGGGCACGCTCGTCGAGGCCGGCCGCCGTCTGGCGTCGCTGCGCCTGGACACCGAACGCGCCGCCGCGTTCTCCGCGGAGGTGCTGGAGGCCGCGCTCGTCTGGGTCCGCTCGGGCCGGACGCAGGTGCCGCCCGGCGTCCGCCAGCGCGTCCTCGACACCGACCTCGACGAGCAGTCCCTGCGCGCGAGGCTGGAGGAGACCTACCGCGTCCTCGCCAAGCTCGCCGACAGCGCCGAACACCGGCACGCGATGGTCAAGCGGGCCAACGCGGTGCGCCCGAGAACGCTGTTCTGACGGAGGACGCCGTTTCGACGATGAGCGCGCACCAGCACCTTCGCCCCGGGCTCTGCCGCGGCTGCGGCCAGCCCGTGGGCGAACGCGACCGCTTCTGCGAGGTGTGCGGCCGCCCCGACCCGCTGAGCCCGGTCGTCGGGGACGTGGCGGACGTCCCCGCTCCCGGCGCCGGCGCCGTGTGCGTGGACTGCGGCGGCGCCGATGTCGGCGCGGACGGGTACTGCGGGGGGTGCGGGCTGCGGCAGCCGAGCGGGCGCGAGCATGTCGAGTCCGAGCTGGACGGGCTCGCCGCGGCGGTGAGCGACCTCGGCCTGCGCCGCAGCCGCAACGAGGACGCGTTCGCGCTGGCGGCGCTGCCGTCGGGGGCCTGCGCGGTGGTGTGCGACGGCGTCGCGACCGCGCCGGGCTCGGAGGACGCCTCGCGGCTCGCCGCCGACGCCGCCGCGGCCGTCCTCGCCGGGCGGGTCTCGCGGGGCGCCGACCCGCGGGAGGCGACGCGCGAGGCCGTGCGGCGGGCCGTGCGGATCGTCGCGGACCTCGCCGGCGACCCGGAGTCGGGGCCGGCGTGCACGTTCGTGTCGGCCGTCGTGGACGGGCCGGGCGTCACCGTCGGATGGGTCGGCGACAGCCGGGCCTACTGGCTGGCGCCCGGCGGGTCGCGGCTGCTGACGCGCGACGACTCGTGGGCCGCGCAGATGGTCGAGAGCGGGGAGCTGAGCGCCGCGGACGCGTGGGCCGACCGCAGGGCGCACCTGCTGACGGCCTGGCTGGGCGCCGACGCGGGCGCCGTCGAGCCGGGGATCGCCTCGTTCCGTCCCCCCGGCCCGGGCCTGGTGATGCTGTGCAGCGACGGGCTGTGGAACCACCTGCCCGAGCCCGCCGACCTCGCCGCCGTGGCCTTGAACGGCACGTCCGGGCCCGGCGGCGCCTTCGGACCGAACACCGTCGGACCGAACACCGTCGGACAGGACGTCATGAGGCGGGGCGTCCTGGGGTCGGGCGGTGCGCTCGCGGCGGCGCGGCGGCTGCTGCGGGCGGCGCTCGACGCGGGCGGGCACGACAACATCACGGTGGCGGCGATCCCCGTCCCGCCGCCGGAACCGACCAGGGAGCCGGGCAGATGAGCACCTTTCCCGAGTTCACGGTCCGGGTGGACCAGAACCCGTACCTGCCGGAGGGCGGGCGGGAGGTCCACGCGATCGTGACCGTCGAGGCGCGTTCGGCGGCCGGCGGCGGGGGACCGGGAACCACGGGCTCCGCCGCCGGGCGCGCCGCCGCCGCGGAGGTCATCATCATCGACACCTCGGGGTCGATGTCCTACCGGGGGAAGATGGTCGCCGCGAAGCGCGCGGCGCGCGCCGCGGTGAACGTGCTGCGCGACGGGGTGCGCTTCGCCGTCGTCGCGGGCGCGAACCAGCCCCGCATGGTCTACCCGCAGGGGGAGCGGCTCGCCGAGGCGAACGAGGCGACCCGGCGCAGCGCCGTGCAGGCGGTGTCGCGGCTGGAGGCGGCCGGCGGCACGGCGATCGGGTCGTGGCTGCGGCTCGCCCACCGGCTGTTCACCGGCTACGACGACGCCGTCAAGCACGCGATCCTGCTGACCGACGGCAAGAACCAGCACGAGTCGGACGAGGAGCTGGACGCGGCGCTGCGGGAGTGCGCGGGCTCCTTCCAGTGCGACGCGCGCGGCGTCGGCACCGACTGGGACGTCGCCGAGGTCCGCAAGATCACCTCGACGCTGCTGGGCGGGTTCCTCGACGTGCCCGACCCGGCCGACCTGGAGGCCGACTTCCGGGCGATGACGCAGGCCGCGATGAGCAAGGAGATCGCGGACGTCTGGCTGCGCGTGTGGACGCCCCGGCAGGCGACGCTGCGGTTCCTCAAGCAGATGGTCCCGACCGTGGAGGACCTGACCGGCAGACGGGTCGAGTCCGGCAGGCAGACCGGCGACTATCCCCTCGGCGCCTGGGGCGACGAGTCCCGCGAGTATCACCTGTGCGTCGAGGTGGAGCCGGGTGACGTGGGCCGGCAGATGCGCGCCGCGTGGGTGAAGCTGGTCGCCGGCGACGGGGTTCTGGGGTCGGGGAACGTCCTGGCCGAGTGGACCGACGACGAGGCCCTCGCGACCCAGATGAACGAGCGGGTCTCGATGCACACC
>DATCLF010000058.1:0-9203 GCA_036564055.1 Spirillospora sp.
TGCGCCGCACCGGCCACCTCGTCGCCCTCGCCGGGCTCGGCGCCTTCCACGCGCCGCTGGGCCTGCTCGCCGACGGCGCCTTCTACCTGCTGGAGCTCGACCCCGAGCTGGCGGGACGGGCCGTGTCCGACCCGCGCCGAGCCGCCCTGGTGGCGGGCCTGGTCGAACTGGCGCACCGGCTGGAGACGCACCTGCTCGCGCCGCGGATGACGACGCGGGAGCAGGTCCTGCACATGCGCGACGCCGGGGTGCGGCTCGTCGAGGGTCCGGCGCTCGCACCGTCCGACTGGCGGCCGGGGATGCCGGTCACGATCCCGGTCGCGGCCCCCGGCGAGCCCGCGCCCCGCGAGCACCCGGACCTCGGGCCGCGGGTCTCGGAGTTCATGCTCCCTGCGGTGACCATGCCGGACACGGCCACGGCCGGGGAGGTGCTCGACGCGCTGAACGCCGAGTCCGGGATCACCAGCGTCGTCCTCGTCGACGACCGGCAGCGGCCCCGGTACGCGGTCGACCGGACGCGCTTCCTGCTCGGGCTGTCGGGCGCCTACGGGCACGCGCTGCACGCCCGCAGGCCCGCCGCGCGGCTCGCCGCCCCTCCCCGCCCGGTGCCCCGCACGGTCCCGGCGATCGCGGCGCTGCGGGCCGCCGGCCGTGAGGACGAGCGCGTCTACGACGACCTCGTCGTGGTGGACGAGGTCGGGCGGTGCCTCGGCATCGTCCGCGTCGCCGACCTGATCCGGGGCCTGTCGCGCTGAGATCGCGTCTGCGGCGTCAACCGCCCGCGGGCTGGTCGTCGGACGGGGACGCCTCCGGAATGCCGGACACGCCCGTCTCCTGGGCGAGGATGGCCGCCTGGACGCGGCTGGTGAGCCCGAGCTTGCGGAGGATCCGGCTCACGTGCGTCTTGGTGGTGGTCTCCGCCATGTCGAGCCTGACCGCGATCTGCCCGTTCGTCAGGCCCTCGCCGAGGCACGCGAACACCTCCCGCTCCCTCGGCGTCAGGTCCGCCAGGCCGGGCGGCTCCCGCGGCGGCTCCGGCCGGGACGCGAACGCGCCGATCAGCCGCCGGGTGACCTTCGGCGCGATGATCCCCTCGCCGGCCGCGACCGTCCGCACCGCCTCCACCAGCCGGTCGGCGTCGACGTCCTTGAGCAGGAACCCGGCGGCGCCGGCCCGCAGCGCGCCGAACACGTACTCGTCCAGGTCGAACGTCGTCAGCACGAGCACGTCGGCGAAGCCCGCGATCTGCCGGGTCGCGGCGATGCCGTCGAGCCGGGGCATCCGCACGTCCATGAGCACCACGTCCGGCCGCAGCTCACGGGCCAGCTCCACCGCCCGCACCCCGTCGGCGGCCTCCCCGACGACCCGGATGTCGGACGCCGCCCCGAGGACCAGCACCAGGCCCGCCCGCACCGCCGCCTGATCGTCGGCGACCAGCACCTCGATCATGACACCCGCACCGCCGCCTGCGGGTCGACCGGCAGCTCGGCGTGCACGCGCCACCGGTCGCCGTCCGGTCCCGCCTCGAACACGCCGGACAGCAGCGTCGCGCGCTCGCGCATGCCGACCAGCCCGCTTCCCGTGCCCGGCAGCCGCGCCCCCTCGCGCCCGAGCGGGCTCACCACGTCGATGACGACGGAGCGCCGGGTGTAGGTGACGCGGACCTCGGCGCGGCCCGGACCGGCGTGCTTCATCGCGTTCGTCAGCGACTCCTGGACGATCCGGTAGGCGGCCAGCTCGACCGCCGCGGGCAGTTCCGGCGGCTCCCCGGCGATCTCCAGTTCCGCCGACAGGTCCGAGCGCGCGGTGTGCCGGACCAGCGGCTCCAGCTCCGACAGCCGGGGCCGCGCGGCCGGGTCGGCGGCCTCGCCGTCCCGTCCCTCCCGCAGCAGCCCGATCATCCGCCGCATCTCGGCGAGGCCCTGCACGCTGTTGTCCCGGATGACCTCCAAAGCCCGCTCGATCTCCTCCCGGTCCAGGTCGCGTCTCTTCAGCAGGGCCGAGGAGTGCAGCGCCACGGCGCTCAGGTGGTTGGCGACCACGTCGTGCAGCTCCCTGGCCATCCTGGCCCGCTCGGCGTTCACGGCGGCGAGCCGGTCCATCTCGGCGAGCCGCGCCACCTGCTCGGCGCGCTGCCGCTCGGCCTCCGCGCGCGAGCGGTGCTCCCGGACGGCCATCGCGGTCAGCACCGGCCCCACCCACACGAGCCCGGCGATCGCGCCGACGAAGATCGCCTCGCTCACGCTCCCGAACGCGACGGCGACGCCCGCGATCACCACCAGCGACGCCGCGACGGTCGCCGCGAGCAGCCGCTCGGCCGTGCGGGACCGCCCGTACAGGCTCGCCGCGTACAGCGCGTCCCCGTAGATGATCGCGGGGGCGATGCCCATCCCGAGGACCACGTCGGCGAGGCCGAAGGGCGTCGCGATGGCGAGGCCGGCGCGCGGGGCGGTCCGTCTCAGCAGCATCGTCGAGCACAGCCCGACCAGAGGGACGAGGCGCGCCCACACCGGCGGGTTCCAGTCCTCCGACCAGGTGGAGTAGCCCCGCACCGCGAGCATCAGCACCCCGCCGGCCAGCGCCGCCGCGGCGATGACGGCGTCGTTGCGGGTCGTGAGACGTCTGAGCCTGTGCACGGCTCCATCTCAGCATCTCCGCGGACGTGCGCGCTCCAGGGCCGCCGCGTGCGGGGTTCCCCTCAGCTCCCGGCGATCCGCATGGCGATCGGGAGCGCGGCGGTGAGCACGCGGAGCCGTTCGGGCGCCGACGCCTCGATCTCCACCCGGATGTCGCCGGACGGGTTCTCGTTCGCCATGGTCAGCACGGCGAACCGCCGCCCGTGCCCGTCGGCCACGAAGTAGCGCACTTCCGGCTCGGGGTCGTCCGGCGACGACTCGGCGCGGGCGAGCGCGCGGCCCGCGGTGTCGAGCAGCTCGAACGCGTTCCTGACGGCTCCGGCCTCCTTGATCTCCCCGACCGGTGTGCCGTCCGCGAGCGCCACCTGCTGCCGGTTGTAGAGCATCGCCCGGGGCTTGTGCACCGTGAGGACGGGCTCGGCCCACGGGTCGCGCAGCCGGACCGTGCGCACCGGGTTGCGCCCCGGCGGCGTGTGCACTCCGGCCATCTCCTTCTGGCCGATCTTCTCGCAGATGACGGCACGCCAGGATCGGTCCCTCTCCAGCCGGTAGCCCGTCTCGTCGACGACGAACCGGTCGGCGGTCAGCAGCGCCCGCGGGTCCGGTTCCGGGACCGGTGCGCCCTGCTCGTCGGCGACCCGCCACGGGACCGACCACCTCGTCCCGGCCAGCCGTCGGACCTGGTCGCGCCGCCCCTCGGGCAGCGCCGCCTCGCGGGCCAGCAGCGCCACGGCCGTGCCGTCCGGGCCCGGCCCTCCGGCGAGCGGCCCCGCACCGTTCCCGGGCACCCCGCCCGGGTCGTACCACACGGCGATCGTCGGGTCGTTGACCGGTCCGACCAGGCCCGCCGCGCGGACCGCCGAGAGCGGGATCCGGGTGTCCGCACCACCCTTGGAGACGGTCACGCCCCGGCCGTCCAGCCGTACCTCGCCCCGATCCGAGAAGCGGGCGCCGCGGATCACGTCACGCAAGCGCACCGAGAGATCCACCGCGTCGGGCGGGACCGACCACTCCTCACCCCCGGCCTGCCGTCCCGTCCGGCTCGCCCACGTGCGCTCCCGCCCCAGCTTGAACGTGAGGAAGGCGCCGGGGCCGGCGACCACCACCAGTGCGAGGCCGACCGCCATCGCGGGCGTCTGCCGCGTCGTCAGGGCGGCGCCGAACGCCACGCCCGAACCGAGGATGACCAGCAGGACGAAGGCCAGGAACAGAACAACGTGACGCTGAGGAAGCATCGGGAATCCCTCTGTGATCAAAGTGGCGTCACGGAAGAATTCCGCCCCACCCCCGGCCCGTCAACCTCGGGCAGGCCCCTGCACGGCGACGGGCCGATCCCGACCGCCCGGCGCCGCGGCCGTAGATGGCCAGTGCGTCGGATCGCCGCCGAGTACGCGTCGCTGATGGGCGAGCAGCCCGACCTCCGGCTGCGGAGGGTGCTCGCGATCGCCGTCAAAGCCCCGGGAGACCTCGGGCTCGTCCACGAACCGGCCACGATGGTGACCCCGTTCAACCAAGGCCGAGTAGACCGGCGACTTCACGGAGCCCGCAGGCGTACCGCGGAAGATCGCCAGAGTTCTCAAGGGATGAGGCCGCACCCCAGGGGGTGCGGCCCCGATTCGCGTGGTGCGCCCTTCCACGGGCGCCGCGGTCAGACGTTGAAGCCGAGGGCGCGGAGCTGGTCACGGCCGTCTTCGGTGATCTTGTCCGGGCCCCACGGCGGCATCCAGACCCAGTTGATCTTGACGTCCTTGACCAGGCCGTCCAGCGCACTGTGCGCCTGGTCCTCGATCACGTCGGTGAGCGGGCAGGCGGCGCTGGTCAGCGTCATGTCCAGCGTGACCACCTCGCCGTCGAGGTTGACGCCGTAGACCAGGCCGAGGTCAACGACGTTGATACCGAGCTCGGGGTCGACGACGTCCTTGAGGGCTTCGAGGATCTCCTCCTCGGAAACGGTGCCGCCGGCGGTCGTGTCGCTCATGGTGCCTCTCCGATCGCGCGGGCTGTCGCGTCCTTCCACGCCATCCAGGCGAGCAGGGCGCACTTGATCCTGGCGGGGTACTTGGAGACCCCGGCGAAGGCGACGGCGTCCTGAAGGACGTCCTCGTCCGGCTCGACGTCCCGGCCGCGCGACTGCATCAGCGCCAGGAACTCGTCCCCGACCGCCATCGCCTCCTTCACGGTCTTGCCGATGAGCAGGTCGGCCATCACCGAGGCGCTGGCCTGGCTGATCGAGCAGCCCATGGACTCGTAGGAGACGTCGGCGATGACGGCGTCCTGTCCCTCGCCGTCCAGGTGGACGCGCAGCGTCACCTCGTCACCGCAGGTCGGGTTGACGTGGTGCGCCTCCCCCTCGAACGGCTCCCGCAGACCCTTGTGCAGAGGGTTGCGGTAATGGTCCAGGATCACCTCCTGGTACATCGCCTCCAGCTGCATGTCGTCCTTTCCACGCTCTTCTCGCTACAACCAGGCCCGGCCCCGACGTTGTTCCTCGGGGTTCCCGAATTCCTCAGGCGGTTCCGAAGAACTTCTGCGCCTGCCGGACCCCGTCGGCGAGGGCGTCCACGTCGGCGAGGGTGTTGTAGAGGTAGAACGTCGCCCGCGTGGTCGCCGGGATGCCGAACCGGCGGCAGATCGGCCACGCGCAGTGGTGGCCGACGCGGACCGCGATGCCCAGGTCGTCCAGGACCTGCCCGACGTCGTGCGGGTGGATCCCCTCGACGGTGAACGACACGGCTCCGCCGCGGGCCTCGGTGGTGCCCGGGCCGATGATCCGCAGGCCGGGGATCTCACCGAGCCGCTCCAGCGAGTAGGCGACGAGGGCCTCCTCGTGGGCGTGGACGCGGTCCATCCCGATCTCGGCGAGGTACTCGCACGCCGCGCCGAGCCCGATCGCCTGCGCGGTCATCGGCACCCCGGCCTCGAACCGCTGCGGCGGCGGCATGAACGTGCTGTCCTCCATGTGGACGACCTCGATCATGGAGCCGCCGGTGAGGAACGGCGGCATCGCCTCCAGCAGCTCCCTGCGTCCCCACAGCACGCCGATGCCGGTCGGGCCGAGCATCTTGTGGCCCGAGAACGCCAGGAAGTCGGCCCCCAGCTCACCGACGTCCACCGGCTGGTGCGGAACCGACTGCGCGGCGTCCAGCAGGAGCAGCGCGCCGACGGCGCGGGCGCGTTCGGCGATCCGGCGGATCGGCGGGACGGTGCCGAGCACGTTCGACTGGTGCGTCAGCGCGACGATCTTGGTGCGCTCGTTGACCAGGCCGTCCAGGTCGTCGAGGTCGAGGCGGCCGTCGTCGGTGATGCCGAACCAGCGCAGCGTCGCCCCCGTCCGCCGGCAGAGCTGCTGCCACGGAACGAGGTTGGCGTGGTGCTCCATCTCCGACACCACGACCTCGTCGCCGGGGCCGACGGCGAACCGCTCGGCCTCCGGGCCCGCGGTGGCGGCGTTGCTCATCGCGTACGCGACGAGGTTGATGGCCTCGGTCGCGTTCTTGGTGAAGACGATCTCGCCGGTGGACGCGCCGATGAACCGGGCGATCGACTCCCGGGCCTTCTCGTAGCCCTCCGTCGCCTCCTCGGCCAGCAGGTGCGCGCCCCGGTGCGGAGCCGCGTTGTGACGCTCGTAGAACTCGCGCTCGGCCTCCAGCACCCGCAGGGGCTTCTGCGACGTGGCGCCCGAGTCCAGGTAGACCAGGGGACGGCCGCCCCGCACGGTGCGCTGCAGGAGAGGGAAGTCCTTCCGCAGCTCCTCCGGCAGCAGGCTGGGAGTCATCATAGGGACGCGCCCGCCTTGACGTACTTCTCGTAGCCCTCTTCCTCCAGCTCGTCGGCCAGCTCGGGTCCGCCCTCGGCGACGGCGCGGCCCTCGGTGAACACGTGGACGAAGTCGGGCTTCACGTAGCGCAGGATGCGGGTGTAGTGGGTGATGAGCAGCACGCCCGTCTCGCCGGAGGCGAACCGGTTGATGCCCTCGGACACCACCTTGAGGGCGTCGACGTCGAGCCCGGAGTCGGTCTCGTCCAGGACGGCGACCTTCGGCTTGAGCATCTCGAGCTGCAGGATCTCGTGACGCTTCTTCTCGCCGCCCGAGAAGCCCTCGTTCAGGCTGCGCTGCGCGAACGCCGGGTCGATGGACAGCGCCTCCATCGCCTGCTTCATCTCCTTGGAGAACTCGCGCAGCTTCGGCGCCTCGCCGCGCACGGCGGTGACGGCCGAGCGCAGGAAGTTCGACACCGACACCCCCGGCACCTCCACCGGGTACTGCATCGCGAGGAACAGCCCGGCGCGGGCCCGCTCGTCGACGGACATCGCCAGCACGTCCTCGCCGTCGAGGGTGATGGACCCGGAGGTGACCTCGTACTTGGGATGCCCGGCGATCGCGTACGCCAGGGTCGACTTTCCGGAGCCGTTCGGCCCCATGATCGCGTGGATCTCCCCGGCCTTCACGGTCAGGTCGACCCCGCGCAGGATCTCCTTCGTGCCGTCGGAACCGTCGCCGACGGAAACGTGGAGGTCGCGGATCTCTAGCGTGGCCATGGTTGCTCGTGATTCCTTCGTCGTGGGGGCCTAGTCGCCGGCGGCGAGCGAGACGTAGACGTCGCCGTCCTCGACCTTGACCGCGTAGGTGGCGACCGGCTGGGTGGCCGGCGGGTTGGTGGGCTTTCCGGTGCGCAGGTCGAAGCACGACCCGTGCAGCCAGCACTCGATCGTGCCGTCGTACACCTCTCCCTCGGAGAGGGACACCTCGGCGTGCGAGCAGATGTCGTTGACGGCGAACACCTCGTCGCCGCTGCGGGCGACCGCGATGGGAGTGTCGTCGACCTCGACGGCGATCGCCCCGTCGGCGGGGATGTCGTCCAGCGCGCACACCCGCACGAACTTCGCGGTCTCGCTCATCCGGCGCTCCCCCGGTCGAGTTCCTCCTCGATGGCCTCGGCGACCTTCGCGCGGACCTCTTCGACCTCGATCCGCTCGATGAGCTGGCCGAGGAAGCCCCGCACGACCATGCGGCGCGCGTCGTCGAACGTGATGCCCCGCGCCTGGAGGTAGAACAGGTGCTCGTCGTCCAGCCGCCCGGAGGCCGAGGCGTGCCCGGCGCCGGCGACCTCGCCGGTGAGGATCTCCAGGTTCGGGACGGAGTCGACCCGCGTGCCGTCGGTCAGGACGAGGTTGCGGTTCAGCTCGTAGGTGTCGGTGCCCTCCGCCTCGGCGCGGATGAGCACGTCGCCGATCCACACCGCGTGCGCGCCCTCGTCCTGCAGCGCGCCGCGGTAGTCGACGCGGCTGCGGCAGTTCGGGACGGCGTGGTCGACGAACAGCCGGTGCTCCAGGTGCTGGCCGCCGTCCACGAAGTACACCCCGTACAGCTCGGCGTCGCCGCCGGGCGCGTCGAAGGCGACCGACGGAGAGACCCGCACGACGTCACCGCCGAGCGAGACGTTGTGCGAGACGAACCGCGCGTCGCGGCCCAGCCGGGCGTGCTGGTGCGACACGTGGACGCTGTCATCGTCCCAGTCCTGCAGGCTGATCACCGAGAGGCGGGCGCCGTCGCCGACGACGAACTCGACGTTGTCGGCGTAGGTCGCCGGCCCGCGGTGCGTGAGCACGACGGTGGCCTCGGCGAACGGCTCCACGATGACCGTGGTGTGCCCGTAGGCGGCCGCGGAGGCGTCCTCACCGCGCACCCGCAGCACGGCCGGCGCCGAGGCGACGGCCTCCTTCGGCACGGTCACGACGGTGGCCTGGCCGAAGGAGTTCCACGCCTGCGCGCTCACGCGGTCGGCGGGAACGAAGACCGTGCCGAGCCGGGAATCGTCGCGGCCGACGGTCTCGACCGTCACCTCCGGCGGCGCCTCGGCCTCGACGATCACCTTGCCGTGGGGCTCGGCGGTGCCGTTGTGCAGGCCGCGCAGGCGCCGCAGCGGGGTGAACCGCCACTCCTCCTCGCGCCCGGTGGGCACCTCGAAGTCGGCCAGCTCGAACGACGACCTGTCGTGCAACGTCGACAGGGGCCGCTGGTCAGACCGGGTCTCCAGTCCCATCAGCCCACGGCTCCTTCCATCTGCAGCTCGATGAGCCGGTTCAGCTCGAGGGCGTACTCCATCGGCAGCTCGCGCGCGATCGGCTCGACGAACCCGCGCACGATCATCGCCATCGCCTCGTCCTCGTTGAGGCCCCGGCTCATCAGGTAGAACAGCTGGTCCTCCGACACCTTGGAGACGGTGGCCTCGTGGCCCATCTCCACGTCGTCCTCGCGGACGTCCACGTAGGGGTAGGTGTCGGACCGGCTGATCTGGTCGACCAGCAGCGCGTCGCACTTCACCGTCGACTTGCTGTGCCGCGCGCCCTCCTGGATCTGCACCAGGCCCCGGTAGCTGGTGCGGCCGCCGCCGCGCGCCACCGACTTGGACACGATGGTGGACGAGGTGTTGGGCGCGGCGTGCACCATCTTGGCGCCCGCGTCCTGGTGCTGGCCCTCGCCGGAGAAGGCGATCGACAGCGTCTCGCCCTTGGCGTGCTCGCCGAGCAGGTACACCGCCGGGTACTTCATGGTGACCTTGGAGC
>DATCLF010000059.1:0-15654 GCA_036564055.1 Spirillospora sp.
GAGCACGCCGGTGCGCGCGTCGGTGGACTCCGAGCCGAGGATCACCAGGTCGAACCCGGTGCGGCCGAGGGCCTGCTGGATGGCGTAGGACGTCTGCAGCGCGTCGGAGCCGGCGAGGCCGTCGTCGACCAGGTGCACGGCCTTGTCGGCGCCCATGGCCAGGGACTTGCGGATCGAGTCGGTCGCCTTCTCGGGGCCCATGGTCAGAACGGTCACCTCACCGCCCTGGGCCTCCTTGATGCGCAGCGCCTCTTCGATCGCGTACTCATCGAGCTCGTTGATGACGCCGTCCGCCGCGGCGCGGTCGAGCGTGCTGTCATCGGACTTCAGCTTGCGCGGGCTCTCCGTGTCGGGAACCTGCTTCACCAGGACGACGATGTTCATGGCCGGTGGCCGACCTCCCTGCACTCGGTTGGCCGCTCGGTGGGCGGCGGAGCAGCGCCGCCCGTGGCGGGTCGACGCGGTCGTGCGTTTTCGAACTCACAGCCTGCCAAACACCCGAACGCGCTTCGGACTCGGGTCCCTGATTCGGCCGTGCCCATCTCATGTTACTTGCGAGTAGCCTACTGGCAAATCCCGGCCGCGTCCGCCCGGACGGCGCTGCGGAACAGTGCCCGCTCCTAGATTCCGGGGATGCCGGAGACGAGTTCGCGCACGTCGACGCGCAGGCTTTCGAGGTCCTGGCTCATCCCGTCCAGCGGGGTGGTGTCCGGCGGCTTCTCCTGGGACAGCACGACGAGCACCGTCGCGAAGACCCCGAGGATGAGGGCGCCGGCGAGGGCGGCCTCGGCGCGCGGGAGCAGGGCGCCCCAGATCCGGGCGAGCTGCCGGCGGGGCGCGCCGCTGCCGGGCGCGAGGCAGAGCAGCCCGATCACCGCCATGGCCGAGTAGGCGATGGCGTCCGAGGCGGTCATGGAGGAGTTCGCGAACACGAGCACGGCGAGCAGGAGGAGGCCCGCCATGAGGCTGAGCGACGTCCAGAGGATCGTGGACATCAGCGCGCCCGGCAGGTGCAGCGGGGCGCGGAAGGCGGCTCCGACCACGTCGCCGGAGCGCGGTCCCCGCCGCGTCTGACGCCCTTCCATGCCCTTGGCGGCCTTGTCCATCATCCTCAGGACGAGGACGCCGCCGACGGTGACCATGAGCGCCAGCAACGGCGCGATGTTGGCGAACCCGAGCAGTGCGACGAGGACGAGGAAGCTGAGCACCCGGTACCAGCCGTAGGGCTTGCGGCGCTCCTGGTCGCGGTCGCGCGCCTGGTCGGGGCGCTGCCGCGGGTCGTAGGGCCCCTGCTCGGGCCGGCGCTGCGGGGCCCCCGACGGCGGCGGGGACGGCGGCGGATGCGGCGGGGGCGGGTGCGGCTGCGGGCCGTACCGCGGCGGGTACCCGCCCTGCGAGTAGGGGTCGGGCGGGAGGTAGCCGCGTCCCTGGAACTGCTCGCCCGCCTTGAAGGGGGCGGGGCCGGGCGGCGGGACGGGCGGCGGCGCCGCGGGCGGAAGCTGCCCGACGAAGTCGCTCGGCTGCGCGGGGGCGGGCGTGGGCGTCGGCGCCGCGGCCGGGATTCCGCTCGCCGCCGGGGCGCCCGTCCCCGCCGAGGCGTCCTCGGGGGCCGGCCCGGTGACCGGCGCGGAGAACTGCCGGGAGTGGTCGGGGGCGGGCTCCTCCTGCACCCGGGTGCCCCCGGCCGGGGGATAGTGCTGGTCGACCCGCGTCTGGTCGGTGATCGTGGCTTCGAGGTGGATGCGCCGGGTGAGCTGCACCAGACCGACGGCCGTGGGACGCTCGGCGGGATTGCGCGCCATCGCCGAGCGCAGCACGGGCAGAAGCGCGTCGGGCACGCCGTCGAGGTCCGGCGTGCCCTGCATGATCTTGTAGAAGATCGACTCGAACGTCCCGGAGCCGAACGGCGGGCGCCCCGTCGCGGCGAAGGCGACCGTGGCCGCCCAGGCGTGCACGTCCGACGGCGGGCCCGCGTCCTCCCCCTCGATGATCTCCGGGGCGAGGTAGCCGGGGGTGCCGATCACCATCCCGGTCGCGGTGAGCCGGGTCGCGTCCGCGCCCTGCGCGATGCCGAAGTCGATCACGATGGGCTCGCCGTCGACGAGCATCACGTTGCCGGGCTTCAGGTCACGGTGGATGATGCCGGCGCCGTGGATCGCCGACAGGGCCGAGGCCAGCCCGACGGCGAGCCGCTGCAGCGCGGACCCGTAGATCGGCCCGGACTCCTCGACGATCTCTTCCAGCGTCCGGCCCGGGACGTACTGGGTCACGATGTAGGGCCGCTCGGCCGTGACGTCGGCGTCGAGGATCTCGGCGACGTGAGGGCTGTGCACCCGCCGCATCGAGTCGACCTCGCGGGCCAGGCGGCGACGCGCCGTGGAGTCCCCCGCGACGGCGGGCCGCAGCACCTTGATGGCCACCTTGCGCCCCTCGGAGTCGGCGCCGAGGTAGACGACGCCCATCCCTCCTTCGCCGAGGGTCTCGAGGACGCGGTACTGGCCGATTCGCTCCCCGGACGTGACAGCTCCCTCCATCGTTTCCCAGACCCTACCTTCGCCGATCCCGGCGAGAAGTTCTAATCGGGGTCACGCCGCCACCGCCCCGGCGGCGGGAATGTGCGCGAGGTCGGCGCCCGCGAGCGCGCCGGCGAGCCGGCGTGCGGACGGGCGTCGTGCGGGGTCGCGTTGCAGGGCGGCGCGCACCGGCCCGGCGAGCGCCGCGGGAAGTCCGTCGAGGTCGGCCTCGCCGCGCAGGATGCGAAAGCACACGCCGTGCAGCGAGCCGCTCCCGAACGGCGGGCGGCCCGTCGCGGCGCAGGCGACGGTCGCCGCCCACGAGAACACGTCCGACGCCGGCGTGGCGCGATCCCCCTCGATCACCTCGGGGGCGAGGAAGGCGGGCGTCCCGATGACCATGCCGCGCCGGGTGATCTGCGCGGCGCCGAACTCGTGCGCGATGCCGAAGTCGATGAGGGTGGGCCGCTCGCCCATCACGATGATGTTGCCGGGCGCGACGTCCCGGTGCAGCACGCCCGCGTCGTGGACGTCGGCCACCGCGAGCGCGAGCCGCCGCGCGAACCGGACGGCGCGGTCGGGGCGCAGCGGCCCGTAGTCCGACAGCAGGTCGTACAGCGGCAGCCCCGGCACGTACTGCATCACCAGATGAGGACGCTCGCCGTCGAGGACGCCGCCCAGCAGCCGTGCGGCGTACGCGCTGCGCACCCGGGCCTGCGCCGACATCTCGCGGCGGAGCCGGGCCGCCGCCTCGGGATCGCCCACCAGATCCGGGCGCAGCTCCTTGACCGCGACCTCGCGCCCACGGGGATCCAGGGCCAGGTGCACGACCGCGGTGCTCCCCCGCCCGATCTCGTCCAGCAACCGATGTCCGCTCAGTCGCCGATGCGTCCCCGTCCCCATGTTCTTTAGGACGCCGGGAACGGGGTTGACGTTCCTGGTGAATCGGACCCGGCGGAGACCGGGCGGGCCGACCTGCGATCTGACCCGGAACCCTGACCGAGGCGCGTTGCGCTCCCGCTCCCGCGGTCACTGCCGCCGCGCGGCCTGCTTGGCGCGGCGTTCCTCCCTGCGGGTCTCGAACTTGGTCGCGGCGGCGTCGAGCTGCTCCAGGAACTCGGCGAGCTCCTCGCGGGCCTTCTCCCCGTCACCGGACAGGTCGGTGCGGGTGAAGACGTTCCATTTGCGCAGGACGGGGATGAGCACGTCGTCGTGGTGGAGGCGCAGGTCGTAGATGCCGGCGTTGGCGATGACGACCGACTTGCGCAGGAACCCGTCGATGCTGTGGCCGGGCATCTGGAACGCCTTGACGACGTCGGTGATGGCCCGCATCGTCGCGTTCGGCGCGGCGTCCAGGGCGGCGGCCATGAGGTTCCGGTAGAAGATCATGTGGAGGTTCTCGTCGGCGGCGATGCGGGCCATCATCTGCTCGCAGACCGGGTCGCCGGACGCCTTGCCGGTGTTGCGGTGCGACACGCGGGTCGCGAGCTCCTGGAACGACACGTACGCCGCCCCGTGCAGGAACGAGTCGCCGTGGTCGGGCTCGTAGCCCGCCTCCATGTGCTTCATGCGAGCCCGCTCCAGCGCGACCGGGTCGACGGCGCGGGTGACCGTGAGGTAGTCGCGCAGGACGACCGAGTGCCGGTTCTCCTCGGCCGTCCACCGGTTCACCCAGGTGCCCCAGGCGCCGTCGCGGCCGAAGACGGTGGCGATGGCGCGGTGGTAGCCGGGGAGGTTGTCCTCGGTGAGGAGGTTGACGATGAGCGACTCGCGCGCCTCGAGGCTCAGTTTCGACTGCTCGGGCGACCACGGCTCGCCCCCGAGCGGCCCGTCGAAGTCGCGGCCCTCGCTCCACGGCACGTACTGGTGCGGGAACCACTCCTTGGCCATCGACAGGTGCCGGTTCAGCTCCTTTTCGACCACGGGTTCCAGGTCGTGCAGGAGGTCGATCTGCGACGCGTCTTCGGGGGTCACTGACATGCGGTTCCTTCACTGGGAGATGGTGCGCTGCCGGGGGTGCCGCCGCACCCCGCGGGCACGAAAGAAGGCGGCCGGCAGGCCGAACTACACCTACGTAACCGTAGGTTTCGATGGTCGTCGGTCGGCGTGAGGGGCGTCAAGGAAGCCCCGTAACAAGCGGACCGGGCGAGTTTTTGTAGATCAGAGCAAGAGGAACGCAACCCGCGTCACGTGCGCCTCGTCACCGTGTGTGGGCGGCCTGTCGCCACATGCGACTGACCGCGGTCCTGAGCAGCGGCCTCGGCACGAGTTTCAGCGCGGGGAACGCCGCCTTGTACTGCACGCCCGGAATGCAGAGCGCACGTCCGGCCGCGACGGCGTCGAGCCCGGCCCGCGCCACGTCGTCACGGTGCAGCCACAGAAGGTTCGCGGGGACGTCGTCCTGCGTGCGCGTGAACCCGGGGCACAGCGCCGTCACATGGACGCCCTTCGACGCGACCTCGGCATGGAGGCTCTCGGAGAACGCGGCCACGTACGCCTTCGTCGCCCCGTAGGTCGCGCTGCCCGGCGAGGGGGCGAAGCCCGCCATCGACGCGACGTTCAGGATCCCGCCCCGCCCGCGCTCGACCATGCCCGGCAACGCGGCGTGCGTGAGCCGCACGAGCGCGGTCACGTTGAGTTCGACCTGCGCGAGATGGTCGTCCAGCGGCACGTCCGCGAACGGCCCGAACGCGCCGTGACCGGCGTTGTTGACCAGCAGCTCCACCGGCTCGTCGCGCAGCCGCGCCTCGACCTCGGCGCGTCGCGCGGGGTCGGTGAGGTCGGCCGCCACCACCTCCACGGCGACCCGGTACCGCTCGACGAGCTCGCGGGCCAGCCGGTCCAGCAGGTCGGCGCGCCGCGCCACGATCACCAGGTCGGTGCCGCGGCCGGCCAGGAGGCGGGCGAAGCTTTCCCCGATGCCGCTGGACGCGCCCGTCACGAGCGCGGTCCGGTACGCGTACCGCATGGCGGCCGATGCTAACGGTGATTTCCAGCACATCAGGCCGCCACCGCTAAAAACACATGTAACGGTTCAAACGGCGTGAATCCCGGTGCTCCGGGGGACCCGCCCGCGGGCGAGAGCGGCCTCGGCGCCGAAGGGCGTCAGCGGCCGCTGAAGGTGGCCTTGCCGGGGCCCTCCTCCATGAAGCTGCGCATGCCGTTCGCCTGGTCCTCGGTCGCGAACAGGGCGGCGAACTGCGTCCGCTCGATCTCCAGCCCGGTGTCGAGGTCGGCCTCCAGGCCGGCGTCGATGGCCTGCTTGGCGGCGCGCAGCGCGATCGCCGGGCCTCCGACGAAGGTCGCCGCCCACTCCCGGGCGGCCGTGTAGACCTCCGCGTCCGGGACGATCCGGTCGACGAGGCCGATCGCGAGTGCCTCGGCGGCGGCGACGTGCCGTCCGGAGAAGATCAGGTCCTTGGCCTTGGCGGGCCCGATCAGCCTCGCCAGCCGCTGGGTGCCGCCCGCACCGGGGATGATGCCGAGCCGGATCTCCGGCTGGCCGACCTTCGCGCTCTCGCCCGCGACCCGGAAGTCGGCGGTCAGCGCCACCTCCAGGCCGCCGCCGAGCGCGTACCCGTTGATCGCGGCGATGACCGGCTTCGGGATGGCGGCGAGGGCCTTGGTGAAGTCCTGCAGCAGCCGCGAGGGCTCCCCCGACATCTGCGCGTACGACATCGCGGCCATCTCCTTGATGTCGGCGCCCGCCGCGAAGACCTTCTCGCCTCCGTACAGGACGACCGCGGCGACCTCCTCGTCCCGGCCGACCTGCCGGGCCGCGTCGATCAGCTCCCGCTGCATCCGGGCGTTCAGGGCGTTCATCTTGGGGCGGTCCAGCCTGATCGTCGCGATCCCGTCCTCGGTCTCGACCCGTACGAACTCGCCCACGGCGACCTCCCTGTCGTGCATCCCTGTCGTGCATCGGCGGCCGGACGGTCCGAGCCTAACCGGGCACCGGGCGGCAGAGACGGGCGGTACCCGCGTCACAGGCGTGGCGAACCGGGACGTCAGAGGCCCCTGCTAGCTTCGGGGACCATGCTCGCTCCGGAGACGAGGCTCGTCGCCCACGCCGCCTGGCACGGCGGTGCGCTCTGCCTGTGGGCGGAGCGCACCGGCCCGCACGGGCCCGGCTCCGCCGTGCACCCGTTCGCGACGTGCGACTTCGGCGGCACGTCGTACGAGCCGTTCCTGCGGGACGCCGTCCGGGTCGAGCTCCCCCTGATGCTGCCGACGCTCGGCGATCCCGCGGACGGAGCGGTCCCGCTGCCCTCGCCGGAGCTGAGGGCCGAGCCCGTGCCGGACGGCGCGGAGCTGCGCCCGTGGACGGTCCCCGCCCTGGTCCTGGAGCCGTTCGCCGCGATGGCGCTGCTGCAGGCCGCCGAGCGCGGCGCCGACGTCGTGCCCGGCACCGACCTGCGCTTCCTGTGCCTGCTCGCGGACGAGGCCGTCCACCTCGCCCGCCGCGGGAGCGTCCTGCCCGCGCTGCTGCGCGAGGACGGCGACCTGGTGGCCCGCTGGCGGCCGGTGATCGACGACCCGGCGCGGCTGCGGGCGCTGGTCCGCGCCATGCCCGCGGCGTGCCGCGCCGCGGGCGGCGGGCGTCCCGCCGCCGAGGTGCTGCGCGAGGCCCTGAACGGGCTCGTCGACACCGCCGTGCGGGGCGTGGTCCCGCATCCGCTGCTCGCGGCGCGCCGCACGACCCCCGACCGGCTGCCGCTCGCCGAACGCTGGGCGGCGGCGCTCACCGGCCCGTCCGCGCTGGTCGCCCGCGAGCCGCACGACGACCCGGACGACCTGATCGCCGAGCTCGACGCGTGGGCGGCGGCCGTGCGCCGCCCGACCGGCCCCCTGCGGGTCTGCTTCCGCCTGGACGAGCCCGGCGACCGGGACGCCGGCGACCAGGACGCTCCCGCCGAAGCCGCCGAAGCGCGGGACCCCGAGGCCTGGCGGGTCGAGTTCGCGCTTCAGGGCGTCGACGACCCGAGCCTCTACGTCCCCGCCTCGCTCGTCTGGGCCGGGGAGGCGGCCTCGCTCCCGGACGCCGAGGAGACGCTGCTCACCGGTCTCGGCCGGGCGCTGCGCCTGTTCCCCGACCTCGCGCCCGTCCTCGACGGCCCGTCCCCGGCCGAGCTGCTCCTCGACACCGCGGGCGCGTTCCGCTTCCTGCGCGAGGCCGCCCCGATGCTCGCCGCCGCGGGGTTCGGCGTCCTGCTCCCCCAGTGGGCGGGCAGGGCCCGGCTCGGCCTGAAGCTCACCACCCGCACCGAGGACCCGGAGGCGTCGCCCGGCTCAGCGTCCTCCGGGCTCGGGCTCCAGGCGATGGTCGACTTCCGCTGGGACCTCGCCGTCGGCGACGAGCCCGTCGACGAGGCGGAGCTGGAGGAGCTCGCCCGGCTGAAGACCCCGCTCGTCCGGCTGCGCGGCCGGTGGGTCGAGCTGGACGAACGTCAGCTGGAGGCCGCCCTCGACTTCCTGCGGCGTCCCCGCCGCGGCCGGATGAGCGCCGCCGAGGCGATCCGCGCGGTCGTCCACGCCGGAGACGACGCCCTCCCCCTCACCGCCGTCGACGCGGACGGCCCCCTCGGCGACCTTCTGTCCGGGGAGGCCGACCGCCGTCTCACCCCGGTCGGCGCCCCGGACGAGCTGGACGCCGACCTGCGCCCGTACCAGGAGCGGGGCCTCGCGTGGCTGTCGTTCATGAGCGACCTCGGGCTCGGCGCCGTCCTCGCCGACGACATGGGCCTCGGCAAGACGATCTCCGTCCTCGCGCTGCTGCTCCACGAGCGCGGGAACGGCGCCCGGCCCGGGCCGACCCTGGTCGTCGTGCCGATGTCGCTGGTCGGGAACTGGCAGCGGGAGGCGGCCAGGTTCACCCCCAAGCTCCGGGTGTACGTCCACCACGGGACGGGACGCCGGCGCGGGGAGGGGCTCGCCGACGCGGCGGCGGGCGCCGACCTCGTCCTGACCACCTACGGGACGGCGGCGCGGGACGCCGAGGCGCTCGCGCGGATCCCGTGGGAGCGGGTCGTGTGCGACGAGGCGCAGGCGCTCAAGAACGCCGGGACGCGGCAGGCCAGGGCGGTGCGGAGCATCCCCGCCCGGACCCGGATCGCGCTCACCGGCACCCCGGTCGAGAACCACCTGGGCGAGCTGTGGTCGATCATGGAGTTCGCCAACCCGGGCCTGCTCGGGCCGCGCGCCGCCTTCCGGCGGCGGTTCGCGATCCCAATCGAGCGGGACGGCGACGAGCAGGCCGCGCGGGCGCTCAGGCGGGCGACGCGGCCGTTCGTGCTGCGCCGCCTCAAGACCGACGCCTCGATCATCTCCGACCTGCCGGAGAAGCAGGAGATCAAGGTCTACTGCAACCTGACCGCCGAGCAGGCGTCGCTGTACCGGGCGACCGTGGACGACATGCTGCAGCGGATCGCCGAGGCCGACCGGACGCGGCGGCGCGGCCTGATCCTGGCGACCATGGCCAGGCTGAAACAGGTCTGCAACCATCCGGCGCAGCTCCTCAAGGACGGCTCGCGCCTTCCCGGCCGCTCCGGCAAGCTCGAACGGCTGGAGGAGATCTGCGCCGAGGTGGTGGAGCAGGGCGAGAAGGCGCTGGTCTTCACGCAGTACGCGGAGTTCGGGTCGATGCTCCGGCCCTACCTGGCCGCCCGGCTCGGACGCCCCGTGCTGTGGCTGCACGGAGGGACGCCCGAACGGGCGCGCGACGACCTCGTCCGGCGGTTCCAGGACGACGACGAACCGGCGATCTTCCTCCTGTCCCTCAAGGCGGCGGGGACGGGCCTGACGCTGACGGCCGCCAACCACGTCGTCCACGTCGACCGCTGGTGGAACCCCGCCGTCGAGGCCCAGGCCACCGACCGCGCGTTCCGCATCGGGCAGACCCGCAACGTCCAGGTGCGCACGTTCATCTGCGTCGGGACAGTGGAGGAGCGGGTCGACGAGATGATCGAGCGCAAGAAGGCCCTCGCCGAGTCGATCGTCGGGACCGGCGAGGACTGGCTGACCGAGCTGTCGGTCGCCGAGCTGCGCGACGTCCTGCGCCTGTCCCCCGAGGCGGTGAGCGGCTGATGGGCGAGATCGGCGGGGTGCGCCCCGGACGCGGTTCCCCCGGCGCGTTCCACGGCGGGTCCTTCGGCACGGGATGGTGGTCGCGCCGCTTTCTCGGCCTCGTCGAATCGTTCGCCGGCCGGGACCGCCTGGCGCAGGGACGGACGTGCGCCCACCAGGGCCGGGTGCTGGAGCTGAAGGTCGCCCCGTACGAGGTCACGGCCAGGGTGCGGGGCTCGGCGCCGGAGCCGTACGAGGTGGCCGTCGGCATCGACGCGATCGACGAGGCGGGCTGGAGGGCCGCCGAACGGGAGCTGGCGTCCCGCGCGGTGTTCCGCGCCCGCCTGCTGGCCGGCGAGGTGCCGCCGGAGATCGAGTGGGTCTTCGCCGAGCTGGGGCTCGCCCTCTTCCCCAGCGAGGCGTCCGAGCTGCACGTGATGTGCGACTGCCCCGACTGGGGAGACCCGTGCGAGCACGCGGCGGCCGTCCTCTACCTGCTGGCGGAGGCGTTCGACGACGACCCGTTCCTCATCCTCGAATGGAACGGCCGGGGAAGGCGGCGGCTCCTCGCGGCCCTGCGCCGCGGCGCCGCGGCGGCTCCCGATCCGTTCGACGCGCTCGGCGTCGGGGACGAGCCGCTGACGGCCGACGGCTTCTGGACGGCCCCGTCCGGGACGGCCGGTCTGCGCGACCGCCCGGCCGTGCCGCCGGTCCCGCCCGGCTTCGTCCTCCGGGTGGCCGCTCCCCCGCCCGTCAGGATCCGCCGCCGCCCGCTGACCGACGTCCTCACCCCCGCCTACGAGGCCCTCGCACAGGACGCGGCCGACGAGCCCCGCTGAGGGCCCGGCGGCGGGGCGGTCAGCGGAAGTCGCCGTCGGTCATGCCCCGGGGAGCGGCCGGGAAGGCCACCAGGCCCATCTCCGCCCGTGTCGACAGAAGCGGATGACTGGGCACCACCCGGACGTTGTAGCCGAAGGCGCCGCTGCGGCCGAGCGGGACCTCCCCGGCGTAGCGGGCCTTCCCGTTCTCGGCGGGCCCGGCGTGGCGCAGCTCCAGGTACGCGGGGTCGACCAGCGTGTCGGAGTCGTCCACCTGGCCGTAGACGGCCTCGACGGCGACGTCGCCGGGGTCGAGGCCGCCGAGGTCGACGACGACCCGCACCGACAGCCGCGCGCCGACCTGCGGGCTCTCCTCCCCGTTGGACTCGACGTGCTCGACGGCGACGCCCGGCCACGCCTCCCGGACCCGGCGCTTCCACGCCGCGAGCGCCCGCGCCCCCGCGAACCCGCCCGCGGACATGGCGCGCGCGGACGCGGCGGCCGGGGCGTAGAGCCGCTCGACGTAGTCGCGGAGCATCCGCGTGGCCAGCACCTTCGGGCCGAGGGTGACGATGGTGTGCTTGACCATCTCCAGCCAGCGGCGCGGCAGCCCGGACGAGTCCCGGTCGTAGAAGGTGACCGCGACGTGGTCCTCGATCAGCTCGTACAGCGCGGCGGCCTCCAGCTCGTCGCGCTGCTCGGGTGCGGCCAGCCCGTCGGCGGACGGGATCGCCCAGCCGTTCTGGCCGTCGTACCACTCGTCCCACCAGCCGTCCCGGATCGACAGGTTCAGCGCGCCGTTCAGCGCCGCCTTCATCCCCGACGTGCCGCACGCCTCCAGGGGCCGCAGCGGGTTGTTCATCCACACGTCGCAGCCCTGCGTCATGAGCTGTGCGAGCGCGATGTCGTAGTCGGGCAGGAACACGATCCGGTGCCGGACGTCCTCGGCCCCGGCGAACCGCACGATGTCCTGGATGAGCCGTTTGCCGCCCTCGTCCGCCGGGTGCGCCTTCCCCGCGATGACGATCTGCACGGGACGGTCCGGGTTCAGCAGGATGGAGCGGAGCCGGTCGGGGTCGCGCAGCATCAGCGTGAGCCGCTTGTACGACGGGACGCGCCGGGCGAACCCGATGGTCAGCACCTCGGGGTCGAGGGCGTCGTCGATCCAGGAGATCTCGGCCTCGCTGGCGCCGCGCTGCCGCCACGCCTCGCGGAGGCGGCGCCGCGCGTCCAGCACGAGCCGCCGCCGCAGCAGGCCCCGCATCCGCCAGATCTCGGCCTCGGAGACGTCGCGGACGGCCTCCCAGCCGCGTGCGCTCGCCATCACCGACGGCAGTTCCCGGGCGGTGAACTCCAGCACTTCGCGGGCCACCCACGTTCCCGCGTGGACGCCGTTGGTGATGGACCCGACGGGGACCTCGGCGGTGTCGAACCCGCCCCACAGGCCGCCGAACATCTCCCGGCTGACCTTCCCGTGCAGCTCGCTGACGCCGTTGACGCGCTGGGCCAGCCGCATCCCCATCACGGCCATGTTGAACACGGTGCGGTCACCGCCGGGATAGTCCTCGGCGCCGAGGGCGAGGACCCGCTCGACCGGGATCTGCTCGTTCTCGTTCACGCCGCCGAAGTAGCGGGCGACGAGCTCGCGCGGGAACCGGTCGATGCCGGCGGGGACGGGCGTGTGCGTGGTGAACACCGTGCCCGCCCTGGTCGCCTCCAGCGCCTCGTCGAACGTGAGGCCCTCCTCCGACACCAGCTCGCGGATGCGTTCGAGGCCGAGGAACCCGGCGTGCCCCTCGTTGGTGTGGAACACCTCGGGCTCCGGGTGGCCGGTGATGCGGCAGTAGGCGCGGATGGCGCGCACGCCGCCGATGCCGAGCAGCATCTCCTGCAGCAGGCGGTGGTCGCCGCCTCCCCCGTACAGCCGGTCGGTGACGCCGCGCGCCGCCGGGTCGTTCTCCTCCACGTCGGAGTCGAGGAGGAGCTGCGGGACGCGCCCGACCTGCGCGACCCACACCTGCGCCCGCAGCGTCCCGCCCTTCGGCTCCCCGCCGTGGCCGCGTCCGCCCGCGGGCAGGCCGAGGGTGATCCGGACCGGTGTTCCGTCGTGTTCGCGGAGCAGGGTGAGCGGCAGGCCGTTCGGGTCGAGCGGCGGGTAGCGCTCCAGTTGCCAGCCGTCCGGCGACAGCGACTGGGAGAAGTAGCCGTGCCGGTACAGCAGCCCGACCCCGAGGATCGGGACGCCGAGGTCGCTCGCCGTCTTCAGGTGGTCGCCCGCGAGGATGCCGAGGCCGCCGGAGTACTGCGGCAGCGCGGCCGTGATCCCGTACTCCGGGGAGAAGTAGGCGATGCAGGACGGAGCGTGACCCGACGGAAGGCCGTCCGCACGCGACTGGTACCACCGCGGTGCCGTCAGATACTCGCGCAGGTCGTCGGAAACGTCCCGGAGGCGACGCAGGAACCGCCGGTCCTCCGCCAGCCGTTCCAGCCGTTCCGGCGCGACCTCGCCGAGCAGCTTGACCGGGTCGTGGCGGACGGCCTCCCAGAGCACCGGGTCCACCTCGCGGAACAGGTCGAGCGTCTCGTGGTGCCACGACCAGCGCAGGTTGAGGACGAGCTCCCCGAGCGGCCGCAGCGGCTCGGGGAGGACGGTGCGGACCGTGAAACGTCGGATTGCCTTCACACGACGTCACGCTATGTGCTGCGCTCGCGTGCCGCGAGAGGCGGGAACGGGAGCCGCGGCGAACCGGCCGTCCCCAAAGACGTGCTTGAACCGCGCCTTGCCTTCCGTTCGCGCGTTCCTGGCGCGGGTCCGGGCCTGTGCGGCGGACGCTCGGGCGATCTCACGCCGAGTCGCCGGCGAGCAGCGCAAAGTTATCGAAAACTACGGGGCGGTAGGTCCAGGTTCCGGGGCATGGGACGTTTCGAAAATCCCGCGAGGGTAGGGGTCGCCCATGCACGTCGAGTCCGGAGCGTCACGCCCTCCCGGCATTCCGAAGCTCGGGCGCATCCCGATCCTCGATGTGACGCCGGTGGTGGACTGCGGCCGCTGGCCGGCCAAGGCGGTCGTCGGCGAGACGGTCGAGGTGTCGGCGACGATCTTCCGCGAGGGGCACGAGTCCCTGGGCGCGGCGGTGGTGCTGCGGACGCCGGACGGCGAGGAGCTGCCGGGCCGGCGGATGGCCGAGGTGGGGCAGGGCCTGGACCGCTGGTCGGCGGAGGTGACGCCGACGTTCGCGGGGACGTGGTCGTTCCGGGTGGAGGCGTGGGGCGACCCGATCGGTCACTGGTGGCGTGACGCGCAGATCAAGGTGCCGCGCGGCCAGGACGTGGAGCTCATGCTCGCGGAGGGGGCGCTGCTGTTCCGCCGGGCGGCGGAGGGCGTCCCCAGCAAGGACCGTCCCGTCCTCGACCGGCTGGCGGACCTCCTCGGGGACGAGACCGTCCCGGTCACCGAGCGGATGGAGGCCGTGTCCGACCCGGACGTGACGGACGTGCTGGAGCGGCATCCGCTGCGCGACCTGCTCACGACCGGCGACTGGTACTCCCTGGCCGTGCACCGGCCGCGGGCGCTGTTCGGCGCGTGGTACGAGTTCTTTCCCCGCTCCGAGGGCGCCTCCCTGGACCCCTTGGGCCGCCGCGGACCGATCTCCGGCACGTTGCGCACGGCGATGAAACGGCTGCCCGCCATCGCCGACATGGGCTTCGACGTGGTCTATCTCCCGCCCATCCACCCCATCGGCACCACGTACCGCAAAGGCCCGAACAACACGCTGGAGGCGGGCCCCTACGACCCGGGCTCGCCGTGGGCCATCGGCTCGCCCGAGGGCGGGCACGACGCCGTCCACCCCGACCTCGGAACCCTCGCCGACTTCGACGCCTTCGCCGAACACGCCCACGCCCACGGCCTGGAAGTCGCGCTCGACCTGGCTCTGCAGTGCTCCCCCGACCACCCCTGGGTCACCGAGCACCCCGAGTGGTTCACCACCCGCGCCGACGGCTCCATCGCCTACGCCGAGAACCCTCCCAAGAAATACCAGGACATCTATCCGCTCAACTTCGACAACGATCCCGAGGGCCTGTACGCGGAGGTCCGCCGCATCGTCCATCACTGGATCGACCACGGCGTCACCATCTTCCGCGTCGACAACCCTCACACGAAACCGGTCGCGTTCTGGGAACGGCTGCTGGCGGACGTCAACGGCACCCACCCCGATGTGCTGTTCCTCGCCGAGGCCTTCACCCGTCCGGCGATGATGCACACGTTGGCCAAAATCGGGTTCCACCAGTCCTACACCTATTTCACGTGGCGCAACTCGGCCGAGGAACTCCGCAGTTATCTCACCGAACTCACCACTCCGCCGACCGCCGATTACATGCGGCCCAACTTTTTCGCCAACACGCCCGACATCCTCAACGAATATCTCCAGCACGGTGGGCGTCCCGCGTTCGAGATCCGCGCCATTCTCGCGTCTTTGCTCTCCCCGACGTGGGGCATCTACTCCGGTTATGAACTGTGCGAGAACACACCCGTCCGGCCCGGCAGCGAGGAATACCGCGACTCGGAGAAGTACCAGTACCGCCCGCGCGACTGGGAGGCCGCCGCCCGCACCGGCGCCACCATCGCCCCGCTCATCACCCGGCTCAACACCCTGCGCAACTCCCACCCCGCGCTGCAGTGGCTCCGCAATCTCCACTTCCACTACGTGGACCAGCCGGAGCTGCTCGCCTTCTCGAAACGCCACATGGACGACGTCGTCCTGGTCGTGGTCAACCTCAATCCCCATCAGCCGCGCGAGGCCACGGTCCATCTGGACCTGCCCGCCCTCGGCCTGCCCGACGACCCCCACAACCCCTACACGGTCACCGACCAGCTCGACGGGGCCACCTACACGTGGCGCCGTTCCAATTACGTCTACCTCGACCCGCACACCAGGCCCGCACACGTCTTCACCGTCGGGAGCAACGAGAGTTGAGCGGTCCCCAGCAGTCCCAGCCCCCCGGCGCGCCCCCGGACCCGCCGCCGGGCGCGGTGCCGAGGGACGAGCCCATCAGCGAATTTCCCCCCGAGGCCGTGCCTACCCTGTCCGAGCCGCTGCCGGACGCCTTCGACCCCGAAACGCCGCGTGATCCGCATTGGTTCAAGACGGCGGTGTTCTACGAGGTGTCGGTCCGCGGGTACGCCGATTCCAACAACGACGGCTACGGTGATCTGCGCGGGCTGATCAGCAAGCTCGATCACCTGCAATGGCTGGGGATCG
>DATCLF010000060.1:0-11199 GCA_036564055.1 Spirillospora sp.
ATGCTGTACCTGGACTACTCGCGCGAGCCGGGGCAGTGGGCACCGAACGTGTTCGGCGGCAACGAGCACCTGGAGGCGATCTCCTTCCTCAAGGAGCTCAACCAGACCGTGTACCGGCTGCACCCGGGCGCCGTGATGATCGCCGAGGAGTCGACGGCGTGGCCGGGCGTCTCGCGGCCGGTCGACTGGGGCGGGCTCGGCTTCGGCCTGAAGTGGAACATGGGCTGGATGCACGACACGCTGGAGTACCTCCGGCACGAACCCGTCTTCCGCCGGTACCACCACAACGAGATCACCTTCTCGCTGGTGTACGCGTTCTCCGAGAACTACGTCCTGCCCCTGTCGCACGACGAGGTCGTCCACGGCAAGGGGTCGCTGCTGAGCAAGATGCCGGGCGACTCCTGGCAGCGGTTCGCCGGGCTCCGCGCCCTGCTCGCCTACATGTGGTCGCATCCGGGCAAGCAGCTCCTGTTCATGGGCCAGGAGTTCGGTCAGGGCGCCGAGTGGGCGGAGGAACGGCCGCTCGACTGGTGGCTTCTGGACGACGCCTCCGAGGGCGCCCTCCACCTGGGATTGCAGCGGCTCGTCCGCGAGATGAACCGCGTCTACCGGGACGAGCCCGCCCTGTGGACGCGTGACTCCGACCACGAGGGGTTCCGCTGGATCGACGGCAACGACGCGGGCGGGAACACCCTGTCCTACCTGCGCTACGGCACGGCAGACGAGGGTGAGCCGCCGGTGATGGCGTGCGTCGTCAACTTCGCGGGAACCCCCCACGAGAACTACCGGCTGGGCCTGCCCCGCGAGGGCGGCTGGCGGGAGGTCCTCAACACCGACGCCTACGCGTACGGCGGCAGCGGGGTCGGGAACCTCGGACGCGTCGAGGCGGTCGCCGAGCCGTGGCACGGGCTGCCCGCGTCCACGGTGCTGCGGATCCCTCCCCTGGGCGCGCTGTGGCTCGTCCCCGAAGCCCGCACCTGACGTGAGGCTCCGATGTGAGGGGACGCCCATGGGCAGGGGGCGTCAGAGCCGGTCGAGCAGCCAGCGCGGCCCGGTGACGGTGGCGCCCGCCGCCTCGCAGCGGCCCCGCAGCTCCCGGTCCGCGGTCACCACCAGGGGGGCCGTGTCGGGGCCCGCGTTCCGGACCAGGTCCACGATCGTGTCGTCACCGCTGCCCGGCGCGGCCACGACCCGCACCCCGTCCGACGGCGCGGCGGCGACGTCCCTCGCCTCGCCCTCCACCACCAGGACGACGTCGGGAAAACAGCGGTCGAACCGGACCATCCCGTCGGGCATGCCCTCGACCCCGGCGCCGAGGGCCTTCAGCTCGTCCCGCAGCCGCGCGTTCGCGGCGGCGCGGTCCTTCCACCAGCCGTCCGCGCGGGCCCCGACGACGTTCGCCGCGTCCACGACGAGCATGACGCCCCTCATCGCGTCCCGCAGCAGGGGCCACGCCCGCGCGAACGGCTCGAACAGCCTGCGGTCCGTGACGTCCTCGGCGCGCACCCACTCCGCGCGCCGCGTCTCCCTGGACGCCGGGTCGACGTGCGGAAGGTCCGCCAGCGATCCCAGCACGGACGTGTACGACCAGCCGCCGTGGTCCTCGACCTTCGTGCCGTGCACCTTCACGACGGCGGTGTCGAGCGTGCACTCCTCGGCCGTCTCCCTCAGCGCCCCGGTCACCGGATCCTCATGGCTGTGCAGGGCCCCGCCGAACATCCCCCACGTCCCGCCGCCGATTCCCCACATCGCGCGCTGCTGCAGCAGCACCCACATCTGGCCGGAGGAGTCGCGGTGGTAGGGCAGCAGACCCGCCGCACCGAACCGTCCCCAGTGCGTGTGACCGAGCCCGCAGCCCGACCAGCCGTCGCCGTCTCCCATGCGTTCGACGATAACCGCTGGACACCGCGGCCGTGATGAACGGCACAGCGGCGCGCCGCCCGACGCCGAATACCATTCGAGGAGTCGGTCGCGATCAAGGAGTGCGAGTTGAGCGTCGAGGCGAGCTCGGAGGCCGCGAGCGCGGATGCCGCCGGGGAGACGGCCTTCGACAAGGCGGCCGAGGACGCCGCCGCCCTGTGGGAGACGCTGTCCGGGGCGGAGTTCATCCGGGCGATGAGCGATGGACGGCTCCCTTCGTTCTCCGACATCAACGACTACATCGGGCAGGCCATCGCGGACGTCGCCCCCGGCCGTGTGGAGCTCGCGTGGACGCCCGGCCGGAAGCTGTGCAACCCGGGCGGCATCGTCCACGGCGGCTACATCGCGATGATCCTCGACAACGCGGTCTGCATGGCCGCGAGCAGCACCCTGGACCGCTTCCTGCCGATGCTCACGCTCAACCTCAACGTCAACTACCTGCGCCCCGTCCACGCCGACCGGACCCACACGGTGACGGCGACGTGCATGCACTCCGGCAGCACCCGCATGGTCAGCACCGCGGTCCTGTCGGACGCGGCCGGGCGCCCGCTGGCGCAGGCGTCGGCGAGCGTCACGCCCAACAAGGCGTTCTCCCGCTGACGTCTCCTCCCGCCGGCGTCGCCGCCGTCGTCTCCTCCCGTGGAAGGAGACGACGTGGACCATCGGCACGGGATCTCCGGTATCCGAGCGCATAGTCTGTGTCCATGGTGGATCCCGGCTCAGTCCTCAACCTCATCAAACAGGCCCGCGACCGGCGGTCGGCCCCGCTGATCCTGGAACTGGACCTCGTCGACGGCATCGTGGACACCACGCCGTCCGACCCGGTCTCGGCGATCCTGGCCATGCGCAAGACGCATTTGCGCGACGTCCTGGACGGGCTGCGCCGCGCCCGTTCCGACAGCCGGGTCCGCGCGCTGGTCGTCAAGGTCGCGGGCGGCATCGGGCTCGCGCTCGTCCAGGAACTGCGCGAGGCCGTGCAGGCGCTGCGGGACGCGGGCAAGCTCACCGTCGCCTGGGCCGAGACGTACGGAGAGGGCGGCCACGGCACCGTCCCGTACTACCTCGCCACCGCCTTCGACAAGATCTACCTGCAGCCCACGGGGGAGGTCGGCCTGGTCGGCATGGCGCTCGAAGAGCCGTTCTTCGCCGGCGCCCTGGAGAAGGCGGGCATCGAGCCCCGGTTCGCCAAGCGTCACGAGTACAAGACCATGGCGAACACCTTCATGGAGAAGTCCTACACGCCCGAGCACGAGGAGTCGTCGCGGCGTCTCGTCACCTCGATCGTCGAGCAGATCGTCTCCGCCGTCGCCGCCGGGCGGAACCTGCCGGAGGACAAGGTCCGCGACCTCATGAACCGGGGTCCCCTGCTGTCGGGCGAGGCGCTGGAGGAGGGTCTCGTCGACCGGCTCGCCTACCGCGACGAGGTCTACGCGGACCTGCGCGCCGAGTTCGGCGAGGACGCCCAGCTCCGCTACGTCACCCGTTACAACCGCGCGCACAACCTCGCGTCCCGGCTCCCGCAGCCCGGCCGGCAGGACGGCATCGCGCTCATCCACGGGCACGGCCCGATCCGGCTCGGCCGCAGCGGCCGCGGCGGGCCGCTGCCGGGTGCGGCCCCCGCCATGGGGTCGGACACGATCGGCGCGGCGTTCCGCGCCGCGGTGAAGGACGACCGCGTCAAGGCGATCGTCTTCCGCGTCAACAGCCCGGGCGGCTCGGCGGTCGCCTCCGACGCGATCTGGCGGGAGGTGGTCCTCGCCCAGCGGGCCGGCAAGCCCGTCATCGTGTCGATGGGCAACGTCGCCGCGTCCGGCGGCTACTACGTCTCCATGGCCGCCGACACGATCGTGGCGCAGCCGGGCACGATCACCGGTTCGATCGGGGTCGTCACCGGCAAGGCCGTCATGAACGGCCTCCTGGACCGCATCGGCATCGGCTTCGGCAGCGTCGCCGACGGCGAGCACGCCCGCATGTCCAGCGCCACCAAGGACTTCAGCGAGTCGGAGTGGGAACGCGTCAACGCCTCCCTCGACAAGATCTACGACGACTTCGTCTCGCGGGTCGCCGAGGGCCGCCGCATGTCCCGCGAACGCGTCCACGAACTCGCCCGCGGCAGGGTCTGGACGGGCGCCGACGCCCACGGCAACGGCCTCGTCGACGAGCTCGGCGGCCTCGACCGGGCCCTGGACCTGGCCCGCAAGAAGGCGGGTCTGCCCGCCGACGCCCCGGTCCGGGTCTTCCCGCAGGCCTCCCCCCTGGAGCGTCTCCGCCCGCCGGAGTCCAGCGAGGACCGCACCGCCGCGCGCGCCCGCTTCGACGGCTGGGGGTCGCTCGGCGGCGTCGCCGCCCGGCTGGGCCTGCCCGCCGCCGGCCCGCTGACCCTCCCCGGCGTCTGGGAGATCCGCTGACCGCCGACTTCGCCGAGGCGATCGCCGGATTCGCGACGGGCGTCGTCGTCGTGACGGTCCGCGACGGCCGCGACGACCTCGGCACGACCGTGACCTCGTTCACGTCGGTGTCCCTGGACCCGCCGACGGTGCTGGCGAGCGTGACGACGTCGTCCTACCTGGCGGAGGTGCTGGGACGCCGGGACCGCTGGGCCGCGACGATCCTGTCCGCGGGACAGCGCGCCCTCGCCGGCCGTTTCGCCGCCGAAGGCCGCCCGAGCGCCCGCCTCCTCCTCGCGAGCGAGCCGCACCACCGGGGCGCGCACTCCGACGCCCTGATCCCCGACAAGGGGGTCGCCGCCCTGGAGTGCGAGACCCGCCGGGTCGTGGAGGCCGCGGACCACACCCTCGTCATCGCCGAGGTGCTCGCCGTCGACTACATCTCCGCCGGCCTCAAGCCCCTCGTGAGGGTCAACCGCCGCTACCTCTCCTGACCTCTACCTCACCCGGACGCCGCCCTTCCAGACGGCCGCGGTCAGGGGGACGCCGGGGCGGTAGGCGAGATGGACGTGGGACGGGGCGTCCAGGACGTGCACGTCGGCGCGGGCTCCGGGGGCGAGGTGCCCGACGTCGGTGCGGCGCAGCGCGCGGGCGCCGCCCGCCGTGGCGGCCCACACGGCCTCGGCGGGCGTCATGTTCATGTCGCGGACGGCGACGGCGATGCAGAACGCCATGCTGGAGCTGTAGCAGGAGCCCGGGTTGCAGTCGGTGGCGAGGGCGACGGTGGCGCCCGCGTCCAGGAGCCTGCGCGCATTCGGATAGGGCTGGCGGGTAGAGAACTCCACGCCCGGCAAGAGGGTCGCGACGGTCTCCGATGACGCCAGGGCATCGACGTCCGCGTCGCTGAGGAACGTGCAATGGTCGGCTGACGCGGCGTCCAGCTCGACGGCGAGACGCACGGCGGGCCCTTGGGTGAGCTGGTTGGCGTGGAGACGGGGGGCCAACCCCGCTTTGACGCCCGCCTGCAGGATCTCGCGGGCCTGGTCGGCGTCGAACGCGCCCTCCTCGCAGAAGACGTCGATCCAGCGGGCGTGGGGCGCGCACGCCGCGAGCATGTCGGTGGCGGCCAGACGCGCGTAGCCGGCGGCGTCGTCGCGGTACTCGTCGGGGACGACGTGAGCGCCGAGGTAGGTGACCTCGTCGGCGAACTCCGCCGCGATGCGGACGGCCCGTTCCTCCTGCCCGACGGTGAGGCCGTAGCCGGACTTGCACTCGACCGTCGTCGTGCCCTGGCGCGCCATCTCGCCGACCAGGCGGCGGACGGTGGCGCGCAGGTCGTCGTCGGACGCGGCGCGGGTGCGTGCGACCGTCGTGCGGATGCCGCCCGCGGCGTACCTGCGGCCGCTCATCCGGGCGGCGAACTCCTCGGCGCGCTCGCCGGCGAAGACGAGGTGGGCGTGGGAGTCGACGAAGCCGGGCAGGACGGCCCGCCCGGCGGCGTCGAAGGACGCGTCGGCGGCGGGGGCGCGCGAGGCCGGTCCCGTCCAGGCGACGCGGCCGTCCTCGATGACGAGGGCGGCGTCGCGGACGATTCCGAGGCCGCCGCCGACCGCGGGGTCGTTGGTGACGAGTTCGCCGATGTTCGCGATGAGGATGCTCCCGGTGCTCACCCCGGCAGGATCTCACGCGGCGACCCGCAGCCAGGCGTCCGCGGTGCCGGTGCCGCGGGCCAGCCGCAGCCGCCAGCAGCCCGGCTCGTCGATCCGGTAGCCGATGCCCCACTCTTCGCCGGGGCGGTCGAAGTTGCTGCCGCCGTGGCTTTCCGGTCCCCAGGCGGGCCCGTGTTCCCGGCCGTCGGGACCGGTCGCCGTGGCGCGCAGGGGACCGTCGCCGGTGACCCGCCAGACGATCTTCAGCTCCTTCCCGGCGCGCACCGGCCATCCCGTCGCCGACATCATCAGCCCCCACGCCCGGATGCCGTCGCCGGTGGCGCGGATTTCCGGCAGCCCGTGACCTCCATGGGGCGCGACGGGCGACGCCGGGCGGCACCCCGGCGCCCCGTCCGGGCCCTCGGGACCGGCGGCGGCGCCGGTCGCGGAGGCCGTGGAGCCCGTGCCCGCGTTGCCCGGCGTGCGGCCGGCCGTCGCCGCATCGTCGTCCCCGCCGGCACATCCGGCGGCGGCCGCGAGGACGGCGCACGCCGCCACCCGCGCGAGCAGCGTCCCGGCCGCCCGCACCGTCACAGAAGACTTCACCGGTACCTCACCGAACCCGCCGTCGGCAGCTTGTGGTGGCTGAGACTAGCGGCCCCTCCGCCGGGTTCAACCGCGCACGGGGGCCGTGACGGCCTCGATCGCGTCCGCGAGGGCGCCGGGAACGTCGTCGACCAGCAGGTGACGGCCGTCCTCGACGATCTGGCGGCCGGACACGACGACGTGGCGGACGTCGGCGGCGGTGGCGGCGAACACGGCCGCCTCCGCCGCGTGGCCGGGGCCGGCGCCGGCCGTCCGGACCGAGTCGAGCCTCACCGTGACGAGGTCGGCGTACGCGCCGGGTTCGAGGCGGCCGGCCTCCGGCCAGCCGAGCCCCGAATGCCCGTTGCAGGTGGCGGCGGCGAGAAGCTCCTTCGCGGTCCAGTGGCCCCGGCTGCGGGTGCGGAGCCGCTCGTTCAGCTCGACCGCGCGGGCCTCCTCGAACAGGTCGATGACCGCGTGCTGGTCGGTCCCCAGGCAGATGGGCGAGCCCGCGTCCGCCAGCTCCCGCGCGGGGCCGATGCCGTCGGCGAGGTCGCGCTCGGTGGTCGGGCACATGCACACGCCGGTCATGGTCGCGCCGAGGAGGCCGATGTCCTCCTCGGTGAGGTGCGTCGCGTGGACGGCGGTGGTCAGCGCGCCCAGAGCGCCCGCCTCGGCCAGGAGGCGGGTGGGCGTCATGCCGTAGGCGTCGAGGCACGCCTCGTTCTCGGCGGGCTGCTCCGACAGGTGGACGTGCAGGGGCGCCCGGTGCTCCCTGGCCCAGGACGCGACGGCCCGGAGCTGCTCGCGGGGCACGGCGCGGACCGAGTGGATGGCGGCGCCGACCCGGGCGTGACCCCGCCCCGCCTTCTCCGTCTCCTCGTACAGGGTGCCGACGCGGCGTGCCCAGTTCCCGGCGTTGCCGTCGCCGAACCGAAGCTGGGCGCCCTTGAGGGGTGCGCCGATGCCGCCGGACAGGTAGCACGCGTCCAGGAGCGTGATGCGGATTCCGGCGTCGGCGGCGGCGGCGATCAATGCCTCGCCCATCGCGTTCGGGTCGTCGTAGGGGACGCCGCCAGGCCCGTGGTGCAGGTAGTGGAACTCGCCGACGCAGCTGACCCCGGCGAGGGCCATCTCGGCGAACACCGCGGTGGCGAGGGCCCGGTAGGACGACGGGTCGAGACGTCCGGCGACCCCGTACATCTGCTCGCGCCAGGTCCAGAAGGTGCCCGCGTGGGCCTGGACGCGGGAGCGCAGCGCGCGGTGGAAGGCGTGGGAGTGGGCGTCGGCGAGCCCGGGCAGGGTCAGGCCGGGCAGCCGCCGCGCCCCCGGCGGGGCGGGGACGCCGGCGGCGACGCGGCTGATCCGCTCGCCGTCGGCCTCGATGAGAACGTCGGACGCCACGGCGTCCCCGAGCCAGGCGAACTGGGCGTGCCACTGCATGTCGGTTGTCCTACCCGCGCGCCAGGTCGTCCAGTACCGCGGTAAGGGCTTCGACTCCGGCCAGGCAGTCCGCCGGTTCGGCGAACTCCGCGGGCGCGTGGGACACCCCGGTCGGATTGCGGACGAACAGCATCGCCGTCGGCACCCGCGCCGCCAGGACGCCCGCGTCGTGCCCCGCGCCGGTCGGCAGCACGGGCGGCTCGCCGAGCGTCTTCGCGATCCGGTCGCGCAGCTCGCGGTCGAAGCGGACGACCTCGGTGTAGGACTCCTCGGCGAGGTCGACGCTCACCCGGTGCGGGCGCGCGGCGACCCGCGCCGCCTCGTCGATCTCCTTCACCGTCCGCCGCACGGCCTCCTCCTCCGGGCCGCGGGCGTCGAGCCAGGCCGTGACGGACGAGGGGATCGCGTTCACCCCGCCCGGCACGACCCGGACCTTGCCCACGGTCGCGACGGTCCCGTTGCGCTCGGCGGCCTCCCGCGCGGCGATCACCATGCCCGCCAGCGGCAGCATCGGGTCGCGCCGGTCGGGCAGCGCGGTCGTGCCGGCGTGGTCGCCCTCCCCGCCGAAGTCGAACCGCCAGCGGCCGTGCGGGTTGATCGCGCTCGCCACCCCCACCGGCTCCTGCAGCGCCCGGCCCTGCTCGACGTGGAGCTCGACGAAGCAGCCGATCCTGCCGAGCAGGTCCTCGTCCGGGCCGATCGCGTCCGGGTCGAGCCCGGCGTTGTGGAGGACCTCGGCGAAGGTGTGCCCGTCGCCGTCGGTGAGGGCGCGGGCCCGCGCCGGGTCGATCGCGCCGGTGAGCAGCCGCGACCCGAGGCACGCCACGCCGAACCGGGCGCCCTCCTCCTCCGCGAACGCCGCGACGCCGATCGGCCGCGCCGGCCGGACGCCGCGCTCGCGGAGCCTGTCGACCGCCGCGAACGCCGACACGATGCCGAGCGGCCCGTCGTAGGCGCCGCCGCCGGGCACCGAGTCCAGATGGCTCCCGGTCAGGACGGCGCCCTCAGGGGAGGGACCGTCCGGCGACCACCAGGCGATCATGTTGCCGTTGGCGTCGTGCTCGACGGGCATGTCGCGGCGGCGCGCCTCGTCCAGGAACCAGGCGCGGCACTCCAGCTCGGGCGGGGTCCACGCGAACCGGTGGTAGCCGCCGGTGGCCTCGTCCCTGCCGATGGGCAGCAGCGCCGCCCACATCTCCTCGAAGCTGCTCATCGGGCTCCGCTCACCGGGCCATGGGAATCCGGACGCCGCGTTCGGCGGCGACCTCGGCGGCACGGTCGTACCCCGCGTCGGCGTGGCGCATGACGCCGGTTCCGGGGTCGTTGGTCAGGACGCGCGCCAGTTTCTCCGCGGCGAGGGGCGTCCCGTCCGCGACGCAGACCTGCCCGGCGTGGACGGACCGGCCGATGCCGACGCCGCCGCCGTGGTGGATGGACACCCACGTCGCACCGGACGACACGTTGAGCATCGCGTTGAGCAGGGGCCAGTCCGCGATCGCGTCCGAGCCGTCGGCCATGCCCTCGGTCTCCCGGTAGGGGCTCGCGACCGACCCGCAGTCGAGGTGGTCGCGGCCGAGGACGATCGGGGCGCTGATCTCGCCGCGCGCCACCAAATCGTTGAACGCCAGCCCGGCCCGGTCGCGCTCGCCGTAGCCGAGCCAGCAGATCCGGGACGGCAGCCCCTGGAAGTGGACCTTCTCCCCCGCCATGCGGATCCAGCGCGTCAGCGGCTCGTTGTCGGGGAACAGGTCGAGGATCGCCTGGTCGGTGCGGGCGATGTCGCGCGGGTCTCCCGACAGCGCCGCCCACCGGAACGGGCCCTTGCCCTCGCAGAACAGCGGCCGGATGTAGGCGGGGACGAAACCGGGGAAGTCGAAGGCCCGCTCGTACCCGGCGAGCTGTGCCTCGCCCCGGATGGAGTTGCCGTAGTCGAAGACCTCCGCGCCCGCGTCCTGGAACCCGACCATCGCCTCCACGTGCACGGCCATCGACGCCCGGGCCCGGTCGATGAACGCGGCCGGGTCCTTGTCGCGTTCGGCGGCCATGTCCTCGAACGCGACGCCGCGCGGCAGGTAGGTGAGCGGGTCGTGGGCGCTGGTCTGGTCGGTGACGACGTCGATCGGGGCGCCGCGGCGCAGCAGCTCGGGCACGACGTCGGCGGCGTTCCCGAGCACCCCGATCGACAGCGGCCGCCGCGCGGCCTTCGCCTCCTCGGCGAGCCGCAGCGCCTCGTCCAGGGACTCGGCCCGCATGTCGCAGTACCTGTGCCGGACGCGCCGCTCGATGCGGGACGGGTCGCACTCGACGCAGATCGCGACCCCGCCGTTCATCGTCACGGCGAGGGGCTGCGCGCCGCCCATCCCGCCGAGCCCGGCGGTCAGCGTGATCGTCCCGGCGAGGCTGCCGCCGAAGCGCTTCGCGGCGACCGCGGCGAACGTCTCGTAGGTGCCCTGCAGGATGCCCTGGGTGCCGATGTAGATCCACGACCCGGCGGTCATCTGCCCGAACATCGTCAGGCCGAGCGACTCCAGGCGGCGGAACTCCTCCCACGTCGCCCACTGCGGCACCAGGTTGGAGTTGGCGATCAGCACGCGGGGCGCCCACTCGTGGGTGCGGAAGATCCCGACCGGCTTGCCGGACTGGACGAGCAGCGTCTCGTCGCCCTCCAGGTCGGTCAGCGAGCGGACGATGGCGTCGAAGGCGTCCCAGTTGCGGGCGGCCTTCCCGGAACCGCCGTAGACGACGAGCTCGTCGGGGTGCTCGGCGACCTCCGGGTCGAGGTTGTTCTGGATCATGCGCAGGGCGGCCTCCTGCGGCCAGCCCTTGGCGGTGAGCTCGGTGCCGCGCGGCGCGCGGACGGGACGTGGACCGGACATCTGCGGCTCCTCAGGACAGGGGACCGGTGACGGACTCGGCGGCGGCGACCAGCGAGCCGTCCCGGACCATGGCGGTCGCGGCGGCGATCTCGGGTGCGAGGTAACGGTCGGGGCCCGGCGGCGGGACGGACTCGCGGAGCCTGGCCACGACGGCGGCGGTCGCCGGGCCGGGACGCAGGGGCGTGCGCAGGTCCAGGGCCCGCGCGGCGGTGAGGATCTCGATGGCGAGGACCTCGGCCAGCCCGTCGATCGAGCGGCGCAGCTTGCGGGCCGCGTTCCAGCCCATGGACACGTGGTCCTCCTGCATCGCCGAGCTGGGGATGGAGTCCACGCTGGCGG
>DATCLF010000061.1:0-14235 GCA_036564055.1 Spirillospora sp.
TCACCCGCCACCTGCGCGAGCGGGGGGCGATGCGCGCGGGCGTCTTCAGCGGGGCGGAGGCGACCGCCCCGGGCGTGGAGGCGCTGCTGGAGCGGGTGCGGCAGAGCCCCTCGATGGAGGGCGCCGACCTCGCGCGGGACGTGTCGACCCCCGAGCCGTACGTCGTCCCCGCCTCGGGGCGGAAGCGGTTCACGGTCGCGGCCGTCGACCTCGGCATCAAGGCCATGACGCCGCGCCAGATGGCGCTTCGCGGATGCGAGGTGCACGTCCTTCCGGCCGCGAGCACGGCCGAGGACATCCTCGCCCTGGGCCCCGACGGCGTGTTCTTCTCCAACGGCCCCGGCGACCCCGCCGCCGCCGGGTACGCGGTGGACGCCCTCAGGGGCGTCCTCGACTCGGGGACCCCGTTCTTCGGCATCTGCTTCGGCAACCAGATCTTCGGCCGTGCGCTCGGGCTGGGGACGTACAAGCTGCGGTTCGGCCACAGGGGCGTCAACCAGCCCGTGCAGGAGCGGGAGACGGGCAGGGTCCACATCTCCGCGCACAACCACGGGTTCGCGGTGGACGCCCCCACCGACGGCCCGTTCGACACGCCCTACGGCCCGGCCGAGGTCACCCACGTCAACCTCAACGACGGCTGCGTGGAGGGGCTGAGGCTGCTGGAGCGCCCGGCGTTCAGCGTCCAGTACCACCCGGAGGCCGCGGCCGGCCCGCACGACGCGTCCGGTCTGTTCGACCGCTTCTGCGAGCTGATGGAGGGGCGGAGGTAATGCCGCGCAGGAAGGACCTGAACTCCGTCCTGGTCATCGGCTCCGGGCCGATCGTCATCGGCCAGGCGTGCGAGTTCGACTACTCCGGCACCCAGGCGTGCCGGGTGCTCAAGGCCGAGGGCCTGCGGGTGACGCTGGTCAACAGCAACCCCGCCACGATCATGACCGACCCCGAGTTCGCCGACGCGACCTACGTCGAGCCGATCACCCCGGAGGCCGTCGAGAAGATCATCGAGCGGGAGCGGCCGGACGCGCTGCTGCCCACCCTCGGCGGCCAGACGGCCCTGAACACCGCGATCGCCCTGTACGAGAGCGGCGTCCTCGCCAGGTACGGGGTCGAGCTGATCGGCGCCGACGTGGAGGCCATCCAGGCGGGGGAGAACCGCGAGAGGTTCAAGGAGGTCGTCGCCAAGGTCGCGCGGGAACGGGGGCTGAACGCCGAGTCCGCGCGGTCGCGGATCTGCCACTCGATGCGCGAGTGCCTCGACGCCGCCGCCGACCTCGGCTACCCGCTCGTGGTGCGGCCGTCGTTCACCATGGGCGGCGCCGGGTCGGGGTTCGCCCACGACGAGGACGACCTGCGCCGCATCGCCGGAGCCGGGCTCGCCGCGTCCCCCACGTCCGAGGTGCTCCTGGAGGAGTCGATCCTCGGCTGGAAGGAGTACGAGCTCGAGGTCATGCGCGACCGCAACGACAACGTGGTGGTCGTGTGCTCGATCGAGAACCTCGACCCGATGGGCGTGCACACCGGCGACTCGGTGACGGTCGCGCCCGCGATGACGCTGACCGACCGCGAGTACCAGAACATGCGCGACGTCGCCATCGCGGTGATCCGCGAGGTCGGCGTGGACACCGGCGGCTGCAACATCCAGTTCGCCGTGCACCCCGCCACCGGCCGGATGGTGGTCATCGAGATGAACCCGCGGGTGTCGCGGTCGTCGGCGCTCGCGTCCAAGGCCACCGGGTTCCCCATCGCCAAGATCGCGGCGAAGCTGGCGATCGGGTACACGCTCGACGAGATCCCGAACGACATCACCCGGGAGACGCCCGCGTCGTTCGAGCCCACGCTCGACTACGTCGTGGTGAAGGTGCCCCGGTTCGCGTTCGAGAAGTTCCCCGGCGCGGACACGACCCTCACCACCCACATGAAGTCCGTGGGCGAGGCGATGGCCATCGGGCGCAGTTTTCCCGAGGCCCTGCAGAAGGCGCTGCGGTCGCTGGAGCAGAAGGGCTCGTCGTTCAGCTGGCCGGAGGAACCCGGCACCGGAGACGTCGCCGCGCTGGTCGAGTCGGCCGGCCGGCCCCATGACGGGCGGCTCAAGGACGTCCAGCGCGCCCTGTGGGCGGGGGCGAGCATCGAGGACCTCCACGAGGCCACCGGGATCGACCCCTGGTTCCTCGACCAGATCGCGGCGATCAACGAGGTCGCCGAGGAGATCCGCACGGCCGACGACGCGCTCACCCGGGACAAGCTGCTGCGCGCCAAACGGCACGGTTTCTCCGACGCGCAGATCGGCGAGCTGCGCAACCTGTCCGAGGACGTGGTCAGGGAGCTGCGGCACGCCCTCGGCATCCGGCCCGTCTACCTCACCGTGGACACCTGCGCCGCCGAGTTCGAGGCGCGGACCCCCTACCTCTACTCGTCCTACGACGAGGAGACCGAGGTCCCGCAGGGCACCAAGCCCAAGGTGATCATTTTGGGCAGCGGCCCGAACCGCATCGGGCAGGGCGTCGAGTTCGACTACTCGTGCGTCCACGCCTCCTTCACGCTGGCGGAGGCGGGCTACGAGACCGTGATGGTCAACTGCAACCCGGAGACGGTCTCCACCGACTACGACACCTCCGACCGGCTCTACTTCGAGCCGCTCACCCTGGAGGACGTGCTGGAGATCGTCTACGCCGAGCAGCAGACCGGCGAGGTCGCCGGAGTGATCGTCCAGCTCGGCGGGCAGACGCCCCTGGGGCTCGCCCAGAAGCTCAAGGACGCCGGCGTCCCGATCGTGGGCACCTCGCCGGAGAGCATCCACCTCGCCGAGGAGCGCGGCGCCTTCGGGCGCGTCCTGGCCAGGGCCGGGCTGCTCGCGCCCAAGCACGGCACGGCCACCTCCTACCGGGAGGCCAGGCAGATCGCCGCCGAGATCGGGTACCCGGTCCTGGTGCGTCCGTCCTACGTCCTGGGCGGGCGCGGCATGGAGATCGTGTACGACGAGGCGACGCTGGAGTCGTACATGACCCGCGCCACCGAGGCCAGCCCCGAGCATCCGGTCCTGGTCGACCGTTTCCTGGACGAGGCGATCGAGATCGACGTCGACGCCCTGTACGACGGTGAGGAGCTCTACCTCGGCGGCATCATGGAGCACATCGAGGAGGCCGGCATCCACTCCGGCGACTCGGCGTGCGCGCTGCCTCCCATCACGCTCGGCCACGACGACGTCCGCCGCATCCGGGAGGCGACGGAGGCGCTCGCGCGGGAGATCGGGGTCCGCGGGCTGATGAACGTCCAGTACGCGCTGGCCGCGGGCGTCCTGTACGTCCTCGAGGCCAACCCGCGTGCGTCGCGGACCGTCCCCTTCGTGTCGAAGGCGACGGCCGTGCCGCTCGCCAAGGCCGCCGCCCGCGTCATGATGGGCGCGACCATCGCCGAGCTGCGGGCGGAGGGACTCCTCCCCGAGACCGGCGACGGCGGCACCCTGCCGCTGGACGCGCCGATCGCGGTGAAGGAGGCGGTGCTGCCGTTCGACCGGTTCCGCAACGCGAGCGGGCAGGGCGTCGACACGGTGCTCGGCCCCGAGATGCGCTCGACCGGCGAGGTCATGGGCATCGACGAGGTGTTCGGCACCGCGTACGCCAAGTCGCAGCAGGCCGCCTACGGGCCCCTGCCGACCAAGGGCCGCGCGTTCGTGTCCGTGGCGAACCGCGACAAACGGCACATGGTGTTCCCCGTGAAGCGGCTCGCTGACCTGGGCTTTGAGATTCTTGCCACAGAGGGGACCGCCGAGGTCCTGCGCCGCAACGGCGTGCGTGCCAAGATCGTGCGCAAGCACAGCGAGGGTCCGGGACCGTCCGGTGAGCCCACGATCGTGCGGCGGATCCTGGACGGCGAGGTCGACCTCATCGTCAACACCCCCTTCGGCGGCCCCGGCCAGTCCGGGCCGCGGCTGGACGGTTACGAGATCCGCACCGCGGCCGTGCTGCGGGGCGTACCGTGCGTGACGACCGTGCAGGGGCTCGCGGCGGCGGTCCAGGGCATCGAGGCCGTCGCCGGCGGGCAGGTCGGCGTCCGCTCCCTGCAGGAGCACGCCGAGCGGCTCGGCGGATCCCGTGGGCGCGTCGGCGGGCCGTCCCGGGCCGGTGGCGGCAGGATGGCGTCCGGGTGACGGCGGTCCGCGCGGGCGGGCCGGCCCGCCGGACACCGGACGGACGCCGCGCCGGGTGGACGCCGCGCCGGCCGGCCCGCGCACGCGACGAGGAGAGGGAGACGGGTGTCCGACACACCGGTGCAGACGTCGGGGACGGTTCTGACGGTCCGCCAGGTGCAGGACTACCACGCGCTGACGCTGGTGGCCCCGGCCGTCGCCGAACGGTTCAGGCCGGGGCAGTTCGTGGCGGTCGCCGTCGGCGGCGCGCACACGTCGCGGCTGATCCGCCGCTGCTTCGGGGTGCACGAGGTGAAGCCCGACTACGGCGGCACCGTCGAGCTGGTGTTCGCCGACACCGGGCCCGGCACCGCCTGGCTCGCCGGACGTCGCTCCCGCGACAGGATCGATCTCGTCGGGCCGCTCGGGCGTCCGTTCCGGCTCCCGCGCGACCCGGTGAACTGCCTGCTGGTCGGCGGCGGCCCCGGGGCGGCCGCCGTGTTCGCGCTCGCCGACGCCCTGCTGCGGCGCGGCTGCCAGGTGCACTTCGTGCTCGGCGGGCCGTCCGCCCGGCAGGTGTTCGGCTCCCGCATGGCCCAGCGGATGGGCGCGAGCTCCACCGTCGTCACCGAGGACGGGACGATGGGGGAGCGCGCCACCGTCCGCGAGGTCCTGCCCCGCGTCATCGAGGAGACCGGCGCCGACGTCGTGTACGGCTGCGGCCCGACGGACCTGCTCCGGTCGGTCACCCAGGTCGCCGCCGAGTTCGGCCTGCCCTCCCAGGTGTCGGTCGAGGAGTTCCTCCAGCGGACCGGCGCGTGCGGCATCGGCGTGTGCATGACGTGCATGCTGCCGGTCCACGGCGACGACGGCGTGACCCGCATGGTGCGCGCCTGCGCCGACGGGCCGGTGCTGCGCGGCGACCGCGTCCGGTGGGGCGACCTCGGAACGATCCCGTTCGACGCGCTCGGCGCGCCGCGCGTCCTGAGCGTCTCGGAAAGGGGTTCCCGGTGAGCGACCGGGTCAGGACCTCGCTCGGCCCGTTGGAGCTGCCCAATCCCGTCATGACGGCCTCCGGGTGCGGGGGGACGGGACGCGAGCTCGCCCAGTTCTTCGACCTGAACCGCCTGGGCGCGTTCGTCACCACCTCCGTGATGGCCCAGCCGCGCGCGGGCCGGCCGACACCCCGGGTCGCCGAGACCCCGAGCGGGCTCCTCACCGCCACGGGCCTGCCCGGGCCCGGCATCGAGACCTTCCTGGAACGCGACCTTCCCTGGCTCCTCGAGCAGGACGTCCGCACGATCGTCTCGGTCGCGGGCAACAGCGTCGAGGAGTACGCCGACCTCGGCCGGCGCCTGCGCAACGTCCCCGGCATCGCCGCCGTCGAGGTCAACGTCGCCTGCTCGAACGTCGAGGACCGGGGCCGCGTGTTCGCCTGGCACCCGGCCGCCGCGGCGTCGGTCGTGCGCGCCGTCCGCGACCAGATCAGGCCGTCCGTCCCGGTCTTCGCCAAGCTGGCCCCCGACGTCACCGACATCGTCACCATCGCCCTGGCCTGCGTCGACGCGGGAGCGGACGGTCTCACGCTCATCAACACCATGGAGGCCATGGCGATCGACCCGGAGACGCTCCGCCCGGCCCTCGCCGGCGTGTCGGGCGGCCTGTCGGGGCCGGCCGTCCGCCCGATCGCGGTCCGCTGCGTCTACCAGGTGCACGCCGCGCTGCCGACGACGCCCATCATCGGCGTCGGAGGCATATCCACCGGTCTGGACGCGCTGGAGTTCATCCTCGCCGGGGCCTCCGCCGTCGCCCTCGGCACCGCCGTCTTCCACGACCCGACGGCCCCGCCGCGGGTCCTGCGCGAGCTGGAGGAGGCCCTGGTGGCCCGCCGCATCGGGCGCCTCGCCGACGCCGTGGGCCTCGCGCACAAGCCCGCCGGGTACGTCCCGCCCCAGGTGCTCCCGGAAGAGCCCGAGAAGGAGATGCCGTGACCGCCCCCATCGCCGTCGCGCTGGACGCGCCCGACCTGGACACGGCCGCGCGCTGGGCCGCCCTCGTGACGCCGCACGTCTCCACCGTCAAGGTGGGCCTGGAGCTCTACCTGCGGTACGGGCCGGACGCCGTCGCACGCGTGCGGGAGACCGGCCCCGTCGACGTGTTCCTGGACCTCAAGCTGCACGACATTCCCGCGACGGTCGGCGGCGCCGCCCGCGCCGTCGCCCATCTGGAGCCGTCCCACCTGACCGTGCACGCCGCGGGCGGGCCCGCGATGATCCGCGCGGCGGCCGAGGCGGCCCCCGCGACGAAGATCGCGGCGGTGACGGTGCTGACGTCGCTCACGGACGCCGATCTCGCCGCCGTCGGCCTCGCGGGCCCCGCGCTCGACGCGGTCCGGCGGCTGGCGGTCCTCGCCGTCGAGGCGGGCGCCCGGGCGCTGGTGTGCTCGCCGCGGGAGGTCGCGGCCGTCCGCGCCGAGGTCGGTCCCGACGTCACGCTCATCACCCCGGGCGTCCGCCCGGCGGGTTCCGCGAGCCAGGACCAGGCCCGTGTGGCGACCCCGCAGGACGCCCTCGCCGCGGGGGCGGACCTGCTGGTCATCGGCCGTCCCATCACCGGCGCCGCCGACCCGGGGGCCGCCGCGGCCGCCATCGCCGCGGCCCTGCACCGGACGTCCGCGGGCTCCTCGTGATCCGACGGCGCCGTGCCCCGTGGACCAGGGCCGCCGGGCGGACGCCGGAGGGGCCGCAAGACGCGCCGCGTGTTCCGCGCCATGCGGAAGTGGCGGCTTCCCTTTTCTGGGCACGTTTTGCATTGGGGTGATCACGGGCGTGCGGTATCGCACTTTGTGGTTTTAGTCGCAGGCGAATACGGAGACGCACGGCTACGGAGACACACGACTACGCAGACGCACTGCGCCGCGGAGGCGCACTGCCCCGCATTGCGATACGTGCGGAAGGGCGAACTCGTTCACGCGGGGCGGCGATTCACGCCGGGAACGTCTCCGGCGGGGCCGGCGACCCGCGTCCATGTCCGCCGCGCCGGGGGACGCGCGGAGAGCCGATGCGTGACCTGGTGCTGTGACCTGGTGCGGTGACGGACCTCCGGGAACTGACGATCTTGGCGGTCGCGTGTTGTCGAGGATGGCAGTAACGGTCCCGGCGCGACGTGCGGAACGGCCCGGCGTGACGAGTGTCACGCGGTCGGGACCGCTTGTGGGGGACCTCACAAAAGCCCGTCGCGCGGGCTCTCCGGCGAGGCCGGGACGCGCGGCTCCGTCCCGGCGGGCGCGCTCACGGCCCCCGGGAAACGATACTAACCACCGCGTATGGTGCCGGAAGGGGTAGATTTTCACGATCAAGCGAAAATCCCAGCAAGGCGCCGTGATGCGCGGACGGAGTCCCGCGTTTGTGTACACTCTGTATTCGGGACACTCCAAGGAGTGATTTTCGTGAATTTGTGGCGGGCTAAACGGCACTTCACGTTGCCTAATGGGCGGTGAACTCGCTAGTTTCCCAACCCGTCCGACTCCGTCGAGTGGAAACCTGAGGTGACCCGGCGTGGCTCTTCCGCCCCTAACCCCCGAACAGCGCGCCGCAGCCCTGGAGAAGGCTGCCAAGGCTCGCAAGGAGCGGGCCGAGGTTAAGAATCGGCTCAAGCACGGGGGAACCTCGCTCGCCGAGGTTCTCAAAGAGGGTCAGACCGACGACGTCATCGGAAAGATGAAGGTGTCGGCCCTTCTGGAATCCCTGCCCGGTGTGGGCAAGGTTCGCGCAAAGCAGATCATGGAGCGCCTGGGCATCGCCGAGTCCCGCCGCGTGCGGGGCCTCGGCGCCAACCAGCGCGCGTCCCTGGAGCGTGAGTTCGGCGGAAGTGCGAACCGCTGACGCGCGACTCACGGGCGGGCGCGGCGGCCTGACCGCCGCGGCCGGTCCGGGGCGACCCGGCTCCGGCACCATCCCGCCCGGCTCCGGCGCGCACCGCGTCGAACCCGCCCCCCGGCCGGGCCCGCACGGGCCGAACGTCCCCGGACGGGCAAGGTGAGCATGACCGACGTCGCGCCGGAAGGCTCCCGCAAGCGCACTCCGCTCTCGTCGCGGCTGACGGTCCTGTCGGGGCCGTCGGGCGTCGGCAAGAGCACGGTCGTCGCCGAGATCCGCCGATCGCACCCCGAGGTGTGGCTGTCGGTCTCGGTGACCACCCGGCCCCCCCGGCCGGGAGAGACCCACGGTGTGCAGTACTTCTTCGTCGACGACGCCGGTTTCGACCGGCTCGTCGACGAAGGGGAGCTCCTCGAATGGGCCGAGTTCGCGGGCAACCGCTACGGAACCCCGCGACGGCCGGTCGAGGAGCGCCTCGCCCGCGGTGAACCCGTCCTGCTGGAGATCGACCTCCAGGGCGCCCGGCAGGTGCGCCGGTCGATGCCCGAGGCCCTCCTGGTGTTCCTCGCACCCCCGAGCTGGGAGGAGCTCGTCCGCCGGCTGACCGGCCGCGGCACCGAACCCCCCGAGGTCGTCGAACGTCGCCTCGCCGCCGCCCGCGTCGAACTCGCCGCCGAGAAGGAGTTCGACGTCACGCTCGTCAACACGTCCGTCCAGAACGTCTGCGACGAGCTGCTAACCTTGATGGCTGTTCAAGGACACGAGACCTAGGGAAGGCCACCGAGTGGCAGCCAGCAGTGAGGGCATCACCAACCCGTCGATCGACGAGCTTCTCGAAGTCGTCGACACCAAGTACGGCCTTGTGACCATCGCGGCCAAGCGCGCCCGGCAGATCAACGCCTACTACGCCCAGCTCGGCGAGGGCCTGCTGGAGTACGTCGGTCCGCTCGTCGAGACCCAGGTCCAGGAGAAGCCGCTGTCGATCGCCCTCCGCGAGACGCGCGAAGGGCTCCTGAGCGCCGAGCCCATCGACAACTGAGACGGGCCCAGGCGGCGCCCCGCCGTGAACGCGCCCGGTGCGTGATGGGACAGTGGGCGACATGACCTCCCCCAAGCCGCGCGTCGTGCTCGGCGTGAGCGCCGGCATCGCCGCCTACAAGGCGTGCGAACTGCTCCGCCGCCTCACCGAGTCCGGCCACGACGTCACCGTCGTCCCGACCGAGGACGCGCTCCGCTTCGTCGGCGAACCCACCTGGGCCGCCCTGTCCGGCAACCCCGTGTCCACCCGCGTGTGGGACGGTGTCGCCGACGTCCCCCACGTCCGGCTCGGGCAGAACGCCGACCTGGTGTTCGTCGCCCCCGCCACCGCCGACCTGCTCGCCAGGGCCGCCGCCGGACTCGCCGACGACCTGCTCACCACCACCCTGCTCACCGCCCGCTGCCCGGTCGTCTTCGCGCCCGCGATGCACACCGAGATGTGGGAGCACCCCGCGACCCGGGCCAACGTGGCCACCCTGCGGGAGCGCGGCGCCATCGTCGTCGAACCGGCGTCCGGGCGCCTCACCGGCGCCGACACCGGGCCCGGCCGGCTGCCCGAACCCGCCGAGCTGTTCGAGGTCGCGCGGCACGTCCTCGCCCGCGGAACCGCCGCCCGCGACCTCGCCGGCCGTCACGTCGTCGTCTCCGCCGGAGGCACCCGCGAACCCATCGACCCGGTCCGCTTCATCGGCAACCGCTCCTCCGGCCTGCAGGGCTACGCGCTCGCCCGCACCGCCGTCGCCCGCGGCGCCCGCGTGACGCTCGTCTCCGCCAACGTGGCCCTGCCCGACCCGGCGGGGGTCGAGGTCGTCCCCGTCGGCTCCGCGGCCGACATGCGCGAGGCCGTCCTCAAGGCCGCGGGCTCCGCCGACGCCGTCGTGATGGCCGCCGCCGTCGCCGACTTCCGCCCCGGCGACTACCGGGACTCCAAGATCAAGAAGTCGGAGGACGCGGAGCCGGAACCGATCCGGCTGGTCAAGAACCCCGACATCCTCGCCGAGCTCGGCCGCACCCGCCGCCCCGGCCAGGTGATCGTCGGGTTCGCGGCCGAGACCGACGACGTCCTGGACAACGGCCGCGCCAAGCTCGCCCGCAAGGGCAGCGACCTGCTCGTCGTCAACCAGGTCGGCGAGAACCTCGCCTTCGGGCGCCCCGACAACGAAGCCGTGATCCTCGGCTCCGACGGCACGGTGACCGAGGTGCCGCACGGCCCCAAGGAGGCGCTCGCCGACACCGTCTGGGACCTCGTCGCCGCCCGCCTCGCTCCCCGGACGCCCGGTTGACCCCGCCGGCCCGGCGGGCCCGTCAAGCCCCCGATCATCGTGCATCCGACCACGTCTGGAGGTACCCGGAGCATTCGGGCACGCGGCGCCCCGCGCCGTTCCCGATAGACTCCGCACTGACATAGTGGGAAATACGGCGGGGACGAGGTCCCCTGCCGGACTCGACAAGAATCCGTCCCTGCGACGACAGTCAGCAGCCGCTGCAAGGAGTTCACGTACGTGCCTCGCCGCCTGTTCACCTCCGAGTCCGTCACCGAAGGACACCCGGACAAGATCGCTGACCAGATCAGCGACGCGATCCTCGACGCGATGCTCAAGGACGACCCGAAGAGCCGGGTCGCCGTCGAAACGATGATCACGACCGGTCAGGTCCACGTGGCCGGTGAGGTCACGACCGAGACCTACGTGGACATCCCGGGTGTGATCCGCGAGAAGATCCTCGAGATCGGCTACGACTCGTCCAAGAAGGGCTTCGACGGGCACTCCTGCGGAGTCTCGGTCTCCATCGGCGCCCAGTCGCCCGACATCGCCCAGGGCGTCGACGCGGCCTACGAGGCCCGCGAGGGCGAGGGCGTCGACGAGCTCGACCGGCAGGGCGCCGGAGACCAGGGACTGATGTTCGGGTACGCCACCCGCGAGACGCCCGACCTGATGCCGCTGCCGATCACGCTGGCGCACCGCCTCGCGCACCGCCTCGCCGAGGTCCGCAAGAACGGCGACGTCCCCTACCTGCGTCCCGACGGCAAGACCCAGGTCACCATCGAGTACGAGGGCGACCGCGCCGTCCGCCTCGACACCGTCGTCGTGTCCAGCCAGCACGCTCCCGACATCGACCTGACGGAACTGCTGACCCCCGACATCAGGGAGCACGTCGTCGACCCGGTCCTCGCCGACTTCGACCTCGACTCCGCCGGCTACCGGCTGCTGGTCAACCCGACCGGCCGCTTCGAGATCGGCGGCCCGATGGGCGACGCCGGGCTCACCGGCCGCAAGATCATCGTGGACACCTACGGCGGCATGGCCCGGCACGGCGGCGGCGCGTTCTCCGGCAAGGACCCCTCCAAGGTCGACCGGTCCGCCGCGTACGCGATGCGCTGGGTCGCCAAGAACATCGTCGCCGCGGAGCTCGCCGACCGCGTCGAGGTGCAGGTCGCCTACGCGATCGGCAAGGCCCACCCGGTCGGCGTGTTCGTCGAGACCTTCGGCACCGAGAAGGTCGCCCCCGAGAAGATCGAGAAGGCGATCTTCGAGGTGTTCGACCTGCGTCCGGCCGCGATCGTCCGCGACCTCGACCTGCTCCGCCCGATCTACCAGCGGACCGCCGCGTACGGCCACTTCGGCCGCACCGAGCCGGACTTCTCCTGGGAGCGCACGGACCGCGCCGAGGCCCTCGCCTCCGCCGCCGGCCTGTGACGGCGAACCTGTGACGAAGAATCCGTGACGAAGAATCCGTGACCGGCGGACCCTGACGCCGGGGTCCGCGCAGGGACGACGCGAGCCCCGGGGACGTCCTCCCCGGGGCTCGCGTCGTCCAGGTGCTCGCCGCCGGTCAGGATGCGCAGCGGTCACCGCGCCGCAGACCGTAACGCGCGGCGATCGTGTAGCGGCCGGGCGCGTCCACCCGCAACCGGACGAACTCGCCCGCGCGCGCCAGGCACGCGTCCCCGCCGCCGGTCACCCTCAGCCAGGGCGACCAGTGCACGCGCACCAGCACCGACCCCGCCCGCGGCATCGTCACGACGAGCTCGCCCGCGTCGAGCCTGTGAACGGACGCCGGGCGGTCCACCAGCGGTGTCGCGCGCAGGACGCGGAACAGCCGCCAGTGCTCGTCCTGCCAGATCTCCGTCAGGTAGGGCAGGCCCGACTCGACGAGGGCGGCCTCCTCCTGCGCCGACCAGTCGGGTTCCTGCCTGGGCAGCACGACGTACTGCACCGCCCACTTATGCAGCCAGTCGCGGTACGAGGCGGGGGTCAGCGCGCCCTCCTCGTAGAACAGCTCGTGGCGTTCGGCGTCCACCTGACGGTTCCAGCCGCGGGCGAGCGTGAAGTGGCGGCTCATCCCCGCCGCCTCCCAGTGCGAGCGCAGCGGGACGACCTCGATGCGCCCTCTGTCCGCGCCGAGGTCCTCCAGCTCCGCGATCAGGTCGCGGGCGTGCGCGGCGGCCTCGTCGGCGGGCTCGGTGTGGATGAGGTCGTCGACGGGCTTCACCACCTGCCAGGACGCCGTCACGATGAACGCCAGGGACAGCACCGCGATCCGGAGCCGTCCCCGCGCGCGGGCGACGGCCGACAGGAGGAACATCCCGCCGAACAGCAGCGCGAGCCGCTCCACGTTGCTGCCGACCGGCGACGGGATCAGGTAGGTCAGGATGATCCCGGTCAGGTAGACCCCGGCGCAGATCCGCACGAACCTCCAGTTCGGCGGCGCGCACGTCAGCACGGCGACCACGCTGGTGCAGGCGGGCAGGACGATCGCGGTGAGCGAGATCGGCTGTATGCCGTCGAAGGGGAACAGCAGGCTCGTGGCGCCCACGACGACGGGCAGGCCGATCGCCAGGCAGATCCCGTCGCGGCGGCGCCCGGTGAGGATCAGCCCGGCGGCCAGGACCAGGAGGAACAGCCCCGCGACCGGGCTCGCCAGCGAGGACAGCAGGCTGAGGCCCGCCGTTCCCGCCGCGCGCGGGCCGGGGGCGCCGCGCCGGGCGAACACCACGATCACGGCGATGAGCGCGAACGTGAGGCCGAGGCCGAAGGTGACCCGGCCGGACGCGGCGTTGCACGCCAGGGCGAACGCGGCCCAGAGGGAGGCGGGCAGCGCCACCGGGGCCCTGAACCGCCTGAGCAGATACGCGGTGAGACCGGCCGACACCGTGCCGGTGATCACGGCGACCGTGCGGATGCCGAACAGCGCCATCAGGTGCGGGGACATGACGCTGTAGGAGATCGGGTGCATCCCGCCGTACCAGGCGAAGCTGTACGCCGCGTCCGGGTGCTTCCAGGCGAAGTCGGTCCACGCGGCCTGCGCCGCGAGGTCGCCGCCCTCCGTTGCGAGGAACAGCGCCCAGATCAGGTGGAGGACGGCCGAGGTGACCGTGGCCGCCACTACGGGGTGGCGAACCCGCCTCGCCCACGCCGACGGGGAGGATGGGCCGGACGGACGGCGTGACGGGCCCTGCCGGACAGGGGCGTCCGCCCGTTCTGGAGTATGCGCTGTCGTCATCGCCTGCACGGGCTCGTCGGGCGGCGAGGGCGCGGAAGGGCACGGGTGAGGAACCGGCGGACGCGCACCCCGTTCGAACGGGTCAACCCTAGCGTGCGCGGCCGTGCGCGCCGCGCAGAACCGCGCCGCGCAGAACCGGGTGTCGGGCCGATCTGGTAGGACGGGGACGTGACGAAGGACGGCGGGGGAACGGACCTCATCCCGGGCCTGGACGGGCTGCCGGGACCGGACGGGCGGTCCGGGCGGTCCGGCCCCCGCGGCGGGGCGGAACCACCGGCGGCGACGCCCGCGAAGAGTCCGGCGAAGAGCGCCGCCAAGCCCCCGGCGAGGACCCCGCGCAAGGGTGCGCGCCGTCCCGCCGCGCACCTGCCGGTCGCGCGGGTCGCCGTCGACGTGTCCCTGCCGCATCTCGACCGTCCCTTCGACTACCTGGTCCCGGACGGGCTCGACGCCGAGGCCGTCCCCGGCTGCCGCGTCCGGGTCCGTTTCGCCGGGAAGCTCGTCGACGGGTTCCTGCTGGAGCGCGTCGCCGGAAGCGACCACGACGGCAGGCTCCTGTACCTGGAGCGGGTCGTCTCGCCCGAGCCCGTCCTCACCCCGGAGGTCGCCGCGCTGGCGCGGGAGGTGGCCGACCGGTACGCGGGAACGTTCGCGGACGTGCTCCGCCTCGCCGTCCCGCCGCGGCACGCC
>DATCLF010000062.1:0-5103 GCA_036564055.1 Spirillospora sp.
GGCTGATTCCACTCGGCCATCGGACCTCCAGACTCGGGCGCGCCGTTGTGGCGGGGATTGTGCGTATTCCATCTGATCCGATGGCGCAGCGCAATGACGGGTTCAGCCCGCGGTGACATTCGAAAGGCCGCCCACCGCGGGTGGACGGCCTCTCGGGCATGCGTCCCGTCTCGCGGGTGCGAGATCAGGCGCGGACGGCCTGAATTTCGAGCTGAATGTCGACCTTGTCGCTGAGCAGGGCCTTCTCGCCCTTGAGCGGGATGTTGAATTCGATTCCCCAGTCCTTGCGGTTGATCGTGGTCTCGGCGGAGAATCCGGCGCGCGTCCCGCCCCAGGGGTCCTCGCCGACGCCGTTGTACTCGACCCGGAAGCTCACCGGGCGGGTGACGCCCTTGATGGTCAGGTCGCCGTCCAGGTAGTGCTCACCGTCCTCGGCGCGCACGCCGGTGCTGGTGAAGGTCATGGTCGGGTACTTCTCGACGTCGAGGACGTCGGCGGTCTTGATGTGGGCGTCCCGCTCGGCGTTGCGGGTGTCGATCGAAGCCATCTTGACCTCGGCGGTGGCCTTGGATCGGCCGAGGTCCTCCGCGATCTCGATGGTGCCGCTGAACTCAGTGAACGTCCCGCGCACCTTGGTCATGAGGTGGCGGATGACGAAGGTCACCTCGGAGTGCGCGGGGTCGATGTTCCAGGTTCCGGTGGTCAGGTCGGGGGCGACTGACGCGATGCTCATGGACACTCCAGTGGGTGATGTGCTTGAAACTTCAACGACGTGGGCAGATTAGTTGAGTTTTCAAACACCTGTCAAGCGACCCTCATTCCCGACCGGCGAGCCGTGCTTCGGCGGCTCATGGCGCCGTCGGCGCCGCGGCTCCCGCCGAATCAGGTGATCAGGTTGAACGCGAGCGCGAGCAGCCCGCCCAGGCCTCCGGCGACGACCAGGACGAGCACCCAGGCCACCACCGCCTCGCGCAGGTCGTTGCGGAACTGGTCCGGGTGCTTACGGCGGTAATTGCGCAACCCGAGCGCAACGAGAAGGAGCGTGCTCAGCCCGACGGACGTGAGGAAAACGCCGAGGCCGACGTCCGCGTCGAAGACGATGCCCGCGATGACGGCGATCACGAGCAGGAAGATCAGGTACGCGACCAGGAGCGCGGCGACGATCAGGTTGCCGAAGAACATCACGAACAGGCCGACGATCAACCCGAGCAGGAGCCTGAACACTCCGGCCCGCTGTGTCTCCGCGTGACCGCCGCGATCATCCGTCATGTCCGGCATGATTCCACAAAAGCGGCGATTTGGGCCGGAAGATCGTTTCCGCGGTGGCCCTGTTTCGCGGGCGGGCCGGGGCCAAGGTCCGCCGTGAGACGCGGTTCCAAGACGCCGGGCTGCGGGGCCTGGGATTTCACCCGCCGACCCGGTCGCCGTCCGTGGCCGGGGCCGTGGACCGGGTTTTCAGGGGGTGGTCGCTGCCCTTGAGAATCGTCCTGGCCACCAGAGGCGGGTCGTCGGCCATGGGGACGTGACCGCAGCCCTCCAGCCAGACGAAGTCGGCGTCGGGAAGCCGGCGCTGGGCCCGGATCGCCTGGGTGGGCAGGAGCAGCCGGTCCTTGGTGCCCCAGGCGATGGTGACCGGGACGTCGGCGCAGGAGCCCAGGAAGCGTGCGGTGCGTCCGGCGCGGAGGGTGGCGTCGAAGGCGCGGGCCTCGCGCATCGCGCGCGCGTCGCCGGTGAGCGCATCCAGGTCCATGAGTTCGGGACGGCCGTAGACCATGCCGAACATCACGGCGCGGCGGCGCGGGGAACGGGCCAGGCGGGTGAGAAGGGTCTCGGGGACGCGGGCGCCGAGGCGGGAGGCGCGCAGCACGGCCGCCGCGTAGCGGAGTTCGAGGGCGTTGAAGAACCCGGCGGGGGACAGGGCGGTGGCGGAGCTGACGAGACCCCGGTCGGCGGCCTCCAGCGCGAACAGGCCGCCCAGGGAGTTGCCCGCGATGTGGGGCGCCTCCAGGCCGAGCTCGTCGAAGAACTCGGCGAGGACGGTCAGGACGGAGTCGACGGTGTACGGGGCGGAGGGGGGAAGCGGCGGGGAGTCGCCGAAGCCGGGCAGGTCGAGCGCGATGACGTCGCGTTCGGCGGCGAGCAGGTCCATGACCGGGGCCCAGCCCTGCCGCCGATGGCCGATGCCGTGCAGGAGGACGAGGGGCGGTCCCTCACCGCGGCGATCGAAGACGATGTCCACGGGCGGAAGGGTAGATCAGAAGTTACTCGCCGGGCACTAGTGAGTCTCCTCACCTTCCGCGCGTGCGCGACCAGCTTCGCGCCGTCGCTTCGGCGCGCTCAGCTCTGTGTCACCCCGTCTGTCTCACCCGGTCTGTCTCACCCGGTCTGCGTCACCCGGTCTGCGTCACCTCGGCGGGACGGCGGTGCTCCAGGGCCGCGCGGAGCTGCGAGCGTCCCCGGTGGATGCGGGAGCGGACGGTGCCGAGCTTGACGTTCAGCGTCGCGGCGATCTCCTCGTACGACAGGCCCTCGATGTCGCACAGGACGACGGCCACCCGGTAATCGGGGGGGAGGCTGTCCAGGGCCTTCTGGACGTCGGCGTCGAGATGCCGGTCGTCGTAGACCTGCTGCGGGGCCGGCTCGCGCCCCTGGAGGCGGTCGGCGGCGTCCTCCCCGAGGGCGTCGATGCGGATGCGCTGCCTGCGACGGGCGCGGTCGAGGAACAGGTTGGTCGTGATCCGGTGCAGCCATCCCTCGAACGTGCCGGGGCTGTAGGAGGACAGCGAGCGGAAGACCCGGACGAAGACGTCCTGGGTCAGGTCCTCGGCATCGTGCCTGTTGCCGGTGAGGCGATACGCCAGCCGGAACACCCTGGCCGAGTGCTCGTTGACGATCTCCTCCCAGGTCGGCGGGGTCCACGCCATCGCGCCTGCGCTCACCACTACCCCCGTTTGATGCTGAATCGTTACCGCCAAGCATGCCGGTACCCGGATAAGGACCGTGTAAGGACCGCGGGCGTGGCCGGATCGGGCGCCGCGGGACCGCGGTGCGGCCAGGCTCGCCGGCCGACTCATTGGACGCGATGCCAACAAGGCGTTGAGTTCCCCCGCCTTCGCGGGGATCATCGTCGGATCGAGGCTCATCCCGACGCGTGAGCCCACCCCGACGTGTGAGGACGAGCATGGAGCGCACCTACAACCTGGCCGACCTGCTGGAGATCCTCGCCGAGGCCGGGCCCGAGCGCCCCGCGCTGGTGGCCGGAGGCGAACGGCGGACCTACGCGCAGCTCGACGAGCGCGCGAACCGGGTGGGGCGCCATCTCGCGGCCGCCGGGGTCGGGCCGGGCGAGCACGTCGCGATCCTCGCCCACAACCGGGTCGAGTGGATCGAGGCGATGTTCGGCGCCTTCAAGATCCGTGCGGTGCCGATCCCGGTGAACTACCGGTACGTCCCCGCCGAGCTGCGGCACGTCCTCGCCGACTCCGACTCGGTGGCGCTGATCGGCGAGCGTTCACTGCTGGCGAAGGTGGCGGAGGTCCGCGGGGACCTGCCGGCGCTGCGGCACGTCGTGGTCCTGGAGGACGGCGCGGACGACGCCGTCCCCGGCGCGGTCGAGTACGAGAGGGCGCTCGCGGACGCCGACCCGGGCGGCGGGTTCCCGCCGAGGTCCAGCGACGACCGCTACATCATGTACACGGGCGGGACGACCGGCCGTCCCAAGGGCGTCGAATGGCGCTGCGAGGACATCTTCTTCGGCGCGCTCGGCGGCGGGAACCCCCTCGGCGACCCGGTCGGCGCCCCCGAGGAGCTCGCCGCCAACGCCGGGCGGCCTCCGTCCGTCCTGCTCGACTGCGCTCCCGTCATGCACGGCGCGGGACAGTGGGTCGCGCTCATGGGTCTGTTCGGCGGGACGAAGGTCGTCCTCTACACCGACCGGGCCTTCGACGCCCGCGCGGCGCTCCGGCTGGTCGCCGACGAGCGCGCCAACGTGCTGATGCTGGTCGGCGACGTCATGGCCCGCCCGATCGCCGAGGCGCTCGCGACCGGAGAGCACGACGCGTCCTCGCTGGTCGCGGTCGCCTCCGGCGGGGCGCCGCTCACCGAGGGGGCGAAGCAGGCGCTGCGCGAACGGCTGCCGCACCTGATGTTCCTCGACACCTACGGCGCCTCGGAGACCGGGGCGTGCGGGCCGTCGGTCGGCGGCGGGAAGGGCACGGCCCGGTTCGCGATGCGGCCGGGCGTCGCCGTCCTCGGCGACGACCTGAAACCCGTCGCGCCCGGTGAGGTCGGCAGGCTGGCGCGCAGCGGTCACATTCCGCTCGGCTACTACAACGACCCGGAGAAGACGGCCGCGACGTTCTTCACCGACGCCGACGGCACCCGCTGGTCCGTTCCCGGCGACTTCGCCACGCCGGAGGAGGACGGGACGATCGTGCTTCTCGGCCGCGGCTCGCTCGTCATCAACACGGGCGGGGAGAAGGTGTACCCGGAAGAGGTCGAGGTCGCGCTGAAAGAGCATCCCGACGTGGACGACGCGGTCGTCGTCGGGCTGCCCGACGAGCGTTTCGGGGAATGCGTCGCCGCCGTGGTCGCGCCCCGTCCCGGCGCCTCGGTCACGCTCGAACGGCTGACCGACCACTGCCGGGAACGTCTCGCCGGATACAAGCTGCCGCGCCGGCTCAAGGTCGTCGACGAGGTCCGGCGCACGGCCGTCGGCAAATCCGACTACGCATGGGCGAGGAGCGTGCTGACGTAATCTCCCGCCCCATACCACGTCCGGACTCCCTTTTCTCAGCGGCCACCGGTCAAAAAATGATTGATGCCGTGGGAGCGTTCCTTGGGCGCTTCCCGGCGAATAGTTCGGCATGGATGGGGATCGGCTGATACCCCTCGCGCGACGGTATCGCCTGCTCTCTGTGGTGGGCAGGGGCGGCATGGGAACCGTCTGGCGGGCGTACGACGAGATGCTGGACCGGGACGTCGCCGTCAAGGAGGTCCGTCTCCCCGCGCGCATCACCGAAACAGAACGCCGCGCCCTGTGCCGGCGGCTCCTGGCGGAGGCGCGCGCGACGGCCGCGCTGCGCCACCCGGGCGTGGTCGCCG
>DATCLF010000063.1:0-2386 GCA_036564055.1 Spirillospora sp.
TCGCCGACTACGAGAAGAACAAGATCGAGCGGCTCGGGGCCGAGGCGGCCCGGCCGCACCGGGTGACGCACCGCAAGCTCACACGCTGACGCATTGCTCGGCCGAACGGACGGCCGCGCGGGACCACCCCGCGCGGCCGTCCGTGTGTCCGGGGACGGCGCAGGGTGATACCGGCAGAGTGATACCGGACCGGCATCGAACGATGCGCATTTCGTGTTGGACAGGTATTGATCCGTCTCCTATCGTCCGGAATGACCCACCCGCCGGACGCCAGGAGGATCCCGACGATGACGCAGCTCACCGGGCACATGGTGATCGGTTTCGAGCGCGTCGCCGGAACGGGCACGGCGATCGCCGCCGTCGATCCCCGCACCGGTGAACGTCTCGCCCCCGAGTACCGCTACGGCGGCGAGGCGGAGGTGGACCGGGCCTGCGCCCTGGCCGACGAGGCGTTCGACGCCTACCGCGCGACGTCTCCCGAGCAGCGCGCCGCCTTCCTCGAGACGATCGCGGACCGGCTCGACGGCCTCGCCGACGTCCTCGTCGAACGCGCCGCGTCCGAGACCGGCCTTCCCGTGCCGCGCCTGACGGGCGAGGTCGCCCGCACCACCGGGCAGCTCCGCCTGTTCGCCGGCGACCTGCGCGCCGCCGAGCCGGTCGTGAGCATCGACCCCGCGGGGGACGCCGGTCCGGAGATCCGGCAGAGCCGGGTGCCGCTCGGACCGGTCGCGGTGTTCGGGGCGAGCAACTTCCCGCTGGCGTTCTCGGTGGCGGGCGGGGACACCGCGTCGGCGCTGGCGGCCGGCTGCCCGGTGATCGTGAAGGCGCACGACGCCCACCCCGGGACGTGCGAGCTGGTCGGCTGCGCCGTGTCGGACGCCGTCCGGGACGCGGGCCTTCCCGAGGGCGTGTTCTCCCTGCTGTACGGGGACGGGCCGACGCTCGGCATCGCGCTCGTCACCGACCCGCGGGTACGGGCGGTCGGGTTCACCGGGTCGCGGGCGGCGGGCCTCGCGATCGCGAAGGCCGCGGCGAACCGCCCGGTGCCGATCCCGGTGTACGCGGAGATGAGCAGCGTCAACCCGGTCTTCCTGCTTCCGGAGGCCCTCGCGGAGGGCGCCGGCGAGCTCGCCGAGGCGTTCGTCGGCTCGGTGACGCTCGGGGCCGGTCAGTTCTGCACCAACCCGGGGCTGGTCTTCGCCGTCCGGGGGCCGGCGCTCGACGCGTTCCTCGACGCGGCGGCCAAGGCGATCGCGGCCGATCCGGGCGCGCCCATGCTCACCGAGGGCATCGCACGCGCCTACGCCGACGGCGTCGCGCGGCTCGAACGGCACCCGCACGTGGAGATCCTCGCGCGGGGGAGGGAGCCGGACGCGGCGATCGGGGGAGCGGCGGCCCTCGTGGCCGTGGACGGCGAGCACTTCGGCCCCGACCTGCAGCAGGAGATCTTCGGCGCGTGCTCCCTCGTGGTCCGCTGCGCGGATCTCGACCAGGTCGCGCGGCTGGCCCGCGGCCTCGAAGGGCAGCTGACCGCGACGATCCACGCCGCCCCGGGCGACCGCGAGGCGGCGGACCGGCTGCTGCCCGTCGTGGAACGCCTGGCCGGGCGGATCATCTGGGACGGCTGGCCCACCGGGGTGCGCGTCGGGCACGCGATGGTCCACGGCGGGCCGTATCCCGCGACGTCCGACGCGCGGACGACGTCCGTGGGGAGCCTCGCCATCGAGCGGTTCCGGCGCCCGATCGCCCACCAGGGGGTGCGGCGATGAGCACGCCGGTCGTCACCGAGATGAGGGTCGTGCCCGTCGCCGGCCACGACAGCATGCTGCTCAACCTGGGCGGCGCGCACGGCCCGTTCTTCACGCGGAACCTCGTCCTGCTCCGCGACTCCTCGGGCGCCGCCGGCGTCGGCGAGGTGCCCGGCGGCGAGGGGATCCGGCGGGCGCTGGAGGACGCCCGGGAGCTGGTCGTCGGCAGGCCCATCGGACGCTCCGACGAGATCCTCAACGCCTTCCGCGCGACGTTCGGCCACCTCGACGCGGGCGGACGCGGCCCGCTGACCCATGACACGAGGATCGCCGTGCACGCGCTGACCGCGATCGAGTCGGCGCTGCTGGACCTGATGGGCCGGTTCCTCGGTGTGCCGGTCGCGGCGCTGCTCGGCGACGGCGTCCAGCGCACCGAGATCCCGATCCTCGGTTACCTGTTCTACATCGGCGACCGCCGCAAGACCGACCTTCCCTACCAGGAGCCGCCGAAGGACGCCGACGGCTGGTTCCGGGTCCGCCACGAGGAGACCCTGACGCCGGAGGGGATCGTCCGGCAGGCGGAGGCGGCCCAGGAGCGGTACGGGTTCGCCGACTTCAAGCTCAAGGGCGGCGTGCTG
>DATCLF010000064.1:0-25361 GCA_036564055.1 Spirillospora sp.
GGACGATCCTGTCCACGGCCGCCCTGTTCCTGCTCGGCGGTTTCCTGCTGGGCGAAGGCGTCGCCGACGTCCTCGTGCTGAAACCCGAGGACGACATCATCAACACCCTCGCCGAGCTGGCGCTGTTCGCGGTTCTCTTCACCGACGGCATGCACGCCGGCTGGAAGGAGGTGCGCAGCGCCTGGCGGCTGCCGGGCCGGGCGCTGGCGGGAGGCCTGCCGCTGACGATCGTCATCACTGCGGTGCTCGCCCACTTCATCGTCGGCCTCGACTGGATCGAGGCGCTGCTGCTCGGGGCGGTGCTCTCCCCGACCGACCCGGTGTTCGCCGCCGCGCTGATCGGCAACGAGAAGGTGCCGCCGCGCCTGCGCCGCCTGCTGAACGTGGAGTCCGGGATCAACGACGGCGTGGCCCTGCCGTTCGTCATCGTGTTCCTGGCCATCGCGGAGGGCTCGGACGACCTGCACATCGACGAGCTGGCGATCGAGCTGAGCCTCGGCATCGTCATCGGCATCGTGGTGCCGCTCATCGCCCTGGGACTGGAACGCACCCGGTGGTTCGCGGTCTCGCCCAAGTTCGAGCCGCTGAACGCGCTCGCGATCGGCATGCTCGTCCTCGCGATCGCGCAGGCCACGCACGGCAACCTCTACCTCGCCGCGTTCTCCGCCGGTGTGACGGTCGCGACGGTCGGCGACCACTACAAGGAGCAGTTCGAGGAGTTCGGCGAGCTGATCGCCGAGCTGTTCAAGCTCGGCGCGCTGCTGGTGTTCGGCGCGCTGCTCACGCCGGCCGTCCTCGCCGACGTCGGCGTGGCGGGCTGGGTGTTCGCGATCCTGGCCCTCGTGATCGCCCGGCCGGTGGCGATCTGGCTGTCGTTCCTGCGGTCGAAGCTGACCGCCCGCGAGCAGTTCGCGGCGATGTGGTTCGGGCCCAAGGGCTTCGCCTCGGTCGTCTACGGGCTGATCGTCCTGGAGTCGGGCATCGACGCCGGCGAGAAGATCTTCTACCTCGTCGCCGCGACGATCGCGCTGTCGATCCTCGCGCACTCGTCCACCGACGTCCTCGTGGCCCGCGGCTTCGACACCCAGCGCGAGGTCCCCGCCTGGTTCGACCGCGACGACGCCCCGGACGAGCCGGGCACGACACACAAGGGGAAGGACGGGGGCACCGGAAAGGAGGGTGCGCCGTCGCCCAGATCGTCGGACGAATCCGGCTCATCCGAAACACCGACCTCGGTCTGACCGACGCCCTCATGTACGGTCAAGGGCACAGAAAGTATGATCATCTCTGCCCTTGACCATCTCGGCTTCGGAGGGCCTCATGGCCGAGCACCCCCGGATCGACGCGTCCGTCCCGCACTCCGCTCGCATCTGGAACTACTGGCTGGGCGGCAAGGACAACTACCCGGTCGACCGTGAGGTCGGGGACGAGTTCCTTCGGATCTTCCCCGGGCAGGCGGCCATCGCCCGGTACTCGCGGGCCTTTCTCGTCCGGGCCGTCCGGTACCTGGCGGGCGAGGCCGGCATCCGCCAGTTCCTCGACATCGGCACCGGGCTGCCGACGGCCGACAACACGCACGAGGTCGCGCAGCGGATCGCGCCGGACGCCCGGATCGTGTACGTCGACAACGACCCCCTCGTCCTGGCGCATGCGCGGGCCCTGCTCACCTCCGCCCCGGAGGGCGCCACCTCCTACATCGACGCCGACATCCGCGAGCCGGACGTGATCCTCGACCGGGCCGCCGAGACCCTCGACTTCGACCGGCCGGTGGCGCTGCTGCTGCTCGGCATCCTCGGGCACATCACCGACGAGGAGGACCCCGAGGGCATCCTGGCCCGCCTGGTGGCTCCGCTCGTACCGGGCAGCCACGTCGTGATCAACGACGGGACGAACGTGACCGGCGCGGACGACGCGGACGCCCCGGACGAGACCGCCCGCGCCCGTGCGATCGCCCGGTACGTCGAGGCGGGCGGCGTCCCCTACCACCTGCGCTCCCCCGAGCGGATCGCGGGCTACTTCGCCGGCATGGAGCTGCTGGAACCCGGGGTCGTCAGCGTGTCGCGGTGGCGTCCCGAGCCGTCCGCGATCGGGGAACCGCCGGAGGTGGACGCGTTCTGCGGGGTGGCCCGCATCCGCTGAACCCGGCCGAGTCCCACCCCCCGGGACTCGGCCGTGCGGGACGGACGACCGGGGCCTACCTTGCCTGACAGCCGGTGAGGGAGAGGTCGGATGGATCTTGGGTTCGGGGCGGAGGACGAGGAGTTCCGGGCGGAGGTGCGGGCCTGGCTGCGCGAGCACGTCCCGAAGCGGCCGCTGCCGTCGCTGGAGACCGAGGAGGGGTTCGCCGCCCACCGCGAGTGGGAGCGGACGCTCGGCGAGGCGCGGCTCGGTGTCGTGGCATGGCCCGAGGAGTACGGCGGACGCGGCGCCACCGTCCTGCAGTGGCTCATCTTCGAGGAGGAGTACTACGCGGCCGGCGCGCCGGGGCGGGTCAGCCAGAACGGCATCAACCTCCTCGCGCCGACGCTGATGAAGCACGGCACGCCCGGCCAGCTCGCCCGGATCCTGCCGCCGATGGCCGCCGGCGAGGTGATCTGGGCGCAGGCATGGTCGGAGCCCGGCGCCGGCAGCGACCTCGCGGCGCTGCGGTCCACCGCGACCCGGACCGACGGCGGCTGGCTGCTGAACGGCCAGAAGACGTGGAGCTCCCGGGCCGCGTTCGCCGACCGGGCGTTCGGCCTGTTCCGCTGCGATCCCGACTCGGAACGGCACAAGGGCCTCATCTACCTGATGTTCCCCCTGGACGCGGAGGGCGTGACCGTCCGTCCCATCGGACGCCTGGACGGCAAGCCCGCGTTCGCCGAGCTCTTCCTTGACGACGTGTTCGTCCCCGACGACGACGTCATCGGGCGGCCGGGGGACGGCTGGCGCGTCGCGATGTCCACGGCCGGGAACGAACGCGGCCTCACCCTGCGCAGCCCCGGCCGCTTCATGGCCGCGGCGGACCGCCTCGTCGCGCTGTGGCGCGAACGCGCCGACCCGTCCGACACGGCCCTGCGGGACCGGGTCGCCGACATCTGGATCCGGTCGCGGGCGTACCGGCTCAAGGGCTTCGAGACGATCTCGCGCAGCGAGGACGTCGGGGCCGAGTCGAGCCTCAACAAGGTCTACTGGTCCGAGCTCGACGTGAAACTGCACGAGACGGCGCTCGACCTGCTCGGCCCGGACGCCGAGCTGTGGTCGGAGTGGCTGGAGAACTACGTGTTCTCGCTCGCCGGCCCGATCTACGCGGGCACCAACGAGATCCAGCGCAACGTGATCGCCGAGCGGGTGCTCGGCCTGCCGAGGGGGTCGCGGTGAAGTTCGTCCTGTCCGCCGAGCAGCGGATGTTCGCCGAGTCGCTGCGGGCGCTGCTCGCCGACAGCGGCACCGCGAAGATCGTCCGTGCGTGGGCGGCGGGCGACCCCGGCCCCGGGCGGGCGCTGTGGTCGTCGGTCGCCGAGGCCGGGGTGTTCGCGCTCGCCGTCCCCGAGGAGGACGGCGGGGCGGGCGTGCTGCCGGTCGAGCTGGTCGTCGCCGCCGAGGAGCTGGGACGCGCCGCCGCGCCGGGCCCCTACGTCGAGACGCTCGCCGCGACCGAGCTGCTCGCCGGTTCGCCGTGGCCGTCCCGCATCGCCGAGGGCGAGGCGATCGTGTCGATGGCCGTCCCGCACGCACTGGACGCCGACGTCGCCGACCTCGTCATCGCCTGCGACGGCGTCGAACGCCGGGCCGGGGAGCCCCTGGCGTCCCTGGACCCCGCACGGCGGCTCTTCCGCGTCGAGGGCGGCGGCGGGTTCACCGACCTCGGCGCGCTGCTGTGCGCGGCGCAGCAGATCGGGCTCGGTGAGGCGCTGCTGGAGGCGTCGGTGGAGTACGCCAGGACGCGGCACCAGTTCGGGCGTCCGATCGGCGAGTACCAGGCCGTCAAGCACCATCTGGCGAGCGTCAAGGTCGAGCTGGAGTTCGCGCGCCCGCTGGTGTTCGGAGCGGCGCTGTCGTACGGGACGCCGGACTTCCCGCGGGACGTGTCCGCCGCGAAGGCCGCCGCGTCCGAGGCATCCTACGGCGCGGCGAAGACCGCCCTGCAGGTGCACGGCGCGATCGGCTACACCGACGAGTACGACCCGTCGCTGTGGATCCGCAAGGCGCGTGCCCTCTACTCGGCGTGGGGCACGCCGTCGGAGCACAGGACCCGGGTCATGTCGGCTCTCTGACCCGGCCTAGGAAGCCTGCTGTGCGGCGGCGTCCTTGAGAGCGACGCGGCGGATCTTGCCGGACGCCGTCTTCGGGAGCTCGTCCACGAACACGACCTCCCGGGGCGCCTTGAAGTTGGCGAGCAGCTCCCGGCAGTGCGCGATCAGCTCCTCGGGCTCGGCCCGGCGCCCCGGCCGCAGCCGCACGTAGGCGCGGCCCACCTCGCCGAGGCGCGCGTCGGGGACGCCGACGACCGCGGACTCGGCGACGGCGTCGTGGCGGGCCAGCACGTCCTCGACCTCGGCCGGGTACACGTTGAACCCGCCGACGACGAACATCTCCTTCGTCCGGCCGGTGATGGTGAGGTTGCCGCGCTCGTCGAGCCGTCCCCGGTCACCGGTGTCGAGCCAGCCGTCGCGGATGGTCTCGGCCGTCGCCTCGGGGTCGTCCAGGTAGCCCGACATCACGTTGTAGCCGCGGACGAGCACCTCCCCGTCCGTGCCCGGCGGGACGCGCTCGCCCTTCTCGTCGACGATCGCGACCTCGACGTCCGCGATGGGCCGGCCGCAGGTGGTGGCGATAGTCTCGTCATCGTCGTCCACCGAGCACGCCGTCACCGTGCCGGACGCCTCCGTCAGCCCGTACGCGGTGACGACCTGCGGGAACAGCTCCTCCCTGATCCGGCGCACCAGCGCCACGGGCACGTCCGCCGCTCCGGTCACCGCGAGCCGCAGCGACGACAGGTCGTGCGCGGCGCGGTCCGGGGCGTCCAGCAGCGACGTGTAGATCGTCGGCGGGCCGGGCAGGACGGTGATCTTCTCCCGTTCGATGAGCCGGAGCGTCTCGGGGACGTCGAAGGTGCGCTGCAGCACCATCGTGGCGCCCTTGAGCACGCACGCCAGCACGCCCGCCTTGTAGCCGAAGGAGTGGAACATCGGGTTGACGATGAGGTAGCGGTCGCCGGCCCTGACGCCCGTCCGTCCCGTCCACGCCTCGTACGTGCGGACGTTCTGCTCGTGCGTGCACATGACGCCCTTGGGCCGCCCGGTGGTCCCGGACGTGAACAGGATGTCGGCGACGTCGCCGGGCGCGACGGCCGCCGCCCGCGCGTCGGCGTCCTCGGGCGGGGCCGCGCCGCGGGTGAACTCGTCCCACGTGATGACGCCCGGCCGCGCGGACCCGTTGAACGTGACCACGGTGCCGAGGTCGGGCAGCCCCGGGACCTTCCCCGCCGCATCCAGGCCGAGCATGCCCGGGTAGTCGATGCCGAGGAACCCGTCCTCGACGAAGAGCATCTTCACCTTGGCCCTGGACAGCGGCCACCGGGCCTCGTCGCCCTTGAAGCGCGTGTTGAGCGGGACGAGCGTCGCCCCGGCCCCCACGGCGCCGAGGACGGCGACGATCCAGGACAGGCTGTTCGGCGCCCAGATCGCGATGCGGTCGCCCGGCTCGACGCCGGCGCCGATGAACGCGCCCGCGGCCTGGCGGACCCTGTCCCGCAGCTCCGCGTAGGTCACGCGGACGTCGCCGTCCACGACCGCCTCCGCGTCCGGAGACCTTTCGGCCGCCGCCGCCAGGATGCCCGGGATCGTCAGCTCGTCCATGACCCTCCATGGTGGCCGCGACGGAGCTTAATTACCTGAATGTCCCACTCAATGAGAGCATGCCGAAATTGACACTTCTTGACTGATTCTGTCGTGCATCTTACGGTCCCGAGTGATCGGTGCACCGGTGTGCACGCGACGACGGGGAACCGGGTTTGGGGGCTGAGAAACCGGTGAACGGGTGGCGGGTCGAGGGTTTCAACGAGATCAGGGAGCTGGGTTCGGGGGCTCAGGGACGGGTCGTCCTCGCCGTGCCCGAGGGCCACGACGTGCAGGTGGCGATCAAATACCTCGCACCTGCGCTGCTGAGCGACCAAAGTGCACTGGCGGTGTTCCGGCGAGAGGCCGAAACCCTTGCCAGGGTCTCCAATCCGCACGTGGCCCGCCTCTATCAGTACGTGGAGACTCCGCAGGGCGCCGCGATCGTGATGGAGGCGGTCAGCGGCGCCTCACTCCGCTCTGTGTTGGACAACAGCGGCGGGCCGCTGTCACCGGAGGCCGCGCTCGCCGTCCTCAAAGGCTCCCTGCTCGGCCTGGCCGCGGCACACGGCGTCGGAGTGGTGCACCGCGACTACAAACCCGCCAACGTGGTCGTCCAACCCGACGGCACCAGCAAGCTCATCGACTTCGGCGTCGCCGCACTCACCGGGCAAAGCTCACGCTCGGGCACACCCGCCTACATGGCACCCGAGCAATGGGAAGGCAGCCCCGCCTCCCCGGCCACCGACCTGTACGCCGCCGCCTGCGTCCTGTACGAGTGCCTCACCGGCACCAAGCCCTACCACGGCAGGAGCACGGCGGAACTCATGACGCAGCACCTGACCGCGCCCATCCCGCTGGATTCGGTGCCCGAGCCGGTCCGTCCCCTGCTGGCGCGCGGCCTGGCCAAAAGCCCCGCCGAACGCCTGTGGGACGCAGCCGGGTTCGCGGCCGAACTCGAACGCGTCGCCGTCGCCGCCTACGGACCCGACTGGGAACGGCGCGGCCTGCACGCCCTGGCCGCGTCGGCGGCCGCGCTCGCCACCGCCGCCCCACTGGCCGTGCTCGGCTCCTTCGCCGCCGAAAGCGCGGCACCCGCCGCATCCGCGACCCCCGCCGCTCCCACCGCGCCCTCGTCCCCCGCCGCGCCCGGCTTCCGGGAGGGCGCCGTCGGCAAAGCCGGCTTCGCCGCGAAACGCGGGGGCGGGGTCGCCAAGTATCTGAGCGGGACGAAGGTGATCGTCGGCGCCGCCGTCGTGGCCACCGCCGCCGCGACCACCGCCGGCGCCTTCGTCGTCAGGGAACTCAGGGAGGACGGCACGACCAGCGCCCGCCCCAGCCCCGCCGCGAGCCCCACACCCACGACGGTCGGCGGCCGATCCACCGGCCAGTTCCGTGTGGGCTTCAGCAACCCCGCGCCCTTCCGGGAGAACCAAGGGCCGAGCATGACCTACGCCCTCACCGCCGAGCCGGCGCGGGTGAAACAGGGGACGAGACTGACCGTCTCCGTGAAACTCGACTCCAGGAACCCGCCCATCGCGCACTCCTGGTTCCTGGGGAGCAAGGCCAGCACGACGTTCTATCTCGCCTTCTACCGCGTTCCTCCCGCCTCGGAAGGGACCCTGCCGTCGACCCCGGGCGAGCAGTTCGTCGCCCGGATGCGCGAAACCGAGAAGGCCAGGACCACGAGCCTGCCGGGCGGCTGGAGGCATTTCACGGTCACGACCGCCTACACGGCCACCGTTCCGGACGCCGCACGGCTCAGTCCCGGCCGGTATCTGGTGTCCCCGTTCTCACCGCCGGTGGTCGGCGGCGTGGAGATCAGGAACGAACCGGTCTCCCCCGCGTCCCTGGGCGCCTGGACGCAGGGTTCGCTGCCGGTGGTCACCGTCCTGCCCGGCACGGACCCCCGGGCGACGGGATCCGCCCCACCATCGTCCTCACCGTCCAGCCGCACGCCGCAGGCCTGCCGAACGATCACCCGCGACGACGGAGCAAAGATCGTCCGCTGCTGAGCCGAGAACTCCGCGATGCGGAGAATGTGAAGTTTGTTCGTTTTCGTGTCCGAGTGGGCATATATCAGGCACCTCGACCCACCCCTTCTCCCCCGCGAGGTGCCGGATGTCCCTTCCCCGCCCCCTCCGGCGTTCGGCGTCGGTGCCGCTCGCCCTCGCCCTCCTCGGCTCGACCCTGACCCTGTCCTCCCTGACCCCGTCCTCCCTGACTCCGTCCGCGCAGGCCTCGGCGTCCCGCCCGAGCCGTGCCCCCGCCGCCCCCGGCGAGGTGCGCGGCTACCTCGACGCCCACACGCACCTGATGGCCTATGAGGCGTTCGGCGGGCAGCTGATGTGCGGCAAGCCGTTCGACCCGCGCGGCATCGCCGCGGCGCTGCGCGACTGCCCCGACCACGCGGGGAACGGCGTGCTCGCCGTGTGGGAGAACTTCACCCGGCACGGAACCCCGCTCGGCACCCACGACCCCGTCGGCTGGCCGACCTTCAAGGACTGGCCCGCATGGGACTCGCGCACGCACCAGCAGGCCTACCACACCTGGTTGGAACGATCCTGGCGCGCCGGGCAGCGCATCCTCGTCAACCACCTTGTCGCCAACCGCCAGCTCTGCGAGATCTACCCGCTGAAGCGCACCAACTGCGACGAGATGGACACGATCCGGCGCCAGGCCCGGCGGATGCGGGAGCTGGAGGCGTACATCGACGAGAAGAGCGGCGGTCCCGGCCGGGGCTGGTTCCGCATCGTGCGGAACTCCTCAGAGGCCCGCGCGGTGGCGGCGGAGGGGAAGCTCGCCGTCGTCCTCGGCGTGGAGGCGTCCGAGCCGTTCGGGTGCCGGACGGTCGCCGGCAGGGCGCAGTGCACGCGTGAGGACATCGACCGCGGCCTGGACGAGATGAAACGCCTCGGCGTCGGCTCGATGTTCGTGTGCCACAAGTACGACAACGCGCTGTGCGGGGTGCGTTTCGACGGCGGCGTGACGGGCGCGTTCGTCAACCTGGGCAACTTCCTCGGCACCGGCCGCTTCTGGCAGGTCGAGAAGTGCACGGGACAGGCCCACGACCACACCATCGCTCCCGCCGGCGCGGGCGACGCGCTCAACGAGCTTCTTCGCCTCCTGGGCCGGGCCGGGGTCACGCTCCCGCTGTATCCGAGCCCGCCCCACTGCAACGTCCACGGACTCACCGACCTCGGCGAATACATGGTGCGGGGCATGATGAAACGCCACATGATCGTCGAGGTGGACCACATGAGCGTCAAGGCCGCCGACGCGACCCTCGACCTGCTGGAGGAGGCCCGCTATCCCGGTGTCATCTCGTCCCACAGCTGGACGGACGAGACCTACCTGCCGCGCATCTACCGGCTCGGCGGCATGGTGACGGGTTACGGCCACGCGGCCGATGCCTTCATCGCCGAATGGAAGCGCAACAGGAGCCTGCGCGACCCGGGCCGCCCCTTCGGCTACGGCTACGGCCTGGACGCCAACGGCATGGGCGCCCTGCCCCCGCCTCGGGCGAACAGCGGGACGAACCCGCTGCGCTACCCGTACACCTCACCGTTCGACCCGTCGGTGAAGCTGGACCGCCAGCGCACGGGCCTGCGGACCTGGGACGTCAACACCGACGGCGTCGCGAACTACGGACTCGTCCCGGACTGGCTCGCCGACATGAAGAACATCGGCGATCCGCAGCTCATCACCGACCTGTCCCGCGGCGCCGAAACCTACCTCACCATGTGGCACCGGACCGAATCCCACGCTTTGCGGCGCTAGGCGTCGGCGCCGAGGATCAGGCCGCTGGTGGGGACGCCGGTGCCGGCGGTGACGAGGACGTTGTGGACGTCGCCCGGCTGGTTCACGGAGGTGCCGCGGACGAGGCGGACGGCCTCGGCGATGCCGTTCATGCCGTGGATGTACGCCTCGCCGAGCTGTCCTCCGTGGGTGTTGAAGGGGAGGCGGCCGTCCAGCTCGAGGTTGCCGTCGGCGATGAAGTCCTTGGCCTCGCCCTTCGCGCAGAAGCCGAGCTCCTCGAGCTGCGGCAGGACGAGGGGCGTGAAGTGGTCGTAGAGGATCGCGGCCTGGACGTCGGCGGGGGTCAGCCGCGACTGCGCGTAGAGCTGCCGTCCGACGAGGCCCATCTCCGGGATGCCCGTGATCTCGGAGCGGTAGTAGCTCGTCATCATGTGCTGGTCGTTGCCCGATCCCTGCGCGGCGGCCCAGATGACGGCCGGTGGATGCGGCAGGTCGCGGGCGCGTTCGGCGGACACGACGACGAGGGCCTGCCCGCCGTCGCTCTCCTGGCAGCAGTCGAGGAGGCGCAGCGGTTCGGCGATCCAGCGGGACGCCTGGTGGTCCTCCAGGGTGATGGGACGCCCGTAGAACCACGCGGCCGGGTTGGTGGCGGCGTGCCTGCGGTCCACCACGGCGATCCTGCCGAAGTCCTCGCTGGTCGCGCCGTACTCGTGCATGTAGCGGCGGGCGAACATGGCGACCCACTGGGCGGGGGTGTGCAGGCCGAACGGCGTCATCCACGCGTACGCGGCGCTGTCGGCGCCGGCGTCGAGGGGACGGTTCGCCTGGCCGAGGCCGTAGCGGGTGCCGGACCGCTCGTTGAACGCCCGGTAGCAGACGACGACGCTTGCGGCGCCCGTCGCGACGGCCATCGCGGCCTGCTGGACGGTGCCGCAGGCCGCGCCGCCGCCGTATCCGACGCGGGAGAAGAACGTCAGTTCCCCGATGCCGAGGTTGCGGGCGATGTGGATCTCGGAGCTGGTGTCGGCGGTGAAGGTGACCATCCCGTCGACGTCGGACGGCTGGAGCCCGGCGTCGGCGACGGCGGCGAGCACCGCCTCGCAGGCGAGCCGCAGTTCGCTGCGGCCGGAGTTCTTGGAGAACTCGGTGGCGCCGATCCCCGCGATCGCGGCGGCCCCGGACAGCGCGGTCATGATCCGTCCCCCTCTCGGGCGGGGAGCCGGACGACGACGGTGCCGGTGACGTGCGGGCCGATCTCGTTGACGCCCTTGACGGCGACCTCGACGCGGCGGTCGTCGTGCTTGGCGGTGACGGTGCCGGTCAGCACCATCGTGTCGCCCGGGTAGTTGGGCGCGCCGAGCCGGATCCTGATGGCCTTCACGACGGCGGCGGGGCCGGCCCAGCCGGTGACGTACCGGTCGACGAGGCCGTTGGTGGTGAGGATGTTCATGAAGATGTCCCGGGAGCCGCGTTCGACCGCGAGGGACGGGTCGTGGTGGACGTCCTGGTAGTCGCGGCTCGCGATGGCCGTCGCGACGATCATGGTGCGGGTGAGGGGGATGCGCAGCTCGGGGAGCCCCTCCCCCACCGTCACGTCCTCGTAGCGCCTGGTCGTGAGCATCACAGGGCGGCTCCGAGCAGGTCGAGGTCGAACGACGCGCCGCCGAGGGTGCCGGCGAGCTGCTTGCCCCACAGGAAGTGGCGGTGCACCGGGTAGTCGACGTCCACGCCGATCCCGCCGTGCAGGTGCTGGACGCGGTGCACGACGTTCAGCCCGCCCTCGTCCGACCACCACTTGGCGACGAGCACGGCGGACTCGGCGTCCTCCCCCGCCCGGATCAGCGAGATCGCGTGCCACAGGCAGACCCGCAGCGCGTCGATCTCGATGTAGCAGTCGGCGAGCTGGTGCTGGACGGCCTGGAACGCGGCGAGCGGGCGGCCGAACTGCTCGCGTCCGCTGAGGTGGTCGGCGGCGAGGCGGAGCGCGCCCTCGGCCACGCCGAGCTGGACGGCCGCGACCGCGACGCGGGCGAGGCGCAGGACCGTCGCGAGGGCGCCGTCGCCGAGCGGCCGCGCGGGCGTTGCGTCGAGAGTGAGGTGCGCGGCGCCGTCGTGGGCGGTGGTGTCGGCGCGTTCCCAGGACGTCCCCGCGGCGGACGTCTCCGCGAGGTACAGCCCGGGTCCGGCGCCGGACCGCGCCGACACCAGCACGTGCGACGCGCCGGCAGGGGCCGGGACGACGGCCTTCGTGCCGGTCAGCCGCCACTCGTCGCCGTCGGGGACGGCGACGCAGCCGGGGTCCGCGGGGTCGACGGTGCCGAACTCCTCCAGCGCGAGCGTGAGCCGCCCGGAGCCGTCCGCGAGGGCCGCGACGAGCTCGCGCTGGGCGCCGGTTCCGTGCTCGGCGACGGTGAGGGCCGCGGCCACGGCGGGCCAGACGGGGGCGGGGGCGACGACGCGTCCCTGTTCCTCCAGCAGGACGGCGAGGCCGCCGACGCCGAGGCCGGCGCCGCCCGCGCTCTCGGGCAGCGCGACGCCGAGCAGGCCGGCGTCCGCCAGGGCGGTCCACAGCGTCTCGTCGATGCCGGTCCCGGCGCGTTCGACGGCCCTGATCCGTTCCTGTGACGCGTGGCCGGCGAAGATCTCTCGGGCCAGGTCCCGGACGGCCTCCAGCTCCTCTCCCAGGGTGAAGTCCATCAGTGCTCCTTCGGGTCGGCCGGGCGGAACACCGGCAGGGACAGGTCCGGGTCCGGGTCGATCCAGTCGAGGACGACCGGCATGCCGATCTCGACGTCCTCGGGCGCGACGCCCGTCATGTTCGCGATCAGGCGGGTCCCCTCGGCGAGCTCGATCACGGCGACGACCAGGGGGTAGTCGAAGGCCGGGTGGCGGGGGTGGTGGTTGACCACGTAGGTGTAGACGTGGCCTTCGCCGGCCGACTCGACGGTGTCCCAGGCGAACGAGCCGCACTGCGGGCAGCACGGGCCGGGCGGGTGCCGCAGGGACTTGCAGTCGGCGCAGCGCTGGATGACGAGCCGGTGCTCGCGGGCCGCCTCGAACCAGAACGCGTTGTCGTGGTTGATCGCGGGCCTCGGCCGCAGCGGCCGCTCCTCCGGCTTCTGTTCCGGCTTCTGCTCGGGTTTCGGGGCGGGCCGGAACCGCAGCATCCGCCACCGCTGCGTCGCGACGACCTCGCCGGAGGCGTCCCGGTAGGTCCTGATCGTGGTGATGAAGCGGCCGGGGCCGAGCGAGGTCTTCTTCTCCGGGGAGATCGCCTCGACGGTCTCCTCGACGCTGACGTGGTCGCCGGGGACCAGCTCGCGGTGGAACTCGAACTCCGAGTCGGTGGCGACGACGGAGGTGTAGCCGCCCTCGGCGAGCAGCTCGGTCAGCTCGTCGGACGGTGTCCGTTCGGCGTCCGGGGAGACGGACGCGGCGTACCCGCGCATCGTCCACGCCTGCATCATCGACGCGGGCGCCACGATGCCGTCGCGTCCGGTCGCGCGGGCGGCCTCCTCGTCGAGGTAGACGGGGTTGCCGTCCCCCATCGCCTCCACCCAGTGGCGGATCATCGGCACGTTCACCGGGTCCTGCGCCGGACGGCGGGCGAGCAGCTCGCGTCCCACCCACGCCTGGAGGCGCTCCTCGTAGTCTTGCCGGTCGCAGTCCCGCCGGGCTTCGGGCGTGCTCATCGCCGCGACCTCGGCAGACCCAGGCCCTGGACGGCGACCATGTCGCGCAGCACCTCGTTGACGCCGCCGCCGAAGGTGTTGACGATGCCCTGCCGCGAGAGCTGCTCGATCTGGCCCTGCAGGACGGCGCCCGGCGACTCGGGGCGGATCCGGCCGGCCGCGCCGAGGATCCCGGTCAGCGTGCGCTGCACGTCGATGTGCGTCTCGGTGCCGTAGACCTTGACGGCGCCCGCCTGCGCACCGGTCAGCGTCCCGGCCTCCACGGCCATGGTCATCTTCCAGTTCATCAGCCGCATCGCCTCCAGCCTCGCGTGGGTGCGGGCCAGGTCGCGGCGCACCCAGGGCAGATCGATGACGCCGTTGTCGCGGGCCCAGTCCCGGACGTCCTCCCACAGCCGGATCATCCGGCCGCCGAGTGCGGCGAGCCCGACGCGTTCGTGGTTGAGCTGCGTGGTGATCAGGGTCCAGCCGCCGTCCACCTCCCCGACCACGTCGGACGCCGGCACCCTGACGCCGTTGTAGTAGGTGGCGGTCACGATCATCCCGCCGACCGTCTGGATCGGGCTCCAGGAGAACCCCTGCGCGTCGGTGGGGACGATCAGGATCGAGATGCCCTTGTGCTTGGGCGCGTCCGGGTTCGTGCGGGCGGCGAGCCAGATGTAGTCGGCGGTGTTGGCCCCGCTGGTGAAGACCTTGCTCCCGTCCACGACGAAGGTGTCGCCGTCCCGGACGGCGCGGGTCCGCAGCGACGCCAGGTCGGTGCCCGCGTCGGGTTCGGTGTAGCCGATCGCGAACACGATGTCGCCGGACAGGATGCCGGGCAGGAACCGTTTCTTCTGCTCGTCGGTGCCGTACTTCATCAGCGTCGGGCCGACCGTGTTGACCGTGACGAACGGGAACGGGAGCCCGGCCCGCTGGACCTCGTCGAAGAAGACGTACTGCTCGGCGATCGACCTGCCCTGCCCGCCGTACTCCACCGGCCAGCCGTAGCCGAGCCAGCCGTCGTCGCCGAGCATCTTGACGATCTCGCGGAACCGCTCGCCGCCGACGCCCTGCTCTCCGGCGCGGCGGCGCTCGTGCTCGGGCAGCAGGCCCGCGAAGTACGCCCTCAGCTCCGCGCGCAGCTTCTCGTGCGCCGGGGACTCACGCAGATCCATGGGCACCCTTCCGTGGTCAGGGGAGGAAACGCCGTCGTCCGGCGGCGTCGAACTCGGCGTGCAGGGCCGCCTTGTCGGCCTCGGTCATCGGCACGTAGCCGGGCCCGTCGCGGCCCGGCGTGCGGCCCGCCCACCGGTACACGGGGTCGCCGGTGCGCCAGCCTTCGAGCTGCATCTGCTTCTTGGCGAGCTTCCCCGAGCCGGTCGTCGGCAGCGCGTGCGAGACGCGCACGAAACGCGGCATGCCCTTGGTGCCGAGGTCGTCCTGGGCGGCGAGGAACCCGGCGAGGTCGAGGTCCTCGAACGCGACGCCCGGCGGGATCTCGATCGCCGCCATCACCTGGTCGCCGGAGCGCGGGTCGGGGACGCCGAACGCGACCGCGTCCACGACGGCCGGGTGGCGGCGGACGGCGTTCTGGGTGACCAGCGCGGAGATGTTCTCCGAGTCCACCCGGATCCAGTCGCCGGACCGGCCCGCGAAGTACAGGTAGCCGTCGCCGTCGACGTAGCCGAGGTCGCCCGTCCAGTACCAGCCGTGCCTGACCCTCTCGGCGTCGGCCTCGGGGTCGTTGTAGTAGCCCTCGAACCGGGCGGCGCCGTCCTTGTCGACGATCTCCCCGACGGCTGCCTCGGGGTTGGTGACGCGGCCGTGCTCGTCCAGGACGGCGGGCGCGCAGACCTCCAGCGTCTCCGGGTCGACGACGCAGACGCCGTCGCGGGCGGGCCGGCCGAGCGCGGTCGGCGGCGTCCCCGGATCACGTTCGATCATCCCGGCGCTCTCGCTCGACCCGTAGCCTTCGAGGAGCGTCGCGCCGAAACGGCGCCGGAACGCGGCCTTGTCCTCGGGGGACGCCTCGGTGCCGAACCCGTGCGTGAGCGTGTTGTCGGCGTCGTCCGGCCGTTCCGGGGTGGCGAGGATGTACCCGATGGCCTTGCCGACGTAGGTGAAGAACGTCGCGCCGTAGAACCGCACGTCCGGCAGGAACATCGACGCGGAGAACTTCGGGGTGAGGGCGACGGTCGCGCCCACGGCGAGCGCCGGGGCCCACAGCGCCATCAGCGCGTTGCCGTGGAACAGCGGCATCGGGCAGTAGCAGACGTCCTCGCGCTTGACGTCGTACTTGGCGCTGTTGGCGCGGCCCAGCTCGGCCAGCCGGCCCTGTGAGCAGCGCGCCGCCTTCGAGGTGCCCGTCGTCCCGGAGGTGAACAGCAGGAGCATCTGCGTCCGCGGGGTGACCGACGCGTCCGCCTCCGGTTCGCGGGCGTGCGCCCCGACCAGCGCGTCGTATCCGGCGTCGTCGACGAGGAGGTGCCGGTCGTTCGGGACGCCGGTGTCGAGGCCGTCGAGCAGCTTCAGCCCGGCCCGGTCGGTGACGATGAGCTGCAGGTCGGTCCGGCGGACGTCCCGTTCCAGGTTGGCGCCGGTCCGGGTCGGGTTGATGCCGACGATCGTCGCGCCGGCCAGCGCCGCCGCGCCCAGCCACAGCACGTACTCGGGGACGTTCTCCAGCAGCACGCCGATGTGGAACGGCCCGTCGACGCGCAGGGCACGGGCCAGCGACGCGCGGGCGGCGCTCGCGCGGACCACCTCGTCCCACGTCCAGGTCGAGCGGCGGTCGCGCAGGCCGGGACGGTCGTCGCCCCGCCGGGCCAGCAGCATCGCCGCGATCGTCTCGTCCCGCACCCGCGCTCCTCGCTCGCCTTACGGGCGCGCCGTCCCCGACCCTGCACGCCCGCGCCCCCGACGCTAATCAGCCGCGGGCGCGGCGAGCGGGCGCATCCCGCTGACCGGGAGCGCGGCGCTGTCCCGCCTGTGGCGCGGACCACAATGAGCCGTCCGGCGAGGAGGGGAGCCCCGATGGACATCATCAAGGAGCTGACGGGTCCGGGCGGCGACTTCGAGCTGCGGGACGAGGAGGTCCTCGGGACCCGTGTGCCGGTGTTCGTGAACCGTCCCCGCGACCTGGGAGAGGTGCTCGCCCGCTCGGCGTCCTTCGGCGACCGCGAGTACATCGTCACCGCCTCCGGGCGGCTGAGCTTCGCCGAGCACGCCCGCAGGGTCGCCTCGATGGCGCGGGCGCTGCGCGACGACCTCGGCCTCCGCCCCGGCGACCGCGTCGCGATCAACGCGGCGAACAGCCCGGAGTGGATCCTCTCGTTCTGGTCCGTGATCGCCGCGGGCGGCGTGGCGGTCGGCTACAACGCCTGGTGGACGCGCCGGGAGGTCGAGTACGCGCTGGGCCACACCGAACCGGCGATCGTGATCGCCGACGCGAAGCGGGCCGCGCGGACCCCGGCGACGGTGCTGACCACCGAGGACGACGTCCCGTCGCTGACCTCGCGTTACCCGGACGCCGAGCTGGAGGTCCCGGACGTCGCCGCCGACGACCCCGCGGTCATCCTCTACACCAGCGGCACGTCGGGACGCCCCAAGGGGGTCGTCCACTCGCACCGCAACCTCACGTCGGTGATCATGTATCACCGGTTCAACGACGCCATGACGAAGGTCTTCGGGATCGACCCGTCGACCCGCCGCTACCTGCTCACGCTCCCGTTGTTCCACATCGCGTCGCTGCACAACCTGGCCGTCCCCCGGCTCGCCACCGGCACCACCGTGGTCCTGCACCAGGGCGCGTTCGACGTGGACGAGGTCCTGAGCCTCATCGAGAAGGAGCGCGTGACGAACTGGGGCGCGGTGCCCACGATGGCGCACCGCCTGATCGAGCACCCGAACCTCGGCAAGTACGACGTGTCGTCGCTCACCGCGTTCGCGCTGGCCTCCGCCCCGTCGTCGCCCGCGTTCCAGGAGCGGCTGCAGGAGGCGTTCCCGCCGGCGCGCGGCGCCCTGGTCGACAGCTACGGGCTGACGGAGTCGAGCACCGCGATCACGGTCGCGTCCCCCATGGACCTCGCCGAGGCCCCGGGGACGGTCGGCAGCCCGGTCATCGGCGTCGAGGTGCAGGTTCGCGACGCGGACGGCAGGCCCGTCCCGGACGGCGTCGAGGGCGAGATCTGCACCCGCAGCGCCTACACCATGATCGGCTACTGGCGGGACCCGGACGCCACGTCCCGCGCGTTCGACGAGGACCGCTGGCTGCGCACCGGCGACATCGGCGTGCTGGAGGGGGGACGGCTGCGCCTCTCCAGCCGGCGCACCGACCTGATCATCCGCGGCGGCGAGAACGTCTACCCGGCGGAGGTGGAGGCCGTCCTCGCCGAGCATCCGGCGGTGCGCGAGTGCGCGGTCGTCGGCGTCCCGCACCCGGACCTCGGCCAGGAGGTCGCCGCGGTCGTCGTCGCCGGCTCCTCCGCGGAGGGCACTCCACCCTCCGCGGAGGAGCTGGCGGCCCATGCCCGCGAGCACCTCGCGTACTACAAGGTCCCGGCCCGCTGGAGCGTCACCACCGACCCGCTCCCCCGCAACGCGACCGGCAAGGTCCTCCGCACCCGCGTCGCGGACGCGTTCGGCTGACGCCATCCGGCCGGAGGCGCGAATGTCGGTGTCGCATGGTCGTCGGTGGCGCCTGCTCCACCGCCGCAGGCCGGGACGCTGTGGCCGGGCGTTGATCACGGCCGTGCCGGTCGGGCCCGGAGCGGGAGCCCGCTGAGCGGGACGGCGCGGGAGAAAAAACTAGAACACGTACTAGCGTCCGGCGTGCGATCCGAGACCAGACCGGAGGCTTCGATGGACGCTGACCTGTCCCTGGAGGGACGCACCGCCGTCGTCACCGGCGCGGGCGCGGGGCTCGGCCGGGCCGAGGCGCTCGCGCTGGCGGCCCGGGGCGCGAACGTCGTCGTGAACGACGTCGGGCCCGCGGCCGACGACGTGGCCGCCGAGATCGAGAAGGCGGGCGGCCGGGCCCTCGCGGTGAAGGCGGACGTCGGCGACTGGTCGACCGGGGACGCGCTGGTGTCGGCCGCCGTCGAGGCCTACGGGTCCCTGGACGTGGTGGTCAACAACGCGGGCATCCTGCGCGACAGGATGCTGTTCAACCTGTCCGAGGCGGACTGGGACGACGTCGTCCGCGTCCATCTGAAGGGCCACGCGGCCGTGTCCCGCGCCGCCGCGGCGCACTGGCGCGCCGCGAGCAAGGCCGCCGGCGGCCCCGTCTACGGACGGGTGATCAACACCGCGTCGGAGGCGTTCCTGTTCGGGTCGCCCGGCCAGCCGAACTACGCGGCGGCCAAGGCCGGGATCACGGCGCTCACCCTGTCGACGGCCGCGGGCCTCGCGCGCTACGGGGTGCGCGCCAACGCGATCTGCCCCCGCGCCCGGACGGCGATGACGGAGGCGACGTTCACCGAGGGAACGTCCCCCGGCGGGCTGGACGCGCTCGCGCCCGAGCGGGTCGGGACGTTCGTCGCCTACCTCGCCTCCCCCGCGGCGGAGAACATCAGCGGGCAGGTGTTCGTCGTGTACGGGGACATGGTGGCGCTGATGGCCGCCCCGACCGTGGAGCAGACGTTCAGGGCGGAGAGCGGCGTCTTCTCGGTGGAAGAGCTCGGCGAACAGCTCGGCACTTACTTCGAGGGACGCGAACCCCACCGCACCTTCGCCGCCTACAGCGTCGCCGCGCTCGACACCACCGGTACGAGCAAGAGCTGACCCGTTCTACGGAGAAGCCTTCTTCTCGGGGGCGTTCGAACGCGGGGCCAGCAGCAGTTCGCAGGCGAGGCGGACGTCGGCCTCGACGTCCGCCAGGGACGCGCGGCCGTTCAGGCTCGACTGCAGCACCCCGTACCAGCACTGCATGAGCAGCCGGACGAGCCTGACGTCCTGCACGGTTGGGTTCTCAATGCCGACGGCGCGCAGCAGGATCTCCCGGAAGGTGTTGTCGATGTGCACGGTGTCGGCGACGGTCGCGGCGTGCGCGGTGTTCGACGCGTGCAGCATCGACGCCGACAGCACGGGCTGCGCCAGCAGGTGACGGCTGGCCTGGACCAGCAGGTCGGCGACCGCCTCCTCGGGCGCGGTGCCGGGCGCGGGCTCGGTGACCTGGTCGCGCAGCCGGTCGACCTGCGCCGCCATCACCCCGGTGAACAGGTGGACCTTCGAGGGGAAGTATCGGTAGAGGGTGCCGATCGCGACCCCGGCCGCCTTCGCCACCTCGTGCATCTGCACGCGTTCGAAGGGCTTGTCGGCTCCGATGCGGGACGCGGCGCGGACGATGCGGCGCCGCCGGTCGTGCTGCTCGGGTGAGCTGGGCTCGGCGGACAGCCTGGCCGCTGCGATCCTCGCCACGATCCTCCCCCGGATCGGTTCTCCGCTGCTGACAGGGACCAATATCGGGGGCCGCGGCCCGCTCCGCGATCGCGGATACCGGTCAGTGGGACGCGACGCGGCGGCTCAGCACCGTGGCGCACGCGGGTCAGATGAGGTTGTCCTCGACCTTCAGCCCGAAGATGCCGCGTCCCCACATCGACAGGGCGTGCTCGACCTCGTTGGCGACGTGCAGGCTCCCGGCGTGGGCGTCGCGCCAGGCGCGTTCGATGGGGTTGCCGCGCTGGAGGGAGTTGCCGCCCGCGGTCTTGAACAGGGTGTCGATGGCCTCGATGGCGCGTTCGGTGCCGCGGACCTGGTCGCGGCGGGCGCGCAGCCGCAGCTCCATCGGGATCTTCTCGTTGCGGACCGCGTACCCGTGGATCTCGCGGACGTTCCGGTCGGTCTGCAGGATCGCGGCGTCGATCTCGGACGCGGCGCGGGCGACGGCGACCTGGGAGAAGCGGTCCTCGACGAACCTGCCGCCGCCGAGGCTCAGCCGGATCCGGTCGCGCATCCGGTCCACGTACAGGTCGAGGCAGCCCGCCGCCATCCCGATCACGCTGGCGGTGACGGTGGAGGTGAAGATCGTCCCGAACGGCATCCGGTACAGGGGGCCGGTGTTGACCTTGCGGCCGGGGTTGCGGAGCTGCGCCTGCTCGAAGTTGCGCATCGCGCGGTGCTCGGGCACGAACGCCCTCTCGACGACGATGTCGTCGCTGGCGGTGCCGCGCAGGCCCATCGAGTCCCACACCTCGCGGATCTCGTAGTCGTCCTTCGGGACGAGCACGGTCATGAAGTCCACGGGACGGCCCTCGGCGCCCACGACGAGCGCGCCGAGCAGCGCCCACGAGGTGAACTCGACCCCGGAGGAGAACGACCAGCGTCCCGTCAGCTCGTAGCCGCCGTCGACGGGGGTGAGCCGCCCGATCGGGGCGTACGACGAGGCGATGAGGGTGTCGGGGCCCGCGTCCCACACCTCGCGCTGCGCCTCGTCGGCGAACAGGCCGAGATGCCAGGAGTGCACGCCGAGGATCGCGACCACCCAGCCGGTCGACCCGCACGCCCCGGAGATGGCGCGGACGACCTCGTAGAAGGCGACCGGGTCGTCCTCGGCGCCGCCGTAGCGGGCGGGCTGCAGCATCCGGAACACCCCGGCGGCGGTGAGCTCGCGGATGGTCTCGACGGGGATGCGGCCCTTCTCGTCCACGGACCTGGCCCGCTCGGCGATGCCCGGCAGCAGCTCGCGCACGCCGTCCAGGACCGTGTTCCTCCCCGGTTCACTGCCGCTCATTGAGAAGCTCCGTCCTTCCGCTCCGACCCGGCACCAGACCCTGCCGCACCGTCACCCTGCCGCACCGTCGCCATCCCGCATTGTCGCCATCCCGCATTGTCGCGAAGGGCGGGAACGTCCCGGCCACCGGGACTCCCCGGCCGGTCGGCCGGCCCGCGGCCTACCGTTCGAACCATCGGTCCGTCGCCGAAGGGATGATCCACCGTGACCGCAACCGAGTCGGACTCCGTCCGCACCATCGAGGCGGCGGCGATCTCCCGCCGTTTCGCCCGTGGGTGGCACTGTCTCGGGCTGGCAGAGAAGTTCAAGGACGGCAAACCCCACGCGATCAACGCGTTCGGGCAGAAGCTCGTGGTCTTCACCGGGGAGGACGGCAGGACCAGCGTCCTCGACGCGTACTGCCGGCACATGGGCGGCGACCTGTCCGACGGCACCGTGAAGGGCAACGAGATCGCCTGCCCGTTCCACGACTGGCGCTGGGGCGGCGACGGGCGCTGCAAGAAGATCCCGTACTCGCGGCGCGTGCCGCTGCGGGCGCGGACGGCGGCGTGGCCGACGATGGAGCAGGACAAGCTGCTGTTCGTCTGGAACGACCCGGAGGGCAACCCGCCCCCGCCGGAGGTGACGATCCCGCGGATCGAGGGCGCCACGCGCGACGACTGGACCGACTGGCGCTGGACGGAGACGGTCGTCCACACCAACTGCCGCGAGATCATCGACAACGTCGTCGACATGGCGCACTTCTTCTACATCCACAAGTCGTTCCCGACGTATTTCAAGAACATCTTCGAGGGGCACATCGCGACCCAGATCATGAAGGGCCGCGTGCGGGAGGACGCCCGCCGGCAGGGCGGCGGCAAGGGGCCGCGTCTGCTCGGCAACAGTTCCGTCGCGTCCTACTACGGCCCCTCCTTCATGATCGACGAGCTGACGTACCACTACGAGGGCTACGACCTGAACTCCGTCCTGATCAACTGCCACTACCCGATCGACGAGAACTCCTTCTCGCTGCATTCGGGGATCATCGTCCAGCACAGCGACAAGCTGCCGCCCGAGGCGGCGGAGGCGGCCGCGCGCAAGCTGTCGGACTTCATCCAGCTCGGCTTCGAGCAGGACATCGCGATCTGGCGCCGCAAGGCCCGCGTCGACAACCCGCTCCTGTGCGAGGAGGACGGCCCCGTCTACCAGCTGCGCCGCTGGTACCAGCAGTTCTACGTCGACGTCGCGGACGTCACACCGGAGATGACCGACAGGTTCGAGTTCGAGATCGACACCACCCGCCCGGTCGAGTCGTGGGAGAAGGAGGTCCAGGAGAACCTCGCGCGCCGGGCGGCGGAGGGGGCCTCGACGTGACGGCACGTCAGGACGACCGTCTCGTCGACGTGCCGCTCACTCCCGTCCGCTGCCGCCGCTGCGCCGCCGAGGTCCTGGTGCGCAAGTCGAGCTGGGAGCAGACGAGCATCCAGTGGACCACCGCCGCACGTGCGGCCTGCGTGAACCTCGACGACGACCCGCTCCAGACGTGCCGGGCTCTGCGCTCGGCCATCCAGGAGGCGGCGCTGACCGGTGCGGTCAAGATCGTCGAGTGACCATCGCGACATTGACCTCAAGTTAAGTTGAGGTCTTAGCGTTCCCTCCGCCATCTCGATCATCTGCCGACGAGGAGGGAACGTATGCGCGCCGCCGCGTTCACCGAGCCGGGCGGACCGGACGTCCTGAAGGTGATGGAACTGCCGGATCCGTCTCCCGGCCCGGGAGAGGTTCGCGTCCGGGTGCGGGCTGCGGGGGTGCAGCCGTTCGATCTGGCCGTCCGGCAGGGCTGGCTTCCGCAGGGCGCGCCGGACACGCTGCCGCGCATCCCCGGCAACGAGTTCGCGGGCGTGGTGGACAAGGTCGGGAACGATGTCACGGACGTGCGGCCCGGTGACGAGGTGATGGGCAACTGCCGGCTCAACGCCTACGCGGAGTACGTCGTCGTCCCCGCCGCGGATGTCACGGCCAAGCCGGCGAGCATGCCGTGGGACGTGGCGGGCGGTTTTCCCGCCGCCGTCATGACCCCGCACATCGCCGTGGAGGAGTTGGCCGTCGGCGAGGGCGACACGTTCCTCGTTCACGCGGCCGCCGGAGGGGTCGGCGCCATCGCCGTCCAGCTCGCCCGTATCGCCGGGGCGAAGGTCGTCGGCACCGCGAGCGAGAACAACCACGAGTACCTCCGCGAACTCGGGGCGATCCCCGTCGCCTACGGCGAGGGTTTGGAGGAGCGCGTGCGGGCCGTGGCTCCCGAGGGTGTGGACGCCTCCCTCGACGGCGCTGGCGGCGACGCCCTCACCGTGTCGCTCAATCTCGTGAAGGACCGAAGCCGCATCATCACTCTCGTCGAGCACGATCGGGCGGAGGAACTCGGCGTCCGCCTGACCCCGCACAAGCGGTCGGCGTCCCGCGTCGCCGAAGCCGCCCGTCACTTCGAGGAGGGCCGCCTCCGCCTCCACGTGCGGGCCACCTACCCTCTGGACCGTGCCGCCGACGCCCACCGCGACGTAGGCACCCGCCACGGCCGAGGCAAGGTCGTCCTGCTGGTGGACCCCGAGTCGCAGGCACCCTGACCACGGAACCAGGTTCGTGATCGGCCACTGACCCACGGCTGTCGGCCGTTGATCGAGTACGTCCAGCCGAGCGAGGGCAGCCGAAAGCGGGACCGTGGCAGCGATGTCACGGCGGCGCAGGCGGGTGCGGGTCGCGCGAAGGGCTCACTCCTTGCCGATCCGCGCCTGATCCGGCCGGCTCCCGGGAACGGCGGCGTCCAGGCCGGCGGGGTCCTCCCCGTGATCGGGACTCAGACCGACGAGGGCGAGACGGATGACGGCCCTCCGTGCACTCCCACATGTCCTGCGCAGGTGGTGGTGTGGGTGGGCTGCCTGTGGGTTGGATGCGGTAGGACCTCAGCCGAAGTGACACCGACCCCGGCGGCGACCCGCACGACCCCACCCACCCGCCAGGGCCACCTCAGCCGCCCACCCACCGCAACCACACCATCCCGGTAAACAACAACCGCAACCTAAACAGACCACAGAACCGCCGCCACTCACAGCCGACCCCACCGACAACCACGAAATCCATCGCTTAAATTACACAGGACGGCACTAGAAAGCATAATCCGCTTCACCGCTAACGGCGGCCACCACAAAAGACAGCCCGAACATCCAAAGACGCAGGAAACCCAAAAGCGTCCCCCGTCCTCGAAGAGGAATCCAGACCTCCGGAGAACCAGCCCAGGGCACCGGCATACAACCCCGACCCAGGAAATTTTCGCGGCCGACCGGCACCGGTGTCATCTGTCAGCCAGGTGACAGAAGTGACTCTTGCAATCCGGAGAGACGCAGGCAGACTTGGCCCTGTGATCAGAACGTTGCGTCCGAAGGACTACAACGAGGTTCTGCACGTCGGGCACTCCTTCCGCAAGGGCGTCCCGGTGCTCATGGACCTCACGCAGCTGACCGACGACGTGGCCAGGCAGATCGTCGACTTCTGCGCCGGGCTGGTCTGCGGTCGAGGCGGCGACATGGAGCGCCTGGACAGGAGGATCTTCCTCCTCAAGCCCCCGGCCAACCCCCGCATCTCCCCCGCCCACATCCCCGACCTGGCGCACATCGCCGACTGATCAGAACCTCCCCGCGATCACACCGGAGAAGACGTGAGCACGGCCCCCGCAAAGGCCACCGCCACCCACCCTCCCTGCCGAACCCGCAGGCCCGACCAAGAACGTCCCTTATCGCCACGCTCCGTGACCGGTGGTCAGCGATCCTGAAGCCGCGGCTGCGTCCAAGGCCGCTCAGGAAGCGTGCACCATCCGCTTCCGCGTCACCTCCCCGAGGACTGGGGCGCGGACGGCGACACGCGTTCATAGGTGCCGTTGCGGTGTTCGTAGAGAGGGTCTGTGGTGTTGCAGGCTTCGGCGCGCAGGGGACGCTTCAGCACCTTGTTGGTGGGGGTGCGAGGCAATTCCCTCATGACGCGGACGTAGCGAGGCGTCCATTTGACGCCCAGGTCCGGTTGGGCTTTGAGGAAGGTCATGAAGGACGCCGGGTCGAAGGTCCGGTTCGGAGCGAGGGTCACGGCGGCCATGACCTGGTCGCCGACCCGCTCGTCCGGGACAGCGTAGACCGCCACGTCGGCGAAGGCCTCGTAGCGGGCGAGGAGGCGCTCGACGGGCGCGGCCGCGATGTTCTCGCCGTCGACTCTTAGCCAGTCGTCGGTGCGGCCCGCGAAGTACCAGAACCCGTCCTTGTCGCGGTAGGCGAGGTCTCCCGACCAGGTCCAGCCGTTGCGGACGCGTTTCGCCGTCGCCTCGGGGTTCTTGTAGTAGCCCTCGAACTTGGCCGC
>DATCLF010000065.1:0-12609 GCA_036564055.1 Spirillospora sp.
GTCGGGGGAGAACCAGGCGGCCGCCGACGGCCCGTCGGAGCCGACCACCACGTACCCGGCGGACCCCGACGCGGCGGCGTTGGTGGCGAGGTTCCTGCCCTTCTCCGTCCCGAACGCGGCGGCCGAGTCGGCGGTCTGCCAGGTCGCCCCGTCCCTGGAGACGACCACGAGCGGGCGCCTCGGCGCGACCTGGTCGTAGCCGACCGCCAGCCAGCCGCGCTGACCCGCGGCGACGTCGAGCAGCCGCTGCGCCCCCGGCCTGGTGAACGCGGCGCCGAGGCCCTGCGCGGCCTTCCACGACCCGCCGTCGGTCGACGTCCACACCGCGGCGTCGCCGGACCCGCTGCCCACCGCGACGGCGGTCGGGCCGGACGCCGCGAGCGCCTGCACCGCGTGGTCCGGCCGGATCACGCCGGCGATTTTCGCCGGGTCCACCGGTACCTGCCGGCCGTTCGCGTCCCAGACGGCGACCAGCGGGTCCAGGTCGCCGCCGCCGGGGTCGTGACCGACCAGGGTGGTGCGGTCCTCGGCCAGCGCGCCTCCGGCGATGAAGCGTCCCGGCTTGCCGGGGGCGCTTCCGGCCGGCCGCCAGCTGCGACCGTCGGTGCTGTGCGCCAGCAGCACGTCACCGCCGCCGCGGACGAGCGCGGTGAAGCCCCGGGAACCGCCGAGGATCCGCATGGTGAAGCCGTAGCCGTCCAGCTCCAGCTTCCCGGCCTTGCTCCAGGACTCGCCGTCCTTGGAGACGTACGCCTGGCCCTCGGGGTCGCTCTTCTTCCCCGTCTCGCGCACGGCCACGAACCCGGCCTCGCCGCCGCCGATCGTCAGGCCGCGGCTGCCCTTCGGCACCGGGACCTCGGAGACCGTCCACGTCCGGCCGCCGTCCTGCGAGCGCCACACCTTCCGGTACTCGGGCGGCTTGCGGTTGTTCGGCTTGATGAGCGCCTTCAGCAGGACGGTGTCGCCGCTCGCGGCGACCTCGGCCAGCGAGTACGACGCCCGGGTCACCTCGAGGCCGATCTGGTCGCCCACCCGGGTCTCCCACTGGCGTCCGTCCGGCGAGGTCCACACGGCCGCCTCGGCGTCGCTGAAGTCGCCCTTCTCCGACTTCTCGCCGATGGCGATGAAACCCTCCCCGGTGGCGGCGACCTGGGTCACGCGGCTGCCGCGTCCGAACACCCGTCCGACGGCGTCGGGCTGACGCGTCCACGACCGCCCGTCGGAGCTCGTCCACACGGTTCCGCCCCCGTCGCCGGAGCCGATCGCGATCCACTTCTTGGACGAGCCCGCCACGACCTGCGGCGGCGTCGTCGCGGTGGAGCCCTCGTCGCCTCCCCGCACCTGCGCGGAGGCGAACGTGCGGCCGCCGTCGGTGGAGACGACGAACAGGCCGCGGGTGCGGGTCGACCCGCTCTCGCCGCCGACCGCGACGACCGTCGAACCGGACGCGGCGGCCGCCGTGAACTTCTGGTCGCGTCCGTCGGTGCGGACCGCCGTGTTCAGCGGGAAGACCGAACCCGCGAGCCGCGCACCCGTCTCCTCCTCGCCGTCGTCGAGGAGACCGGGCACGACGATCACGCCCGCGGCGACGACCGCGGCGGCCGCGAGGCCGGCCAGGCCGATGAGGAGGGGCTTCTTGGCGCCCCTGCGGGCCTTCTTCTTGCCCTTCTTGCCCTCCGGGACCGTCCGCCACGGCTCGTCGATCACCGGCGGCGGCGCGGCTGGGGCGGGATGACCCTGCTCGGCGTGCGACGCGCCCGGCACCTGCTGCGCCCACGGCGGCGGCTCGGGGGCCGCGGGCGCCGGCTGCGCGTTCGGGATCTCCTGCGGGAAGGGGAACGGCTCGTGCTGCGGCGCGGCCGGGGTGCCCGGGATCTGCTGCGCGTAGGGGAACGGCTCGTGCGCGGGAGGACTCTGCGAAGGATGCGCGGCCGGCGGCTGCGCGGGCGGCGCCGACTGGCCGGACTGCCCGGGCGTCGGTTGTGCGGGGGGAGCCGGTTGCGCGGGCTGCACGGGCTGCACGGGCAGGCCCGTGGGAGACGGGCTCGCCGTCGGAGGAGCGGACGGCGGCGCCTCCTGCCGGAAACCGGCCTCCGGAGGCGGATGCAGCGGCGATCGGTGGGGGAGGTACTCCTCCCGGGTGGGCTCCGTCGCCTCCCGTTGCCCGTGCGGGTTCACCGGTGGCGGAGGCACCTGCGCGCCGCCGGGCGGCGTCTGCTGCGCGTACGGGAAAGGCGGCGGCTGCAGGTCGGCGGGCGTGGAGGCGTCGGCCTGCATGCCGGCCGGCATGTCGGTCACCGTCAGGTCGGTCGAGGTGACCAGCGGCGGAGCCGGAGGGGCGGGCGGGGCCGCCTCCTGCGACGCCGCGGCGTCGCCCTGCGCCGTGTCGTCGTCCGTCCCGTCCCGCTGCGCGTCGCCCTTGCCGGACGAGCCCCGGGGGCGCAGCACCATGGTGCGCGGCGAGTCGGCGAGGGACAGGTCCGTGATCGTCTGGTCGGCGAGGGTCCGTTCGAGGAGGCCGGGGTTTCCGGGAGCACCGGGCTCGGGGGCGTCGTCCTCCGGAGAGTCGTCCTCGGCGTCGTCCTCAGGGTCGTCGTCCGCGGCGCCGGTCTGCGCGGCGGACGTCCCGGGGGAGTCGACCTCGGGGTCGTCTTCGGGATCGTCGATCTCCGAATCGCGGCCCAGGCCTCCGACGAGCTCGTAGTCCGAGCCGTCCTGGTCGCTCTCCTGGCCGGTGTCGTCTCCGGGCAGCAGCGGGATGGCCGAGGGCTGGTCGTCCTCCAGCCATGAGGACGGGGCCGGCTCGCCGGGTTCGGGACGCCCCACCTCGTGGTCGTCGTCGGGTTTTCCGGTCGCAGTCACACCCGTCTCCCAGCGTCGGCTCTGTCCTCGTGTCGCTTTCCTGCGTCGCCGTTTCCGCGTCGCTGCTCCCGCGCCGCCGCGCCCGCAGTCAGTCAGCGATGATAGCGGCGCATAAGGGACATGACTTTCTCATCGGCTCTGGTCCGCGACGGTCTCGCCGGCCGCGGAGTCTCGCCGGCCGCGGGAGCCTCATCGGCCGCGTCCCGCGGCAGTTTCATCGGCCGCGTCCCGCGACGGTTTCATCGGCCGCGTCCCGCGGCAAGGCACGCCTCACCGGAGCACCGGGTGTACGCGTAAAGCAGGTCGGACAAGTGCCTGCGCTTCTGTTCCGGAAGCGTGTCATAAACATTGTTCAGTTCCTGCGGGTCGCGGGTGCGGTCGTAATACTCGCGTTCCCCGTTCTCGTACTCCACGTAAAGCATCTCGTCATTGCGGAGCGCGTTGTAGGTCGTCGGCGCTCCCGGCGCGGAGTCCTGCCGGTCGGGGTCCTCGGGCGACGGCGGCGGCTTGACGTGCTCGATCAGCGCGGTCTCCCGCCAGCCGGACGGCGTGGAGCCGCGCAGGAACGGCAGCAGCGACCGGCCGTCCATCGACGGGGGCGGCTTCACCCCCGCGATCTCGAGGAACGTCGGCGCGAGATCGGTGTTCTGCGTCGGCTCCATGACCGTCCGCCCATGGGGGACGTCCGGGCCGGTGACGATGAACGGCACGCGGATGTCACTGTCGTAGGGGGTCATCTTGCCCCCGGCCAGCCGGTGCTCGCCCATGTGGAAGCCGTTGTCGGAACCGAACACCACGTAGGTGTCGCGGTCGCGGCCGAGTTCCTTCAGGACGGCCCGGATCCAGCCGACCATCTCGTCCACCGCCTGCACCATCCTGACCCGGTCGCGGTAGGCGCGGTCGATGTTCGCGATGCCCCGCCTGCCCAGCCGCGGGCGCGACCGGAGCCAGGACGGCTTGTCGTCGACGTTCGCCTCGTTGAAGGAGAGCGGACGGGGCGCCTTCAACCCGGGGAACAGGCCGGCGTGCCGGGGCGCCGGGAGGAACGGCGCGTGCGGGGCGAACGTCGCGATCTCGATGAAGAACGGCTTCGACGCCTTGGCGGACCGCCTGATGAAGTCGACTCCCTTTCGCGCCAGGACGTCGGTCATGTAGTCCTGCTCCTCCCGCCCGTAGTGGACGAGGGAGCCGTTCTCGTTCAGGTTGTAGTCGTACGAGGCGTATCCGTAGCCGGCGACGTGCCACTCGTCCCAGCCCGGCGGGACGTACGGCTTCGTCCCTCCCTGGGTGTTCTTCGGGTGGTAGCCGTTCATGTACTTGCCGAGCAGCGCGGTGCGGTAGCCGGCCTTCCGCAGGACGGGCGCGAACGAGGACTCCTCGCCCCCCTTGGCCTTGAAGACCTCGTAGCCGCCGTCGGGCGGGAAGTTGGTGCGGACCCCGGTGTTGTGCGGATACCGGCCGGTGAAGATCGTCGCCCGGGACGTGCAGCACAGCGAGTCCGACATCAGGAAGGTGCGGAAGGTGAGCCCGTCCTTCTGCATCCGCAGCACGTTGGGCATGTGCCGGACGAGGTTCCACGACAGGTCGTCGGTGAGCACGAACACGATGTTCGGCTTGGCCGGCGTCCCGGATCCGTCCCCGGCGCCGGAGGAGCCGCCCGGCTGCATGAAGCAGCCGCCCAGGGCGAGCACGGTGACCAGGCAGAGCGCGGCCGTGAGCCGCGGGTGTCGGATCAACGTCCGCCTCTCCTTCGCGATGCGGTCCGGGCAAGCGTAACGAGCCTGCGGTGTTTTGCGTAGATCAGGAGGATTGGCGGATCCCGGGGGGTGCGGGCATGATTCGGGAGGCCCCCGGGGGGTGTCATGGGAAGGATCGAGAAGGCAGTACGGACGGCGGCGTCGCTGGTCACCGGCGCCGCGATCAGCGCGCTCGTGGCCCTCGTCGTCGGCCTCGCCCTCTCTCCCGGGCCGCCCTCGGACGCGGACGGGGCCGTCCCCGCCCGACACGGTCCCGATGACCGCGCGCTCCTCAAGGGCGCGGGCCCGCCGGCCTCGCTCGACCCGCCCGGATACTCGCCGGACACGCCCGTCCTCGACGGCTCGTTCGCGGACCCCAGCGTGATCGAGGTGGCGGGCACGTACTACGCGTACGGCACGAACAACGCGGACGCGACCGTTCCCGTCGCCATCGCCCCCGCCCCCACCGGCCCGTGGCGGCCGGCGGGCGACGGCCTCGCCCACCTGCCCGCGTGGGCGGTGGAGGGACGGACGTGGGCGCCCGAGGTCGTCCCGCCCCGCGACGGCTCACAGACCTACCTGCTGTACTTCACCGCCCGCGTCCGGGGGACCGACCACCAGTGCATCGGCGTCGCCACGGCGACCTCGCCGGCGGGCCCGTTCGTCCCCGTCGAGGAGGGGCCGCTGGTCTGCCCCCGGCACCTCGGCGGCGCCATCGACCCGGCGTCCTACATCGAACCGGACGGCACCCGCTACCTGCTGTTCAAGACCGACGACCGGGAGACGGCGGCGATCTACCTGGTCAGCCTGAACCGGGACGGGCTGAGCGTGGCGGACGAGCCGACGCAGATCCTGGCGCGCGGCCCCGAGGAGCCCGTCCTGGTGGAGGCGCCGGAGCTGGTGCGGCGGCACGGCAAATACGTGCTGTTCTACTCGGCCGGCTGGTTCTTCACCCCGCAGTACCAGACGCGCTACGCGGTGGCGTCGTCGATCGAGGGCCCGTACGAGAAGGCCGCAGCGCCCCTGCAGTCCACGGAGGCGTACCGGGGCCGGGTCGAGGGGCCCGGCAGCGCGGACGTCCTCACCGACGACACCGGCGACTACCTGGTCTTCCACGGGATCCTCGACTACCACGCCGACGCGAACGTGACCCGGGGGATGTACATCGCACGGCTCGGATGGGACGGGGCGCGGCCCGTCGTCCAGGGCATCCCGGTGCGGCACGAGGCGGAACGGGCGCGGATGACCCACTGCGCGCCCGCGTCCGCGCGGGCGGACGCCTCGGGCGGGGCCGCCGCCGGCCCGTTCCCCCACGGCGGCTGCCGGGTGGAGCTGCGCCTGTTCGCGCCCGCGGCCGGCTGGCATCCGCTGGACGTCCGCTACTCCAACGTCTCCGGCGGGGACGCCGAGCTGCGCATGTGGGTGAACGGGCGCCCCGCCGGGACGCTGCGGCTGCCCGCCGTCACCGGAACCGCCTGGGGGTCCGCGACGGCCAACGTCGCGCTCGCGGCCGGGTGGAACACGCTCGTCCTGCAGGGGAAAGGCGACGGGCAGATCCACCTCGACTATGTCGAAATGCGGTAGGGCTTCGCGCTCCGGTAGGGCGCCGTCCGGATGTACAGGGTCAGCTTCCCGCCCTTGTACTTCCACACGCCCGCGATCCGCCAGGGGCCCATCGACTGGACGATCTCCAGGCGCCGCCGCACCGGGGGCGCGAGCGGCCAGCCGAGCGACCTGCTGCTCATCACCCACACGCGCGAGGCGTTCCGGACCGTCGGACGCAGCTCACGCGGCAGCCTGTCGCGGCCCTTCAGGTTGGCCGCGTCGACGGGCGAGCGCGCCATCACCGCGTCGTGCAGCCCTCGGTAGGCGTCCGGGTACGCGGATGCGCCCCATCGCACGATCCCCGCCAGGTGGACGATGACGTCGCCGTCCCGTGCCCGGCTCCGCAGGATCTCCGCCGGCGTCCGCAGGTCGTCGGGCCTGCTGTCCTGCCGCCTCATGGCGACGTGCTGCGGCAGGGCCGCGGCGGCGAGCACCGCCGCGGCCGCGGCCAGCACGGCGCCTCGGACGGCGGCACGCCGGAACAGAGCGGGACGCGCCTGCCTGGTGAGCCGCGCCAGCCCCGCCCCGGTCAACAGGGCGAGCGCGGGCAGACAGAACACCACGTACCGGTACATGAAGAGCGGCTCGGTGAGCAGGGACACCACGAGCATCAGCGTCGGCGGCACCACGAGCCACGGCAGCGCCACGACGGTGAGGAGCCGGCCTCCACGCGCCCTGGCCGCCCCGTCCTCCGGCGAGCCACCGGAACCGCCCGGAGAGCCATCGCCCCGCGTGAACGCGCCGAGCACCGCCAGCGCGGCGACGGGCGCCACGAGCCAGGGGCCGCCCGCCATGAACCGCACGAGCGTCCACACCATCTTCCCGGACGGTTCGGGAAGCCACTCCACCTGGAACGTCTGGGTGCGGGCCTCCAGCGCGAACGGGGTCAGCGCCGCCGCCGCGACACCGGTCGCGAGCGCCCAGCGGATCCATGTTCCGGGCGCCTTGGACCGTGCCGCCAGCAGCGTCACGGCGTGCGCGGGCACCAGGAACACCGCGTTGAGGTTGAGCAGGCCCAGCACGACGACCGCCGGGGCGTATCCGGCGAACCAGCGTCGCGGGTGCCGCGCGTCCTCGTGCATGCCCCTGACGAGCAGGTAGGTGGCGAGCACGGCGACGGCCGCCACCATCGCGTACGAGCGGGCCTCCTGCGCGTACCGGACGACCGGCACCGCGCAGCCGTACGCCAGACCCGCGAGGAGACCGGCCGCGGGGCTCAGGCACCGCCGTCCGATGACCGCGACGCCCGCTGCCGCCGCCGCGGTCGCGAGGGCGCTCGGCAGCCGCAGGGACAGCTCACCGATGCCGAACAGCACGACCCACGGCCGCAGGATCAGGTAGTAGAGGGCGTGGACGAGGTCGAGGTGGTCGAAGACGCGCAGCATCTCCCGTACCGGACGGCCGGTCATGCTGACGGTCGCGGCCTCGTCCAGCCAGAACGACGGGCCGCGGATGCCCGCCAGGGCGACGGCGAGCGCGACGACCGCCGGAACGAGCGGCATCGAGCGCCCGCCGAGCCGGCGTTGCGGACGCGGCGGCGCGTCCCCAGGCGGTTCAGCGTCCTTGTCCACGACGCCCGTCATCGCCCCCTTTCTCCGGTCGCGTCACGTGCCACGGGCACGCCCGCCTCGCGCAGCAGATCCGCGGTCGGTTCCGGTCGCGTGAAGAACCCGGCGCGGACGCCGTGCAGCAGGGCGCGACGCAGCACCGCCCGGTCCTGGGACGAGACGAACGTGCGAACCCACCGCCGAAGCGTCGAACCCCCGTACAGGACCCGCTCCACCGGAGTGAGCCCCCGGCTCCGGGTGAACAGCCAGATCTTGTTGCGGACCTCGTAGAAGAAGCGGTCGCCGGGGTCGACGTCCGTCCCGCCGAACTCCCGGGTCTTGTGGACCACGACGCTCTCCGGGCACAGCACGCCGCGCCGGCCGCGCAGCAGCCGTGTCGTGAACTCGAAGTCGTCGTTCCAGAGGAAGTACGCGGCGACCGGCAGGCCGCGTTCCCGGACGGCCGCCGCGTCCACCAGCACCGAGACGAAGGACGCCGAGCGGATCGGCACGCAGCCGGCCGCGTCGGCGATGCGCCGCTCGTCCGCCGTCGCGCGGGGCTTGGGACGCGGGGTGTTCATCGGATGGTCGCGCCCATCGGTCCACACGACGCGGCTCGCCACCAGCGTGGGGGGGACGCCGTCGTCGTCGGCCGCCCGCCGCCTGGCGGTGAGAAGCGCCTCCAGGGCGCCGGGTTCGGGCACCGTGTCGTCGTCCAGCAACCAGAGAAGGGCGGCGTCGCCGTCCAGGGCGCGGGCGATCCCGGCGCTGAATCCTCCGGCTCCGCCCAGGTTGCGGGGCAGCCGCAGCAGGTCCGCGTCCGGGAAGCGTTCGGTCACCATCGCCGCGGTGCCGTCGGCCGAGGCGTTGTCGACCACGACGATCCGGTCGGGGGCCCGCGTCTGCGCGCCGAGCGCGGCCAGCGCCTCGGCCAGGAGCTCCCGGCGCTCGTAGGTGACGACCACCGCCGTGACCGGCGCGTCGGCGCGGGCTCCCGGCCCGGGCGTCACGAGGTGCGCTTCCCGGCGCGGCGCGCGGCCCGCTGCAGCCCCGACGACGTCCCGGCCGCCTCCAGCAGCCGGTCGAGGCTCTGGCGGACGTCGCTGAGCTGCCCCCGCAGGTGCGCGAGCCCGATCCGTTCGCGGACGGAGTTCAGCCGCTCCAGCAGGTAGACCGCGACGCCGAGGGACGCCTCCGCGATCTGCTCGTCCGGCACGTCCCCGGGCAGCATGGTCCCGGCGGGCGGCCCGGACGTCGTCAGCTCGTCGAGGTCGCCGACGACGTGGTAGCCCGCCTCCCGCAGCGTCTCGGCGATCAGCCGGGTCCGCTCGGCCACATAGCCCAGGTGCCGCGGCGGCAGGCCCATCGGCACGCGGCCGGGGGCGTCGGTGCCCGCCGTCAGCGCGGCCCCGACGAGGTAGTCGCGGACCACGCGCTCGTAGTCGCCGCCGAGGGCGGGGCCGAGCCTGCCGTTCAGCCGGCGCAGCACCTCGGCCTCGATCGCCGACATCGGCTCCTCGTCCTCGAAACCGCCGACGTCGCAGACCGCCGGGTCGATGCCGGTCGCCGTGCAGAAACGGGTCCACAGCGTCGTGGGGTCGGCGCCGGGCGGCGGCAGCGTCACCACGTGAATGCGGTCGCTCGGCACGACCGCCTCCCAGGTCCGCAGCACCCGCACCGGGTCGTGCAGGCCCCAGAACATCTCCCCGTAGGGCTTCGGGGCGTCGATGCCGAGGGCGATCAGGTCGTCGACGAACCGCTCGAACGTGACGGTGTGGTTGTGGCGGATCTGCTCCTGCCAGTCGCAGATGAGCTGCCAGCCAAGGTCCCGGGTCGCGAACACGACGTGCACCTCGGCGGGCTCCAGGGACTTCACGGCCCGCTCCGCCTGGAACTCGTCCGCGCCGCCGAGCAGGCCGTGGGAGAAGACCGCGGCGGGCCCGTCCCAGTCGCGGACGCGCTGCGCCACCCGGTCCCAGGCGCCCTCCCAGGCGGGGTCGCGATGGCCGCCCCAGCTCATCTCCCGCAGGTCCATCACGGCGGCGAAGTGCTGCGCCGGCCCGGTCAGCGGGTAGCAGACACCGGCGTCGCCGAGGCGCCGCCGGTTGGCCCACAGCGCCCGGTGCAGGAACGCGGTCCCGGCGGTGGGCGCTCCGACATGCAGGTAAACCGTCTTCGACTCGTCTCCCATGGGACGGATCACCTCCTGTTCTCGTCGCGGTCGGAGCGGCCGTCCGGCCGGTGCAGCCGCCGGTAGGCGCCGTGGAGGCGCCGGACCGCCGGGTAGCGGCCGCCGACCTTACGGGCGGCGCGCCGGGCGAGCGGGGCGGTCTCGGCGAGGAGCACGCCGGTCAGCTTCTGCAGCTCCGCTGCCTGCGCGCTCATCTCCTCCATCTGGTCGCCGACGGGCTCCTGCGCCCCCGCGGTTCGCGCGGCGTGCTCCTCCTCGTCGCGGAGACGCCGCAGCAGCGCCGTGATCGCCTCCATTCCCACGTCGGCGACGTCCGCCCAGCGCGGCTCGTCCGGGTCGGACGCCGTCTCCGGTCCCGCCTGCGGTTCCGCCGCCGGGATCAGCTCGTCGAGGTCGCCGACGACGTGGTAGCCGGCGTCCCGCAGCCACCCGACGGTCCGCGTCGCACGCTCGATCGCCCACGGCAGATGCTCGGCCGGCAGCACGGTCTTCGCCGTGCGGGGCCGGGCCGCCAGGACGTCCTGCGCCAGGAAGTGCTTGACCTCGTCGTTGTAGAAATGCCAGTCAAGCCGGTCCCTGTCGAGCGCCTTGTTGAGCCGCAACAGGAACTGGGTCTCCGCGAGCCCGAGCGAGGGGTTGTCGAACGGGGCGGCCGGGTCGTAGTCGTCCGGTGACAGGCGGACGGCTTCGCAGAACCGCCGCCACAGCAGGTCGCGGGGCGCGCCCGGCCGCGGCAGCGTCACGACGTGCACCCGGTCGGGCGGCAGGTTCCCGCCCCAGCGTCCGAGGACGTCGACCGGGTCCTGCAGCGTCCAGAACAGGCGTGCGACCTCGTACTCCCTCCAGTCGGGACGCTTGATGTGCGTCATGAACTCGGAGAACGAGGTCTCGAACCGGTTCTTGACGTCCTCCTGCCAGTGTGCGGGGATCTGGCGGGCCAGGTCCCGCGTGGTGAACACCACGTGCACGTCGGCGAAGCCGAGGTCGTCCATCGCCTGCCGGACGAACCTCTGCCGCGCCGGGGCGAACAGCTCCTGGGAAATGATCGCGTCGCCGCCCCAGTCGCGGACCTCGTCGACGAGACGCCGCCAGGCCCCGGGGACCAGGGGATCGGACGTGCCGGCGAAGAACGTCCGGCGCAGATCGAACGCGGCCCTGACGTGGGCGGCCTTGTCCTCGCCCGGGTAGAGGACGCCGTGGTCGCGCAGACGGTCGCGGTTGTGCCAGAGGATGTTCTGCAGGTATGTGGTTCCGCTCTTGGCCGCCCCGATATGGAGGAAGACCACCGGCCGGTCGCGCCGCCCCGCGCTCTCGGCAACTGGAGGGACCACAGCGATCCTGAGTTCCTGCCTCGGTTGCGATGAAATCGCGGGTATCTTAGCCCAATCCGTACTAGTCGGCCCGCCCGCCGTGCGTGCAGCCGATCCTTCGCAGACTCCCCCCGCACGGAGATGAGCGCTGCCCGATGAACGTTGATCTGGTGGTGGCCGGCAGCGGCCTGTTCGGACTGACGGTCGCCGAACGCTGCGCCGCGGAGCTGGGCCTGCGCGTCCTCGTCGTCGACCGGCGTGACCACATCGGGGGGAACGCCTACAGCGAGGACGAGCCCGAGACCGGCATCGAGATCCACCGGTACGGCGCGCACCTGTTCCACACGTCCAACAGGCGGGTGTGGGAGTACGTCAACCGGTTCACCGCCTTCACCGACTACCGGCACCACGTGTACTCCCGGCACCGCGGCCAGGTGTACCCGATGCCGATCAACCTCGGCACGATCTGCGCGTACTTCGGCCGCGCGATGAGCCCGGACGAGGCCCGCGCGCTGATCGCCGAACAGGCCGCGGAGGTCACCGACCCCGCGAACCTGGAGGAGAAGGCGATCTCGCTGATCGGCCGCCCGCTGTACGAGGCGTTCATCCGCGGCTACACGGCCAAGCAGTGGCAGACCGACCCCCGTGACCTGCCGGCCGCGATCATCACCCGGCTGCCGGTGCGGTACACCTTCGACAACCGCTACTTCAACGACACCTACGAGGGCCTCCCCGTCGACGGGTACACCGCCTGGCTGGAGCGCATGGCGGACCACCCGAACATCGAGGTGCGGCTGAACACCGACTTCTTCGACCTGCGCGACGACGTCGTCGGCAACGTCCCCGTCGTCTACACCGGTCCGCTGGACCGGTACTTCGACTACGCGGAGGGCGACCTCGGCTGGCGGACCCTGGACTTCGAGATCGAGGTCAAGGACACCGGCGACTTCCAGGGCACCCCGGTGATGAACTACGCGGACGAGGACGTCCCCTACACCCGCATCCACGAGTTCCGGCACTTCCATCCCGAGCGCCGCGACCGGTACCCGTCCGACCGGACCGTCATCATGCGGGAGTACTCGCGGTTCGCCGAGCGCGGGGACGAGCCGTACTACCCGATCAACACCCCGGCGGACCGCGAGCGGCTGCGCGCCTACCGCAAGCTCGCCGCCGCCGAGAACGGCGTCCTGTTCGGCGGTCGCCTCGGCACCTACAAGTACCTCGACATGCACATGGCGATCGCCAGCGCGCTGAGCATGGTCGACAACCGGCTGCGTCCCCATTTCACCGAGGGCGCGCGTCTCATCAGCGGAGGTGTGGACGAGTGAGCGACCAGGCCCTGGACACGTGAACCGGCG
>DATCLF010000066.1:0-2751 GCA_036564055.1 Spirillospora sp.
GCTCCGCGCCGCGTCCGAGATCTTCAAGGCGTGCGGGATGCGGGGCCTGCTCGCGCAGGTCGCGCGGGAACAGCGCCGCCTCGGCGTCCGGGTGCCGGTCCCCGGCGGCTCCGCCGCTCCGGGCGCACGCGGCGGCCGGAAGAAGCTGCCGTACGGGCTGTCGCCGCGCGAGCACGAGATCGCCATGCTCGTCGCCGAGGGCCACGGCAACCAGCAGATCGCCGAGCGCCTCTTCCTCAGCGTGCGGACGGTCGAGACCCACCTGTCCCGGGTCTTCGCCAAGATCGGCGTCTCGTCGCGGGTCGGCGTCGCGACCGCGATGAACCGGCTCCTGGAAACCGAGTCCGCCGGCGGCGAGTCCTAGTTCACACGCGTCTCGTACGTACGCGGGGCCCGATCACGCGCACAAGTACGGGTTCTCCACGATGTCGCGCCGATGCGCGTGTTTGACAGGGTTGGGGCGTCACAGCCCGGAGGGGAGGGACATGGACGAGAAACGCATCGCGCGCTTCACCCGCGCAGGCGTCACCGGCGCCGAGATCTCCGACCATCCCTTCACGACCGCCGACGGGCTGGGCCTGAACCTGACGCGCTACCGCCGCTCCGACTGCGACGACGTCGTCCTGCTGCTGCACGGCCTGACGACGTCGAGCGACATGTACATCATGCCGGAGCACACCAACCTGGTGAGCTTCCTGCACGACACCGGGTTCGGCGACGTGTGGACGCTCGACTTCCGGATGAGCGGGCGGTTCCCGTACAACGCCGAGACCCACCGCCACGACCTGGACGACGTCGCGCTCTACGACCACCCGGCGGCCCTGGCCGAGCTGCGCCGCCACATCGGCGACCGGCGGCTGCACGTGATCGCGCACTGTCTCGGCTCGCTGTCGTTCTCGATGGCCCTGGCCGCCGGCACGGTCACCGGCGTCACCAGTTTCGTCGCCAACAGCGTCGCGCTCGTCCCGCGGACGCCCACCTGGTCGAGGATCAAGCTCGGATTCGGGCCGCCGCTCATGGAGTACCTCCTCGGGCCCTGCCAGCTCGACCCGCGCTACGGGCAGGCCCCCGTCCTGACCCGCGGCTGGATGATCTCCAAGGCGATCGCGCCGTTCCACCGCGAGTGCGACGAGCCCGCCTGCCACATGCTCAGCTTCATGTGGGGCGGCGGCAAGCCGATCTTCTCGCACGAGAAGATCTCGCCGGTCACGCACGCGCGTCTCGCCGACCTGTTCGGGGCGTGCAACGTCCACTACTACCGGCACGTCCGCGCGATGGTGGAGGCCGGCCGGGCCGTGAAGTTCGACCGGCGCGACCCCGCCCACGCGGACCTTCCCGACGACTACCTGGCGTGCGCCTCGAAGGTGACCACGCCGATCCTGTTCCTCACCGGAGACCGCAATCACGTGTTCACCGACTCCAACATCGTCTGCCACCGCACGCTCGAACGCGTCAACCCGGGCCTGCACGAACTCGAGGTCCTGCCCGGCTACGGCCACCAGGACCCGTTCATGGGCGCCAACTCCGACGCCGAGGTGTTCCCCCGGGTCGTCGACTTCCTGAAGCGGAAGGCGGGCTGAACCATGGGGCACGCCGACACCGGGAACACTGACGCCGGGCACACGACCGAGCACGTCGACACGGTCGTCGTCGGGTCCGGATTCGGGGGATCGGTGGCCGCGTACCGCCTGGCGGAGGCCGGGCGGCGGGTCGTGCTGCTGGAACGCGGGCAGCCGTTCCCGCCGGGCAGCTTCCCCCGCTCGCCCGCCGAGATGGGACGCGCGTTCTGGGACCCGGACGCCGGCCTGCACGGGATGTTCGACGTGTGGAGCTTCAAGGGCTGCGACTCGGTCGTCGCCGCGGGGCTCGGCGGCGGTTCGCTCATCTACGCGAACGTGCTGCTGCGCAAGGACGAGAACTGGTTCGTCCACGACAAGCCCGACGGCGGGTACGAGCCGTGGCCGGTCTCGCGCGCCGACCTCGATCCGCACTACGACGCCGTCGAGAAGATGCTCGGCGCGACGCCGTACCCGCTCGACCGGGTCCCCTACGACGACACGCCGAAGGCGCACGCGATGCAGGACGCGGCGGCGGAGCTCGGCCTGCAGTCCATGCTGCCACCGCTGGCGGTGAGCTTCGCCTCCGAGCCGGGCGGCACGCCGGCCCTGAGCCTGCCGATCGCGGACCCCCCGTACGGCAACATCCACGGCGTCCCCCGGCGGACGTGCCGCCTGTGCGGCGAGTGCGACATCGGCTGCAACGACGGGGCCAAGAACAGCCTCGACCACACCTACCTGTCCGCCGCGGCGCACCACGGCGCCGACATCCGCACGTCCCACGAGGTGAAGGCGCTGCGGCCCCGGCCGGGCGGCGGGTACGAGGTCGACTACGTCCGCCACACGGTCCCGGAGCAGGGGGAGAAGCCCTCCAGGAAGGACCGTCAGACCACCCGGACGATCACGTGTGACCGGCTGGTCCTCGGGGCCGGCACGTACGGCACGGTGTACCTGCTGCTGAAGTCGCGGAAGGCGTTCCCCGGTCTCAGCGAGGCGCTCGGCACCCGCTTCAGCGGCAACGGCGACCTGCTGACGTTCCTGCTGCGCGCCAGGGACCGCAACCGGGTCCGTGCGCTGAACGCCAGCCGCGGCCCGGTGATCACCACCGCGATCCGGCTGCCGGACGACCTGGACGGCGTGCCCGGCGCGGGCCGCGGCGCCTACATCGAGGAAGGCGGCTACCCCGGCTTCACCG
>DATCLF010000067.1:0-7073 GCA_036564055.1 Spirillospora sp.
GACGTGAGCAGGCGCACCGACACCACGGCGCTCGGTGGCAGCCGGTCGAACAGGTCCTTGGCCAGCCCGGCGCCGACCTGCACGGAGATGATGCCGAGGATGATCAGGGCGGGCGGGGGCACCGACCCGAGCGACAGCACGCGCGCGGCGGCCGCCCTGGCCCGCCCGCCGGGGCGGGACGCCCCGCCGAGGGAGCCGGGCGCCTCAGTGAGCGCCATCGGCTACTCCCATCTGAAGAAGCGGGCCGCCAGGGCGAGCCCCGCGACGGCCCAGACCACGAGAATGATCACGGGTCCCCCGGGGAGGGCGGCGCCGTCGCGCAGGACGTCGCGCAGCCCTTCGGCGAGCGCGGCGATGGGCAGCATCTCCAGCACGTCCCGGACCGGCGCGGGGAACTCGTCGAGGGGGAACACGACCCCGCCGGCGGCCAGGAGCAGGACGTAGACGAGGTTCGCCGCCGCGAGCGTGGCCTCCGCCCGCAGGGTTCCCGCCATGAGCAGGCCGAACCCGCTGAAGGCGGCCGTTCCGAGCAGCAGCAGGACGATCACGGAGAACGGGTCGCCGCCGGGCCGCCAGCCGAGCGCCAGCGCCACCGCGCAGATCGCGGCGGCCTGCAGCGCCTCCACCATGAGCACGGTGAGGGTCTTGGCGGCGACGAGCCCGGAGCGCGGCAGCGGCGTGGCGCCGAGCCGCTTGAGGACGCCGTAGCGCCGCTCGAAGCCGGTGCCGATCGCCTGCCCGGTGAACGCGGTGGACATCACCGCGAGCGCGAGGACGCCGGGGGCGAGGAAGTCGACGCGGCGGCCGTCGCCGAGGTCCAGCAGCGACGTGGTGGCGAACAGGACGAGCAGCACGACCGGGATGACGAGCGTCAGCAGCAGCTGCTCGCCGTTGCGGAGGGTCGTGCGCAGCTCGTAGAGCGTCTGCGCGGAGATCATCCGCCGCAGCGGGACGGCGCCCGGGGCGGGCGTGAGATCGAGAGCGACGGTCCCGAGGGTCTCGGTCGCAGAAGCCGCAGTGTCGGGGGTCGTGGTTTCGCGGGGTCCGGTCACGGGCGCAGCTCCCGTCCGGTCAGCTCAAGGAAGACGTCCTCCAGGGTGCGGCGCTCGATCCGCAGGTCCTCGGTCATGACGCCGTGGGAGGCGCACCAGGCGGTGACGGTGGCCAGCAGCTCCGGCCGCACGTCCGCCTCGATCAGGTAGTGCCCGGCGGGGGACCCCTTGGCGGCGGATCCGGCCGGCAGCGCCGCCAGCAGCTCGTCGAGCCCGAGGCCGGGACGGGCGCGGAAGCGCAGCTGCCGCTCGGCGCCCGTCAGCTCCTCGGGCGCGCCCTCGGCGACGACCTTGCCCCGGTCGACGATGACGACGCGGTCGGACAGCCGCTCGGCCTCCTCCATGTTGTGGGTGGTGAGGACCACCGAGACACCGGCGTCCCGCAGCTCCCGGATGAGCTCCCAGGTCGAGTGCCTGGCCTGCGGGTCGAGGCCGGTGGTGGGCTCGTCGAGGAAGACCAGCTCGGGCCGTCCGACGATGGCGACGGCCAGGGAGAGCCGCTGCTGCTGGCCGCCCGACAGGCGCCGGAAGGGGGTGCGCGCGTGCGAGGCCAGGCCCAGCCGCTCCAGCAGGGCGCGCGGGTCGAGCGGCGTCGCGTGGAAGGAGGCGACGAGCTTCAGGAACTCGCCCGCGCGGGCGGTGGCGGGCACGCCCCCGCTCTGCGGCATCACCCCCACCCTGGGCTTGAGCGCCCGTGCGTCGGCGACCGGGTCGAGGCCGAGGACGCGGACCGTGCCGGAGTCGGCGCGCCGGAACCCCTCGCAGATCTCGATCGTGGTGGTCTTGCCGGCGCCGTTGGGACCGAGCAACGCGGTGACCGCTCCCCGGGCGGCGCTGAGCGACAGGCCGTCCACGGCCGTCGTCGCTCCATAGCGCTTGACGAGCCTGTCCAGCTCGACCGCGCCGCCTTCGGGGGGTGCCATGCCGACGAGTTTAGAGCCGGCGTCCCGGCGTTCCGTGCCGGGTCCCGCCGGGCCCGCGTGAAGATCGGGTAAAGACGCCGGCGGGGGGAGACGGATTCGCACCCCGGTGCCGCGGGGTCACCCTGCGGCGTCGCCGGGCGGCCCCGGGATCGCCACGGGACGAGGCGGTTTCGGTTGATCGGGCCGGGGAATCGAGGCTCGGCCGGAGGGCCCGCGGGAACGCGACCGAGGGGGAGGGCACATGCGCGTGGTCGTCGCGCTCGGGGAGAACGCGCAGGTCAGGCGGGCGAAGAGGCGGGAGAAGACCGGTCCGGCGCGGTCGTGTCCGCCGGCGGTCGCGCCGTGACCGGCGGGAGCGCGCCCACCGGCACGGGCACGCCGGCCGGCGGGGGCGCGCTCGGCTCGTTCGCGTGCAGTCTCGTGCGGACCAAACCGGCCGACCGCCTGGTCGCCGAGGTCGGGCGCGGCGAGGGCGGAGAGCTGGAACGCTCGCTGAGCCTGCTCCAGCTCACCTTCATCAGCGTCGGCGCGACCCTCGGCACAGGGATCTTCGTCGTGCTGGGCGAGGCGGTGCCGCTGGCCGGTCCGGCGGTGGTGCTGTCGTTCGTCCTGGCCGCCGTCACCGCGCTGTTCTCGGCCCTGTCGTACGCCGAGCTGGCCGGGACGATCCCGGTGTCCGGCTCGTCGTACTCCTACACCTACGCCACCCTCGGGGAGCTGGTCGCCTGGGTCTGCGGATGGTGCCTGCTGCTGGAGTACGCCGTGTCGGTGTCGGCGGTCGCGGTCGGCTGGGGCTCCTACCTCAGCGCCTTCTCCGACGCCGCGTTCGGGCTCACGATCCCGGAGGCGGTCGCCGGGCCGCCCGGCGAGGGCGGGATCGTCAACGTCCCGGCCGTGGTCGTGGTCGTCCTCGCCACCGTCCTGCTGCTGCGCGGCGCGTCCGAGAGCGCCACCGCGAACGTGGTCATGGTGTTCGTCAAGATCGCGGTGCTGCTGTTCTTCTGCGCGGTCGCGTTCACGGCGTTCCGGTCGCGCAACCTCGACGGGTTCGCGCCGATGGGGTGGGCGGGCCTCAGCGCGGCCGGCTCGCGGGTCTTCTTCTCCTACATCGGCTTCGACGCCGCCTCCACCGCCGGGGAGGAGGCGCGGAACCCCCGCCGGGACCTGCCCATCGCGATCATGATCTCGCTGCTCATCGTGACCGCCGTCTACGTTCTCGTCGGCCTGGCCGCCGTGGGCGCCATGCACTGGGAGCGGTTCGAGGAGAGCGGATCGGAGGCGTCGCTGGCGGAGGTGCTCGACGTCGCGTCCGGGCAGGCCTGGCCGTCCATGGTGCTGTCGTTCGGCGCGGTGGTCGCCATCGCCAGCGTCGTCCTCACCGTCATGTACGGGCAGACCCGCATCCTGTTCGCGATGGCGCGGGACGGCCTCGTCCCGCGGATCTTCCAGAGGGTGAGCCCGCGGCGCCGGGTCCCGGTCGCCAACACCCTCATCGTGGCGCTGTTCATCGCGGTGCTGGCGGCCGCGGTCCCGCTCGGCCGGCTGGTGGAGGCCACGAGCATCGGGACGCTGTTCGCGTTCGCGCTCGTCGGCGCCGGGGTGATCGTCCTGCGCCGCACCCGGCCCGACCTGCCGCGCGGCTTCCGGGTCCCGCTCTTTCCGCTGACGCCGCTGCTCGGCGTCGGGTTCTGCGTCTACCTGATGGTCGGTCTCGGCGGCGTCACGTGGACGGTGTTCCTGCTCTGGATCCTGGTCGGGCTGGCCGCGTACTTCCTGTACGGGCGCCGCCATTCGCATCTGGCGCGCGGTTCCCGGGAAGGGGGCGCCCCATGAGCGCAACGAATCCCGTTCGCGCGCCGGACGTCCCCCGTGAGGACGGGCCGATGCGGATCCTGGTCGGCTACACGCCCGGTGACCGCGGCGACGACGCCCTCGTCCTGGCCTCCCTGTTCGCCAGGGCCACGGGCGCCCCGCTGACCGTCGCGCACATCTATCCGCCGCCGTGGCCGGCCCGAGGCCCCGGGCGGGTGGACGCCGAGTGGGTCGCCTTCCTCAGGAGCCAGGCGAAGGACGCGCTCGCGCGGGCCGCCGAGCGGCTCGGCGAGCTGTCGGTCCCGCGGACGGCCGTCACCGGGCGCGACCATCCCCACCGGGGCAGCGGACGCGGGCTCGCCGAGGTGGCCGCCGAGGACCGCTCCGATCTCATCGTGATCGGCTCGGCGCCACGCGGGCGGCGCGGGCGCATCGCCGTCGGCAGCACCGCCGACCAGCTTCTGCACGGCTCGCCCGTCCCGGTGGCGCTGGCGCCGAGGGGCTTCGCCGCGGACGCTCCCGGCGGGTTCGAGCGGATGACCATCGCGTACCTGCATCGCCGCGGCGCCGAAGGACCGCTGCGCGCGGCGGCCGGGTTCGCCGCCGCTCTCGGCGTGCCGGTGCGCCTGGTCACGCTGGTGCTGAGCCCGCCGGGGCTCACGACGCGGTTCCGCGCCGCGAGCCGGGCGCTGGAACGCCAGGTGGCCGAGGCCGACGAGGACCTGCGCCGCGCCGCCGCGCTCCTGGACGGCGAGACGCGGGTGGAGCGGCTGACGTCGGCCGGGACATCGGTCGAGAAGGCCCTCGGCGCCGTCGCGATGCTCCCGGGTGAGCTGCTGGCGTGCCAGTCGGGGCACGGAGGGCCGTTGCGCAGGGTCTTCCTCGGCGAGAACTCCGGCAAGATCGTCAGAGCCGCGTGCCGCCCGGTCCTCATGCTGCCGCGCGGCGCGGGTCCACCGGCGCCGACCGGACGGTGAAACCGCGGCTTAGGTAAGGCTTACCTGCGTGAGCTACGACATCGCCGATCCGGTGTTTCGAGGGAAGGAATTACGGCACACTGATGTTGTGAAAAACGTGAGCGAGGACCGGACGCGTGCCCGCGGCGCCGCCGCGCGGCGTTCCGGTGCGCCGTCCGGCCCCGGTCACGTCGGTCCCGGTCACCCCGGCGGCTTCTCGTCGCCGGTGGGAGTCGGGGGCGGCAGCGAACGCGACACCCGCGCCCGGGTGGCACGGCTCATCCTCGAGCACGGGCCCGTCACGGCGTCCGCGCTGGGGGAGCGCGTCGGGCTCACGCCGGCCGCGGTCCGCCGGCATCTCGACGCCCTGCTCGCCGAAGGCATGATCGAGGTCCGCAAGGCGCGGACCCCGCAGGCCCGGCGCAAGCGGGGGCGTCCCGCCAAGTGGTTCGCCATCACCGACGCGGGGCGCAGCGCGTTCGTGCACGCCTACGACGACCTGGCGACCAGCGCGCTGCGGTTCCTCGCCGAGACGGCGGGCGAGCACGCGGTCGCCGAGTTCGCCCGGCGGCAGATCGCCGACCTGGAGGAACGCTACCGGCCCGTCGTGCGGGACGCCCCGCCGCACCAGCGGGTCCGCACGCTCGCCGAGGCGCTGTCGGCGGACGGGTACGCGGCCGCCGCCGCCAAGGCCCCCCAGCCGGGCGGCGGTGAACAGCTGTGCCAGCATCACTGCCCGGTCGCGCACGTCGCCGCCGAGTTCCCGCAGCTGTGCGAGGCCGAGACCGAGGCGTTCAGCCGCCTGCTGGGCACGCCCGTCCAGCGGCTGGCCACGATCGCCCACGGCGACGGGATCTGCACGACCCACGTCAGCTCCCGCTCCCTGTGCGGGGCGGACGAGGCGGACGGTCCCGCCGCGGACGCCGCCCCCGAAGGGGACGCGGTGGAGTCCGGCGCCGGCGGCGGGGACGAGGGGGAGCAGTCCCCCGCACGAACACACACCAGTGACGAGGAGTCCGGAGGGACCTCCCTATGACTACTGCAGCCCACCCCGAGCTGGAAGGGCTCGGCAGGTACAAGTTCGGCTGGGCCGACCCCGACAGGGCCGGCGCCTCGGCCCGCCGCGGCCTGGACGAGGACGTCGTCCGCGACATCTCGGCCAAGAAGGGCGAGCCCGAGTGGATGCTCAACCTGCGTCTCAAGGGGCTGCGGCTGTTCGAGAAGAAGCCGATGCCCACCTGGGGCTCCGACCTGTCGGACATCGAGTTCGACAAGATCAAGTACTTCGTGCGCTCCACCGAGCAGCAGGCCGCGTCCTGGGATGAGCTGCCCGAGGACATCAAGAACACCTACGACAAGCTCGGCATCCCCGAGGCGGAGAAGCAGCGCCTGATCGCCGGCGTCGCCGCGCAGTACGAGTCCGAGGTCGTCTACCACAAGATCCGTGAGGACCTCGAGCAGAAGGGCGTCATCTTCCTCGACACCGACACCGGTCTGCGCGAGCACCCGGAGATCTTCCAGGAGTACTTCGGCTCGGTCGTCCCGGCCGGCGACAACAAGTTCGCCGCGCTCAACACCGCCGTGTGGTCGGGCGGCTCGTTCATCTACGTCCCGCCCGGCGTGCACGTGGAGATCCCGCTGCAGGCCTACTTCCGGATCAACACCGAGAACATGGGCCAGTTCGAGCGGACGCTGATCATCGCGGACGAGGGGTCCTACGTCCACTACGTCGAGGGCTGTACCGCGCCGATCTACAAGTCCGACTCGCTGCACTCCGCGGTCGTGGAGATCATCGTGAAGAAGGACGCCCGCGTCCGCTACACGACGATCCAGAACTGGTCCAACAACGTCTACAACCTGGTGACCAAGCGCGCCGTCGCCTACGAGGGCGCGACCATGGAGTGGGTCGACGGCAACATCGGCTCCAAGGTCACCATGAAGTACCCGGCGGTGTACCTGCTCGGCGAGCACGCCAAGGGCGAGACCCTGTCGATCGCGTTCGCCGGCGAGGGCCAGCACCAGGACGCCGGCGCCAAGATGGTGCACGCCGCGCCGAACACCTCCAGCAGCATCGTGTCCAAGTCGGTGGCGCGCGGCGGCGGCCGCACGTCCTACCGGGGCCTCGTGCAGGTGCAGGAGGGCGCCGAGCACAGCAAGTCGACCGTCAAGTGCGACGCGCTGCTGGTCGACCAGATCAGCCGGTCCGACACCTATCCCTACGTCGACGTCCGCGAGGACGACGTGGAGATGGGGCACGAGGCCACCGTCTCCAAGGTCTCCGAGGACCAGCTGTTCTACCTGATGAGCCGCGGCCTGAGCGAGGAGGAGGC
>DATCLF010000068.1:0-3802 GCA_036564055.1 Spirillospora sp.
GCCGGGCGGTCGCGCAGAACGGTCCAATGCTCCGGGTGCCGGGCGAGGTGGTCGGCCAGGGCTGCGCTCACCCCGAGGACGGCGGTGAGGCGGTCCCGCGTCCCCGGCTCGCGGGCGAGCGCGTCCCGCAGCTCCCGGCCCGCGCCCCGCTCGTCGGCGCACGCCAGCAGCCGCAGCAGGCCGTCGAGGGCGAGGTCGGGGTCGGCGGTGCCGCCGAGGGCGTCCAGCAGTTCGTCGCCCGGCGCGGTGCCGTCGCGCCCGGCCTCCAGCAGGAGCCGCTCGGCGCGGGCCGCGTCGACGAAGCCGAGCCTCGCCAGACGGCCGGCGAGGGAGGGACGACGATCACTGGTCCAGGACTCGGTCACGAAGTCCAACCTAATCCGGCTTTACCTGATGCGACCCAGCCTGATGTGGCCTCACCGAATGCGGCCCACCGGTTCAGAGAACCGCCATCAGCCGCTTGCGCTCGAACTCGGTCACCTGCCGCCGGTACTCCTCCCACTCCTGCCGCTTGTTGCGCAGGAAGAAGTCGAAGACGTGCTCCCCGAGGATGTCGGCCATCAGCTCGCTGCGCTCCATCGCCTGGATCGCCTCGTCGAGGTCCTGCGGCAGCGGCTCGATGCCGAGGGCGCGCCGCTCGGCGCCGGTGAGCGCCCACACGTCGTCCTCGGCACCGGGCGGGAGCTCGTAGCCCTCCTCGATGCCCTTCAGCCCCGCGCCGAGGATGGCCGCGAACGCCAGGTAGGGGTTCGCCGCCGTGTCCAGCGACCGGAACTCGATGCGGGTCGAGTGGCCCTTGTGCGGCTTGTACATCGGGACGCGGACCAGCGCCGACCGGTTGTTGTGCCCCCAGCAGATGTAGGACGGGGCCTCTCCCCCGGCGCCGGCGGCCGAGCCGACGTTGCTCCACAGCCGCTTGTAGGAGTTGACCCACTGGTTGCAGACGGCCGTGATCTCCGCGGAGTGACGCAGGAGCCCGGCGATGAACGCCCGCGCGACCTTGGACAGCTTGTACTCCGCGCCCGGCTCGTAGAAGGCGTTGCGGTCGCCCTCGAACAGGGACATGTGGGTGTGCATGCCCGAGCCCGGGTGCTCGGTGAACGGCTTCGGCATGAACGAGGCGTACACGCCCTGCTCCAGCGCGACCTCCTTCATGACCAGCCGGAACGTCATGATGTTGTCGGCGGTGGTGAGCGCGTCGGCGTACCTGAGGTCGATCTCCTGCTGGCCGGGGGCGCCCTCGTGGTGGCTGTACTCCACCGAGATGCCCATGGCCTCCAGCATCATGATCGCGTTGCGGCGGAAGTCGTGCGCGGCGCTGTGCGGGGTGTGGTCGAAGTAGCCGCCCGCGTCCGCCGGCTCGGGTTCGCGCCCGTCCTCCGGCTTGTCGGCGAGGAGGAAGAACTCGATCTCGGGGTGGGTGTAGAAGGTGAAACCGAGGTCGGCGGCCCGCGCCAGCGCCCGCTTGAGGACGTAGCGGGGGTCGGCGAAGCTCGGCGTGCCGTCCGGCATGAGGATGTCGCAGAACATGCGGGCCACGCCGGGCGACTCCGACCGCCACGGCAGAATCTGGAACGTGGACGGATCCGGCTTGGCGATCATGTCGGCCTCGTACACCCGGGCGAAGCCCTCGATCGCCGACCCGTCGAACCCGATGCCCTCCGCGAAGGCGCCCTCCAGCTCGGCGGGGGCGACGGCCACGGACTTGAGGAACCCGAGCACATCGGTGAACCACAGCCGGATGAAGCGAATGTCGCGCTCCTCAAGGGTGCGGAGCACGAACTCCTGCTGACGGTCCAATGCCTTCTCCCTCGGTGCTGCCCTGCCGATGACGCGAGGCCGGGGATCTCGTATGCCGGCCGACGGCTGGTCCGGCTACGTTGCAGTATGCCCGGCGGCTGTTACCGCGACGTTACGCGTCCCGGGCCTCAGCACGGAACATATCCGACTCACCGGCCTCTCCGACCCGCGCAGCCGCCGGATCGAGCACACGCGCCAGGAACGTCCGGGTCCGCTCGTGCGCGGGATTCTCGATGACCCTGGACGGCGGGCCCTCCTCGACGACGATCCCGCCGTCCATGAACACCACCCGGTCGGCCACCTCGCGGGCGAAGCTCATCTCGTGGGTGACCACGAGCATCGTCATCCCCGCCTCCGCGAGGCCCCGCATGACCGCGAGGACGTCGCCGACGAGCTCGGGGTCCAGCGCGGACGTCGGCTCGTCGAACAGCATCACGTCCGGGCCCATCGCCAGCGCCCGCGCGATCGCCACCCGCTGCTGCTGCCCGCCGGACAGCTGCGCCGGATAGGCGTCGACCTTGTCGGCGAGCCCCACCCGCCCGAGGTTCTCCCGGGCGATCCGCTCGGCCTCGGACCTGCCGCGCCGCAGCACCTTCCGCTGCGCGATCATGACGTTGCCGAGGGCGGTGAGGTGCGGGAACAGGTTGAACGACTGGAACACCATGCCGATCCGGCGGCGGACGGCGTCGATGTCGATGTCGGGGCCGGTGAGGTCCACGCCGTCGACCACGACCGTCCCCGCGGACGGTTCTTCCAGGAGGTTGACGCAGCGCAGCAGCGTCGACTTGCCCGAGCCGGACGGGCCGATGACGCACACCACCTCACCCGGCTCGACGCGCAGGTCGACGCCGCGCAGCACCTCGTTCGGCCCGAACGACTTGCGCAGGCCCCGGATCTCGACGGCGCCCGCCGCCGCGGCGCCCGGACCCGCCTCGCTCACCGGGCCCTCGTTGCCGACCGGGCCTCCTTTACGCGAAGGGCCTTCTTCGCCGACCGACACCGCCTTGCCCACCGGGGCCGGCTTTCCGCCCTCGTCCTTCATCGCTGCCCCCTGCGCTGCCGCGCCTCCAACCGCCGGGCCAGCAGGCTCAGCGGGATCGTGATGATCAGATAGCAGATCCCGGCCACGATGATCGGGGTCGTGTTGCCCTGCTCGCCGGCGAGGTCCCGGCCGAACTTGGTGAGCTCCCGCTGCTCCAGGGTGATCCCGAGGAACAGCACGAGCGAGGAGTCCTTGCAGAGCAGCACCAGCTCGTTGGTCAGCGGCGGGATGATGATCCGGAACGCCTGCGGGATGACGATCGAGCGCATCGCGCGGGAGTGCGACATGCCGAGCGACCGCGCCGCCTCCATCTGGCCCCGGGGGACGGCCTCGATCCCGGCCCGGATCGTCTCGGCCATGTACGCGGTGGCCGCGAGGCCGAGCGCGAGTCCGGCCTGGCCCGCCGCCCCGCCGGGGATGACGGTGCCGGGGAAGGCCAGCGGCACGCCGACGCCCACGAAGATGAAGATCAGCAGCAGCGGCAGGCCGCGGAAGACCTCGATGTATGCGGTGGCGAACCACCGGTACGGGGGGACCGACGACAGCCGCATCAGCGCGACGACGAGGCCGCCGACGAGCCCGAGGCCGAACCCGACCGCCGTGTACACGGCCGTGTTCCGCAGCCCGATCGTGATGATGTCGGGGAACAGGCTCCGGGCGACCTCCCAGTTGGCGAAGTTCAGCCGCAGCGCCTCCCAGTCGGCGAGCACGACGACGAGGAGGACGATGACGACGAACAGCCCGTACTGGCCGCCGAGGACGAGCCGGCGGCGGCGCCGCGGGGACAGCGCGCCCTGCGCCGCCCCCGCCGGCTGGACCGCGCCCGCCTGCCCGGCCGTCACGATCCGCCGCCGGCCGCCGCCGGCATGGGCCCGATCCACTTCTCGTAGATCTTCTTGTAGGTGCCGTCCGCCCTGGCCTGCGCGATGACCTCGTTGGTGATTTTGATGAGCTCGGGGT
>DATCLF010000069.1:0-6596 GCA_036564055.1 Spirillospora sp.
GTGTAGGAGCCCGAGTCGGGGCCGGAGAAACGGAAAATACCGGTGACCGTGATGCTGTTCGGCCTCTGGACGAGCGTCAGCGTCAGGTTCGTGGGCCCCTGGGCACAGTAGTAGGTCCCCCGCCAGCTTCCGGTCACCGACCGGCCATACGACGGCACGGACGGCACCGACCGCGTCGGCGGCGGAGTGTACTCCGGAGGCGTGATGTCACGACCTTCCGCTTCGGTTCTGAAGATCGGGATCGCGCATCCCGAACCGAGCACTCCGACCGCGGCGAGAGCGACGGCGGCCGCGGCGAGTCTGATGCGCCCCTGCCGCTGGCCGGCACTGAGCAGGCGACTACGCATGAGAGACCCCTTCGGCTGCTGGGCGTCCCCGGGCGATCATCACGGCACTGACCGTGCCATAACCCCCGTACAAGGACGTACTCGATCGAATCGAAGGTGTGACGGTGACCGGTGGTCACCGGTTCCCTTCAGCCGGGGATATTTCGTACCACGCCGGCGAGCGGTCAGCAGATCCGGGGCAACGGATCTCCCACCAGGAGATCCACGATGCGGGTGCCGCCGAACGACGTCCGCAGCAGGACGAGGCCGGCGGGTTCCTCGCGGACATGGCCGATGACGGCCGCGTCCACGCCGAGGGGATGGTCGCGCAGGGACTCCAGGGCGGTCTCCTCCGCCTCGGGGGCGACGACCACCACGGCGCGTCCCTCGCAGGCCACGTACAGGGGGTCGATGCCGAGGAGCTCGCAGGCGCCGCGGACGGCGGGACGCACCGGCACGGCGGACTCGTCGACCACGACGGCGGCGCCCGCGTCGGAGGCGAGTTCGTTGAGGACGGTCGCGACGCCGCCGCGGGTGGCGTCGCGCACCCGGCGGACGGCGCCCGGGCAGGCGTCGCGGAGGTCGGCGAGCAGGCAGTTCAGCGGGGCGGTGTCGGAGGTCAGGTCCGCCTCGATGTCGAGCTCGCCGCGCGCCAGCATGATCGTGACGCCGTGCTCGCCGATCGGGCCGGTGACGAGGACCGCGTCGCCCGGCCGGACGTCCGACGGTGCGGCGTGCGCGAGGCCCACGCCCGCGGTGGTGATGTAGCAGCCGTCGGCCTTGCCCCGTTCGACGACCTTGGTGTCGCCGGCGACGATGTCCACGCCCGCGGCGTCGGCGGCCCGCCTCATCGACTCGGTGATGCGGCGCAGGTCGCGGACGGGGAAGCCCTCTTCGAGGACGAAACCGGCCGACAGGTGCAGCGGTGTCGCGCCCGCCACGGCGAGGTCGTTGACGGTCCCGTTGACGGCCAGGTCGCCGATGTCGCCGCCGGGGAAGAACAACGGCGACACCACGTAGGAGTCGGTGGTGAAGGCGAGACGGGTTCCGTTCACGCCGAAGAGGGCCGAGTCGTCGAGACGGTTGAGGCACGGGTTGTCGAACGCCTCGCGGAAGACGGCTTCGACCAGCGTCTGCGTGGCCTTGCCGCCGGCACCGTGCGCCAGCGTGATGGTCTCCTCCCGGAGGCGGGCCTTGCGGGACCGGACGCGCTCGATGCGTTCGAGGACCTGCTCCTCACGGATCGTCACCGTGCCACCTCCCCGGCGTGCGGCGCGTCCCCCGCGCCTGCGGCGGCCTCAGGAACACCGGCATCAGGAACACTGGCCTCTGCGACGCGCTCGCGGGTGAAGCGGCCGTAGTTGTAGTAGGCGGCGCACGCTCCTTCGGACGAGACCATGCACGTCCCGATGGGCGTCTCCGGTGTGCAGGCCGTCCCGAAGACCTTGCACTCCCACGGTTTGAGGACCCCTTTGAGTACCTCGCCGCACTGGCACGCCTTCGGGTCGGCGACCCGTCCGCCCGGTATGTCGAAGATGGTCTCCGCGTCGTAGGCCGCGTACGCGTCCTTGAAGCGGAGGGCGGAGTGCGAGATGAAGCCGAGGCCGCGCCACTCGAAGTAGGGACGCGGCTCCATGGTCTGGGCGATGACCTGGAGCGCCTTAGGGTTGCCGTCCCAGGGGACGACCCGGCTGTACTGGTTCTCGACCTCCGAGCGTCCCGAGGCGAGCTGCTCCAGCAGCATGTGCACCGCCTGGAGCAGGTCCAGCGGCTCGAAACCGGACACGACGAGCGGCTTGCCGTAGTCGTCCGTGATGAACGAGTACGGCCGGCAACCGATCACCGTTGAGACGTGGCCGGGTCCGATGAAGCCGTCGAGCCGCAGGTCCGGCGAGTCGAGGATCGCCTTGATCGCCGGGAGGATCGTCACGTGGTTGTTGAAGACCGAGAAGTTGCGGACGCCCTCGGCCTCGGCGCGCAGCACGGTCATCGCGGTGGACGGCGCAGTGGTCTCGAACCCGATCCCCATGAAGACGACGCGCCGTGACGGGTTCCGTTGCGCGATCCTCAGCGCGTCCAGGGGCGAGTACACCATCCGGATGTCGGCCCCGGCCGCCTTGGCGTCGAAGAAGGAGCCGTTCCCGCCGGGGACCCGCATCATGTCCCCGAAGGAGGTCATGATGACGTCCGGCTGGGACGCGATGTGGATCGCGTCGTCGACCCGTCCCATCGGGATGACGCACACGGGGCAGCCCGGACCGTGCACCAGCGAGATGTTCTCCGGCAGGTAGTCCTCTATCCCGTGCTTGTAGATGGTGTGGGTGTGGCCCCCGCACACCTCCATGAACTTGTACCGGCGGCCTGGCTCGCACAGGGACGCGATGGAGGCCGCGAGGGCCCGCGCCGTGTCCGCGTCCCTGTACTCGTCGACGAAGCGCATCAGCCGATCCTCGATTCCCGCAGCGCGTCGATCTCCTCGTGGTAGGCGGCGCCGAGCCCTTCGAGCATCCGCAGCGTGGCCCGCGCCTCCTCCTCGTCGATCCTGGACATGGCGAAGCCCACATGGATGAGGACCCAGTCGCCCGGGGCGAGCGGCTCCCCGTCGAGCAGGCCGATGTTGACCGGGCGGCGGACGCCCGTGACGTCGACCGTCGCCAGCGGACGGTCCGGCATGATCTCCACGATCTCGCCCGGTATCGCGAGGCACATCAGCGGACCTCCCCCGCGTGCTCCGACCCCGACAGGTCCGGCCGTGACAGATCCGACCGCGACAGTTCCGCCTGGGTCAGCTCCCAGAGGGCGTGGTAGATCGTCGTCTGCGCCTCCTGGATGCGGTGCACGGACGACGACGGCACGACGAACAGGTGCTGCAGGCCCGGCTCCTCCGCCATCTGGCCGCCGGTGTACCCGGCGAGGCCGATGGTGAGCAGCCGGCGCCGCTCGCCCTCCCGCAGCGCCGCGATCAGGTTGTCGGAGTTCCCGCTGGTGGACAGCGCGAGCGCGATGTCGCCGGGACGCGCGAACGCGGCGAGCTGCCGCGCGAACACCACCTCGAACCCGATGTCGTTGGACAGCGCGGTGACGACGGCGGCGTCGGTCGTGAGCGCCAGCGCGGGCAGCGGCCGCGCGGAGCCGCCCGGGTTGAGGAACAGCGCGGCGACGTCCTGCGCGTCGGTCGAGCTGCCGCCGTTGCCGAACGTGAACAGCCGCCCCCCGGAGCGGAACGCCTCCGCCATCCGCGCGGCGCAGGCCGCGAGGTCGTCGCCGTGTTCCTCCAGGACGAGCTCGCGCAGCCGGACGATGTCGTGCGCCTTCTCCGCGGTCGAACGCCGCACCTCGTCCATGAGGGCGTCCGCGAGGTCGCCCGCCCCGGGGCCGCCCGCGGACAGGAACGGGTAGAGCTCCTGCATGCCGGTCATCTCATGACTCCGATCGCCTCTCTGGCATGGACGAGCACGACGTCGCCGGGCACCGCGTCCACCAACGCCACGCTGACCCGTTCGACCCGTCCGTCCCCGACGTCGACGTCGGCGAGGCCGTCGTCGCCGATCCGCAGGACGCGCACCGCGACGGCCTCGTCCGAGCAGGTCACGCAGTGGTCCCCGGCGCAGTGCCCGCCCGCCTCGGACGCGGTCACGGGGCGTCCTCCCCATCCGGCACGTCCTCCCCCACCGCGTCCGGCCGCTCCAGGAACACGTGGACCAGTTCCCAGAGCACGTGGTACGCCGTGACGTGCACTTCCTTGACGACGCGCGGGTCGTCGGACGGCACCGTCACCAGGTGGTCGGCCGCCCCGGCGAGCGCGGCCCCGTCGCCTCCCGCCAGCGCGACCGTGAGCATGCCGAGGTCGCGTGCGGTCTCCAGTCCGCGGCGGACGCTGGAGCACCGGCCGTCCGGGGAGATGCCGAACGCGACGTCGTCCGGGCCCCCGAACCAGCGGAGCTGGTGGGCGAAGATCTCGTCGAACCCGGCCCCGGCGCCGACACCGGTGAGGGTGGCGACGTCGCCGGTGAGCGAGACCGCGGGCAGCGCGCGCTTCCCCACGATCACCGGGTGGACGAACTCGACCGCCACGTGCTGGGCGTCGGTGGCCGCGCCGCCGGTCCCGAACGTGAGGAGCCTGCCCCCGCGGCGGAACCGCGCCGCCATCGCGCGGCAGGCGGCGGCGATGGCCGCGGCCTCCCCCGCGAGCGCCGTCCCGGGGTCGGCGCGGCGCCGGAACACCTCCGTCACCGTGACCGCCGGTCCGATCACGTCGTCCCGGCCTTCAGGTACCGCCGCATGGCCGGCATCTCCCTGACGAACACGACGATCAGCGCGAGCGCGCACAGCCCGATCGTCGTGCGGCGCACACCCTTGCGGACGCCGTTTCCCTTGCGCATGCCCGTCTCCTTCCGTTGCGTTTCCTATGCGGGCCTGTTCGCGAGACGCCGCCCGGTCTCCCGCGCGACGCGTCGCTCGATCAGCCGGGCGGCCGTGTCGACCGCGGCGCGGACCGGCCGGCTGAGGCTCATCTCCCATGCGGCGCCGGGGACCCGTGCCGACGGCTCGCACGTCACGAGCAGCAGCCGGGCCGGCACGCGGCCGTTCTCCCGGGCCAGGACTCCGGGATCGGACACCGTGGACCCCGCGAGACCGGTCGGGCGGGGACCCCGCGGGTCCACGGCACTGCCTCCGAGGCCGCGGGCGCCGTCCGGTTCGACCAGCGCGACGGTGCCGGGCTTCCGGCCGCATGCCAGCGCCTCGACCAGGACGACCGTCCTGTAACCGGCGCCGAGCGCGTGCATCAGGTCGGCGTACCGGATCCCGAAATCTGCGACGTCGACGCCCGGCGGGAGGGGACGCGTCTCCAGCCGCCGGACGACCTCCACGCCGAAACCGTCGTCGCCGTCGAACACGTTGCCGATGCCCGCGACGAGCACGGCGCGGCGCCGGACGTCCACCGGCGGCGTCACCGTTCCAAGGCCGATCCGCGTCACCGGGCGTCCCTCCGGGCGGCTCCCTGCGAGGCGAGCGGTTCGCCGGACGGCCGGGCGGCGCCGCGCCCGAGGATCTGCGCCGCCCTCGGGTCCGCGGCCGCCAGGTCCCGCCGCTCCTCCTCGCTGAGGCTGAGCAGGCCGAGCAGGAGCAGCCGGTCGGCCTCGCCGCCGGGCGTCCCGGCGGGGCTCTCGGGCGCGACCTGCGGCCAGTCGTACAGGACGATCGGCGCGGCGAGCACGGTGTCGCGGCCGCCCGGCACCCCCGCCAGCACCGGGCACAGCCCGTCGCTCCGGCACGCGGCGGCCGCCTCGGCCAGCCGGGCGGGCGGATGCCACGGGGAGACGAACGCGCCCCCGCCGCCCGCGTGCGCCACCACGTGCGCGCACATCATGGCCGCGTGCAGGGCCGGGTCGCGGTCTCGTTCGGCGCCGGTGTTGAGAACGTCGACGCGCAGCCGCACGACGCCCCGGCCCGCGCGGGCGGCCGAGACCACGATCGTGCCGTCGACCCGGCGCCACAGCCGCGTGCAGCGGGCCCCGGCGGCGATCTCCCCGTCCTCGGTCCCCGCCGCGACGGCGACGGGAACCCGCAGCGGGGAGCGCAGGAGCCGGGCGACGGAGACCCGGCCGCTGGTGATCTCCCGTTCGCGCGCCTCCCGGGACGTGGTGACCGGCTCGGGCCCGGCACCGACCTCGTCGGCGTCGATCTCTGCGGCGTCGATCTCGTCCGAGGGGGAGGCGCCGACCCGGCGGTCCACGGCGTGCAGGAACCGGAGGGCGATCTCGACGTTCGCGCCGGACAGGCCGTCGGTTCCGGCCGGGTCCCCGACGGCGGGCGGGTGCTCCATGAGGAACTCGGCGCGAACCCTCCAGCGTTCGCCGGCCTGTTCGGCGTACGGGCGCGGGTACACGCCGCCGACCGTCCACCTCTGCCGTCTCTCCTGCACGGTCCGCCGCGGCGGCCAGAGCGAATGTCCCTCGTAGAGGACGACGTCGGCGACGGCCCTCACGCGGTCCACTCTTCCTCCTCACGTGTCTCCTCGTCGTCGTGCAGCATCTCCGCCCTGCGCAGGAGCTCGTCCACGGCGGCGTCGAAGGAGGGGTGCGCCCGGCGGGCCCGGTAGGCGGCCAGGCGGCCGAAGCAGTCGTCGTCCAGCCGGAGCCAGCGGGCGGACCCGTAGTAGCGGTCCATCAGCTCCCGCCACGTCCGCAGGGGCAGCCGGCCGGCGGCCTCGTGGTGCCAGAGGATCTGGGCGGTGCGCAGCCGTCCGTCCTCGCCCGGGTAGAAGAC
>DATCLF010000070.1:0-4116 GCA_036564055.1 Spirillospora sp.
CCTGTACGCGGTTCGGGAGGAGGACGACGGGGCGGTGCTCGCCTACGACGTGGCGGGTGAGCGGCCCCGGGAGATCGGGCGCGTCTCGGTGGGCGCCGCACCCTGTCACCTGTCCCTGACGCCCGGGGGCGGGCACCTGGTCGTCGCCGACTACGGCTCCGGAACGGTCAGGGCCGTGCCGCTCTCCCCGGACGGCGGGTTCGCCGGGTCCCCGCTGGTCGCGGCGGGGCACGGCGGCGGGCCGGTCGCCGACCGCCAGGAGGGGCCGCACGCCCACGGGAGCGCGCACGCCCCGGACGGGACCGTCCTGACCACCGACCTCGGGGCCGACCTCGTCCGCTCGTTCCGGATCGAGGACGGAGCCCTGCGCCTCATCGGGGAGACGCCGCTGCCGCCCGGGTGCGGGCCGCGGCACCTGGCCGTCCACCCGAGCGGGCACGTGTACGTGGTGACCGAGCTGGCGGTGACGATGCTCGTCCTGCGGCCCGCCGGCGGGTACGCGCGCCTGGAGGTCGTCGCGGAGTCGCCGGCGACCGCCGACTCCGCGGGCGGCGCGGACCTCGCCGCGGCGATCGGGCTGGGCGACGGCGGCGCGCACGTCTACACGACCACCCGCGGCGCCGACGTCGTGACCGCGCACCGCGTGGCGGACGACGGTGCGGCGCTCACGCCGGTCGCCGACGTCCCGTCCGGCGGCCACTGGCCCCGGGACCTGCTCGTCGACGGCCCGTGGATCCACGTGGCCAACGAGCGCGGCGGCACGATCGCGACGTTCCGGATCGGGCCGCGCGGCGTCCCCGAGCCGGTGGGAGAGCCGCTTGCGGCGCCGACGCCGGTGTGCGTGATCCCCGTCTGACGGGCGTTTCCCCGACCGGACCGCGGGCACCCCGGGGTGAAAGCGGACCGTTAGGGAGAAACCCGACATGACGACGATCGCCACGACCAACCCCGCGACGGGACGGGTCGAGCAGACCTTCGAGGAGCTGACCGACGAGGAGGTCGACCGGCGCATCGCGCGGGCCGCGGACGCGTTCGCCTCCTTCCGGACGACGAGCATGGCGCGGCGGGCGGAGTGGATGCACGCGGCGGCCGGCGTCCTCGACGGGGAGGCCGACCGGATCGCCGCGATGCTGACGACGGAGATGGGCAAGACGCTCAAGGCCGCCGAGGCGGAGGTCCGCAAGTGCGCCCAGGCGTGCCGGTTCTACGCCGACCACGCCGAGGAGTTCCTCGCCGACCGGCGTCCCACCGCCGCGAAGAACGTGGGGGCGAGCGACGCCTACGTGCGCTACCGGCCGCTCGGCCCCGTCCTCGCGGTCATGCCGTGGAACTTCCCGCTCTGGCAGGTCGTGAGGTTCGCGGCGCCCGGTCTGATGGCGGGCAACGTGGGGCTGCTCAAGCACGCCTCGAACGTCCCGCGGACCGCCCTGTTCCTGGAGGAGCTGTTCCTGCGCGCGGGGTTCCCCGAAGGCGCGTTCCAGACGCTGCTGATCGGGTCCTCGAAGGTGGAGCGGATCCTGCGCGACCCGCGCGTCAAGGCCGCGACGCTCACCGGCAGCGAGCCCGCCGGCCGGTCGGTCGCCGCGATCGCCGGGGACGAGGTGAAGCCGACCGTCCTGGAGCTCGGCGGCAGCGACCCGTTCGTGGTGATGCCGTCCGCCGACATCGAGGCGGCCGCGCGCACCGCGGCCGAGTCCCGGTGCCTCAACAACGGGCAGAGCTGCATCTCCGCCAAGCGCTTCATCGTCGACACCGCCTGCGCCGACGAGTTCGAACGGCGGTTCGTGGAGAACATGCGCGGGCAGAGGGTCGGCGACCCGATGGACGAGGCCACCGACGTCGGCCCCCTCGTCAGCGAGCGGGCGCGCGACGACGTCGAGGACCTCGTCTCCGACGCCGTGGGCAAGGGCGCCGAGGTGCTGTGCGGCGGCGAACGCCCGGACGGGCCGGGCTGGTTCTACCCGCCCACGGTGCTGGCGGGCGTGACACCCGAGATGCGCATGTACCACGAGGAGGTCTTCGGGCCGGTCGCCTCCCTGCTGCGCGTCGACGGGATCGCCGAGGCGATCGAGGTCGCCAACGCGACCGGCTTCGGGCTCGGCTCGAACGCCTGGACGCGCGACGCCGCCGAGCAGGAGCGGTTCGTCGACGAGCTCGACGCCGGGCAGGTGTTCGTCAACGGCAAGACGACGTCCTACCCGGAGCTGCCGTTCGGCGGCACGAAGCGCTCCGGCTACGGCCGCGAGCTCTCACAGGAGGGCATCCGCGCGTTTTGCAACGCCACGACGGTCTGGGTCGGCTGACCCGGACCGTCCCGGCACGGTTCCGTCGGCCGTTCGATCCCGTCGCGGCCGCGGCGAGGGAGCGACGCGCCCGCTCACCAGCCCGTCCAGCTGCGCCGCAGCTCCTTCTTGTCGATCTTCCCGACCGCCGTCACCGGCAGCGACGGCACGAGGACGACCCGCTTGGGCCGTTTGTAGGAGGTCAGGACGTCACGGGCCGACTCCTGGATCTGCTCGGCCGTCACGTCGGGGCGGTCGGGCACGACGAACGCGACGACGGCCTCGCCCCAGTCCGGGTGCGGGACCCCGGTGACGGCCGCCTCCCGCACGCCGGGGAGCCGAACCAACGCCCGCTCCACCTCGGTGGAGTACACGTTGAGGCCACCGGTGATGATCATGTCCTTCTTGCGGTCGACGAGGTAGAGGTAACCGTCCTCGTCGAGGTAGCCGAGGTCACCGGTGTGCAGCCAGCCGTCGCGCAGGGCCTCGGCGGTCTCCGCCTCCAGCCCCCGGTAGCCGATCATGGTGTACGGCGCGCGGGCGACGACCTCCCCGACCTCGCCGGGCTCACACGGCGTCCCGTCGTCCCCGCGCACCTCGACGTGCGCCATCACCACCGACTGGCCGCAACTGGCGAGACGGCGGACGTTCCCCCCGTTGAGGACGTGGTCGTCGCGGCGCAGCCGGGTCAGGAAGTTCGGCGCCTCCGACTGGGCGTACAACTGCACGAACACCGGTCCGAACATCCGCAGTCCCTGTTCGAGCCGTTCGAGGCTGATCGGCGCCGCCCCGTACAGGATGGTGCGCACCGAGCCGGTGTCGACGTCGCCGCGCGCGGCCACCGCGTCGATCAACCGGTAGATCATCGTGGGGACCAGGAACAGGTAGCTGACCCGGTCACGGGAGATGCGCTCGAGGACCACCTCGACGTCGAAGCCCCGCTCGACGAAGACCGACGCGCCTTTGGACAGCGCGGCCTGCAACAGGAACCCGGCGCTGTGCGGCAGCGGCGAGGTCAGCAGGAGGACGTCCTCGGCGACCAGCTCCATCTCGATCAGATGCGACAGCAGGTTCGCCGCGATCCCCCGCTGGGTGTGCAGGACGCCCTTCGGCCGTCCGGTCGTGCCTCCCGTGTACATGATCAGCGCCAGTGCGTCGGGCGGCACGGCCGGTTCGACGGCGAGCGGCGCGTGGTTCACCACGGCGTCCCAGGAGACCGCGTCCGCCGTGCCGCCATGGACCACGACGTGCGGATCGGCGCCGTTCTCGCGCGCGGTCTCGATCACCTCGAGGCGGTCATCCTCGATGAAGCACGCCCGGGCCCCCGAATCCGCCAGGATGTAGGCCTGCTCTTCGGTCGACAGCATCAGGTTCAAAGGGACCTTCGCAGCCCCGAGCAGCGCGATGGCGAGATCGACCACCACGTACTCGGCGCTGTTGCGCAGGATGATCGCAACCGGGTCGCCCGGCCCGATGCCGCGTTCGTGGAGGTAGCCCGCGACCGCCCGCGACGCGCGATCCAGGTCGCTGTACGTCCAGGTCTTGCCGTCCGCGACCACGGCGCGACGCGATCCGTGCCGCCGGATCGCCGCCGACAGGTAGTCCCGCAGGATGGGCTCACCGGTCACGTTCGTCCTGTCCTTCCAGTTCTCGTCCGGGGTAGGGGCTGCGGGCGACCCGCATGGCGAGGCCGAAGGCCCGGTAGAGGCCGGTCAGCCAGACGACTTCCTGGAGCCGGCGCCAGCTGAGGCGGTCGAGGGCGGCGTCGAACGCGGTGTCGTCGAGGTCGCCGTCATCGGCGAGGCGGCGGGCCACGCGGTGGACGGTGCGCAGC
>DATCLF010000071.1:0-1674 GCA_036564055.1 Spirillospora sp.
CGCGGGCGCCGGCTCCGGGTTCGTCGCGGTCGGCGCGGTCGCCGGGGACAAGGGCGACCAGCCCGCGGTGTGGACGTCGCGGGACGGCGAGAAGTGGGCGCTGAAGACGCTTCCGCTGCCGAGCGGCGTCGCGAAGGCGCAGCTGACGCACGTGGCCGCGAAGGGGAACACGCTCGTGGCCGCGGGGACCGCCCCGTCCGAGCAGGGACCGACGTGGGTCGGCTACGTGTCCGTCGACGGCGGCGCGTCCTGGCGGGAGCTGCCCGCTCCCGGCGGGGAGAAGGAGCTGGCGGTGACGGCCGCGGCGGCGACGTCGTCGGGTTTCGCCGTGACCGCCGTCTCCGGGCCCGCGGACGGGGCCGACGTGGTGTCGATGACGTCGTCGGACGGCTCGTCCTGGAAGGTCGCGCGGCCCGAGGGGACGGGGCTCAGCGGACAGGGCGCCCAGGAGATCACCGGGCTCGTCGAGTTCCAGGGGAAGACGATCGGCGTCGGCCGCAGCGACGGACCGGACGGGGAGCAGCCCGTCCTGTGGACCCGGCCCGCCTCGTGACGCCCGTGTCGTGACGCCCGCGTCGGCGGGGTCGCCCGCCGGGGCGGAGCCGGGTGCGCCGACTCAGTGCTCGCGGGGCGGCGCGGGGTCGTAGCCGGGGAGCCGCTCGGGGCCGCCGGACGCGTCCTCCGGCGGGACGGCCGGCCGGGGCACGGCGGGCGGCGGCCCGGACGGCGGCTCCGATGGCGGTTCGGGCGGTCTCGCCGTCCTCGCGCGGCGCGCGTCCTCGCGGTCGCGGGCCCGGTTGCGGCGGGCGCCGTAGGTCGCGACGACACGGCGGTAGAAGGGCTTGCGGATCACCGTCGGGACCAGGCGGTACCCGCCGCGCACCACCACGTTGCGCCAGTACTGGGGGTGGGTGATGAAGCCCTCGCGGAGCATCTGCCGCTGCAGCCGCAGTTCCGAGCGCAGCAGGTCGCGGCCGCCGCGCCGCTCGTACGCGCCGTCGCCCACCCGGTAGTAGACGAGCGGCTCGGCGACGTTCACCGTCCGCGCGCCGTTGGCGATCATCCGGGCGAACAGCCAGTAGTCCTCCATCAGCGGCAGGTCGCCGTAGCCGCCGGCGGCGATGACGGCGCTGCGCCGGTACACGACCGTCGGGTGGTTGAACGGGTCGTGCAGGCGGCAGTACCGGGCGATGTCCTCGGGGTCGCTCGGCGGGATGCGCTGCCCGACGATCTCGTTGATGTCGGTGGTGAACTCCAGGAGCCCGGCGCCGACGAGGTCGGCGCCGGCGCGCACCAGCGGCACCTGCGTCTGGAACCGGTGGGCCATCGCGATGTCGTCGGCGTCCATGCGGGCGACGATGTCGTACTTGGACGCGCGCAGGCCGGCGTCGAGCGCGGGCCCGAGACCGCGGTTGTGCTCCAGCCGGACGAACGACACCTCGACGGGGCTGGTCGCGACGAGCTCCTGCAGGCATTCGGCGAGGTCGGGGGCGACGGGGCCGTCCTGGACCAGAACGACCTGGTCGGGGCGGAGGGTCTGTTCGTCGACCGCGCTGCGGAAGGCGACCCGCACATGCTCCGCTCGGTCACCGCCGTAGACGGTCATGAGCAAGGCGAATGGTTCGGGCTGCATGGGTCCGCTCCGGGGACGCCCGGTCGAGCCCTGTGCGGGGC
>DATCLF010000072.1:0-22004 GCA_036564055.1 Spirillospora sp.
AAGCGCTCCAGCGCGTTCCGGATCTCGTCCGGACGGATCGTCAGCTCCGCCATGATTCCTCTCTTGCTCCCTTAGGGTCAGATCTCCCCGACGGGGGACGACCCCCCGCGGCCCCGGGGCCGACTACGTCGGAATCGGTACCGCCGGTGTCAGTCGACTCCGCCGGCCTCAGCCGGCTCCGAGCCGCCGGCGGACATCGTCCAGCCGTCCGGCGATCGTGCCGTCGATGATCTCGTCCCCGATCTCGATCGACAGCCCGCCGATCGTCGAGGGGTCGATTTCGATGTTCAGGTGTACGTCGTGGCCGTAGGCGGCGGCGAGCACCGCGGCGAGCCGCGTGCGCTGCGCCTCCGACAGAGCGGCCCGCGTCCGGACCACCGCGACCAGCCGCTGCCGGCGCTGGGCGACGAGCCTGCCGTACTCGGCGAGCCCGTTCTCCAGGCTACGTCCACGCGGGCGCAGCACCAGCTCGGTGACCAGCGTCAGGGTCGACGGGGTGACCTTGCCGTCCAGCAGCGCGTGGACCAGGCCGAGCTTGCGGTCGTCCGGAAGGCCCGGACCCGACAGCGCCGCGCGCAGCTCGGTCTCGCCCTCGACGACGCGGGAGAAGCGGAACAGCTCGTCCTCGAGATCGTCGATCTTCCCGTCGGCCTCGGCGCGGGCGGCCTCGGCGGTGACCGCGAGGATCTCGATCGCGTCCGCCAGCTCCGACGGCTTCGACCAGCGCAGCCGCACGACGTCGGCGACCAGCCCGAGAGCGGCAGGCGACACCTTGCCCTCCAGCAGGATCCGGACGAGCTGCGCCTTGTCGGCGCCGTCCCTCGAAGGGTCGGAGATCGCCCGCCGCAGACCGTGCTCGCGATCGATCAGGTGCAGCACCGCGAACAGGTCGTCGCCGAGCCTGGCCAAGTCGGCTGTGCCGGTCTGGGGGGACGACCCCCCAGGCCCCCCGGAAACAGCGTTGGAGGGGATCACCGCCTCCAGCCGCTCCTTGGCCTCGGCCAGCGACGCCCTGCTCACCGCTCCCGTCATCGTCATGATGTGACCTGCTCCTGCGTGCGGGCGCGCTCCTCAAGCTCCTCCAGGAACCGGTCGACGACCCGGCTCTGCCGCGCGCTGTCCTCGAGGGACTCGCCCACGACACGGCTGGCCAGCTCGACCGAGAGGGCCCCGATCTCCGCCCGCAGGGCCTGCAGCGCCTGCTGCCGCTCCGCCTCGATCTGCTCCTTGGCGTTGTCGAGGATCTTGCGCGCCTCGACCTGGGCCTGCTCCTTGGCCTGGGCGATGATCTGGGCGGCCTGCTCCTCGGCCTTGCGGCGCTCGTTGGCCGCCTCGACCGCGGCCGCCTTCTGCTGGGCCTTGTACTGATCGAGGATCTGCTGCGCCTCCTTCTGCGCCTGCTCGGCCCTTTCGAGCCCGCCCTCGATCGCCTTGGTCCGCTCCTCCAGCGTCTCCTGGATGCGCGGAGTGAGGATCTTGCCCAGGACGATCATCACGACGACGAACGCGAAGATCCCGACGACGAGCTCGTACGGGTGCGGGAGCAGAGGGTTGTTCTCCTCCGCCGCGAGGACGGACGCTGCTTCGATCATGTGTGCAGCCCTTCGTCAGGTGGGACCCGTACTCAGATGCCCTGGAAGATGAACGGCGCGACCAGGCCGATCAGCGCCAGCGCCTCGGTGAGGACGAAGCCCAGCATCATGTTCGTGCGGATGACGCCGGTCAGCTCCGGCTGGCGGGCGATCGCGTTCACGCCCTGGCCGAAGATGATGCCGACGCCGATGCCCGGGCCGATGGCCGCGAGACCGTATCCGATCGAGGTGACGTTACCGCTGACCTCGGCGAGGACTCCCATTGATCTTTCCTTTTCTGTCGGCCGGCGGAGCGTCCGCCGGTCTGGGCTGAACGTTGGTGGTTCAGTGGGGCGTTGGTTGTCGGTGGGACCCGGCGCCGGGCCGGCGCCGGGACCCCGGGGTCAGTGCTCGGCTTCCAGGCCGCTCTGGATGTACATGGCGGCGAGCATCGCGAACAGGAAGGCCTGCAGGAACTGGATCAGAAGCTCGAACGCGGTCATGACGATCGTGACGACCACGCCGATGATGCCGACGCCGAACCCGGCCACGGTCGGCTTCTCGAACAGGAACCAGAAGCCGACGAGGCTGAAGAACGCGAGGATCGTGTGCCCGGCGAACATGTTCGCGAAGAGCCGGACGGCGTGCGTGAACGGCGCCAGGATCAGCGTGGACAGGTACTCGATCGGCACGAGCAGGATGTAGACCGGCCACGGCAGGCCCCGCGGGATCATGTTCGTGAAGTACTTGATCGGGCCCTGGTGCTTCATGCCCAGGTACACCTTGGTCACGTAGACCACGATCGCCAGGACGGCCGGGAACGCGATGTGCGAGGCGATCGGGAACTGGATGATCGGGACGACCGCGAAGATGTTCCAGAGCCAGATCAGGAAGAACAGCGACATGAGCATCGGCATCCAGCGGTCGGTGTTCTTCCCGAGGAACGGGCGGGCGATCTGGTCCCGCACGAAGATGTAGCCGAGCTCACCGATGTTCTGCATGCCCCGCGGCACGAGCTTCGGGTTGGCGAACGCCATCCAGAACAGGACGCAGACGACCAGCGCACCGACGACGGCGAACACGACCGGCTTGGTGAGCCACTCGGGGCCGCCGGCGAACAGCGGCGGGAAGTCGAACAGCTCCGGCCCGGGAGCCTGGAACTCCTCCCCCTCGGAGGCGGCGAGGACCGTCAGCGCGTTCACGCGGCGTTCCCTTCATCAATGTGGTGATGTCTCACGGGCGCTTCCTCGGCGGCGGGGCCGCTCAGGAGGTGTGGCGGCCGTACTTCACGTAGATCAGGTACGTGGCGAGCCCGACGCCGACGACCACGCCGATCGGGATCACCCAGGTCTGGCCCGTCCAGCGCGCCAGCAGCCACCCGAGCCCGCCCCAGATGATCATGCCGGAGAGGAGGTAGCTGGGCACGGACCAGGCGACGTCGGCGAATTCCCGTTGGCCGTCCTCGGGCCGGGGTTTGTGCTCGCTCATCGCGCTCCGGACGATAGCAGGCCATGCGCGCGATGGTCATATTGGCGTAGCCCTTGGGCAACGACACCGTCCGAAGGGGGTTCATCACCGGCTCCGGTCCAGCGCGTTCTCCGGCGTGTCGTCGATGTAGGGCCGGCGCTGCAGGGCGACGCGGAACTCGGCCGCGATCCACAGCAGCGCGAGACCGATGACCGTCCAGCCGAAGACCCGGGTGTCCCAGATCGTGATCCCGTCCATGACGGTCACCAGCACCATCACGGCGAGGATCTTCACCACGTAGCTCGCGAGGGCGGCGAGCATCATCGTCTGGGGGGAGATCCTCCCGGCCCAGGAGACCACGACCGCGCTGATCGAGAAGAACGCGATCACCACGACGGTGGCCAGCGCCGCCGCGAGGGCGGCGTCGCCGCCGGCGGCCGGCAGGGCGATCAGGACGGCGCCCGCTCCGGCGACCCCCGTCGGGATCGCGGCGTCGCGGAGCATCCGGGCGTCGTTGGATTGCATGAGGGCTCCGGCTGGTCACGTTCGGTGGTCGTTCGTTGTGTTCGTGAAAGGTATCACAAGCGTCCGGATTGTCCACAATTACCCCTGCGGTAACGCGGGTTCCGGCCGTCCGGCAGGGGGATCGCGCACCCGCGTCCGCCCCGCCGGGGACCGCCCGCCCGGGAACCGCCCAGCCGGGCGCCGACACGCCGGGAGCATTCTATGCGCAGATCAGAGCCGTCGCCGGTGAGGTGGGACGGCGGTGTCCGATGGTGTCGGCAGGCCGTACCGGACGGTGACACCGGGCCGCGGGTGCCGGCCGGTCGCGCCGGACCGGGGCGTCAGACGGGGAGCCCGGAACGCTCGGCGGCGTGGTCGCCGGGGGCGGAGGCGCCGCGGCCGCGCAGGCGACGGGGCTTGTTCAGCATGAGCATGATGCCGGCGACCGCCACGAGCAGCGTCACGCCGAGGGTGATCCAGGCGGCGTCGAACAGCGCGAGCCCGACGAGGCCGGAGGCGAGCAGCCCGACCCAGAAGTACATGATCAGCACGGCGCGGCGGGTGGAGTGGCCGAGCTTGAGCAGCCGGTGGTGCAGGTGCTGCTTGTCGGGCGAGAACGGCGACCGGCCCTGGTTGGTGCGCCGCCACACGGCGAGCAGCATGTCCATGAACGGAACCGCGGCCACGGCCGGGATGAGCAGGAGCGGGACGAAGAACGGGAACAGCCCGTTGGCGAGGATCGCCGGGTCGAACTGGCCGGTCAGCATGATCGTCGAGGCGCTGAGCAGCAGGCCGATCAGCATCGAGCCGGTGTCGCCCATGAAGATCGTGGCGGGGCTGAAGTTGTGCGGCAGGAATCCCGCGCACATGCCGAACAGCACCGCCGCGATGAGGGTCGCGCCGCTCAGCGTGGTCATGCCGTTCGTCTTCGACAGCAGGTAGGCGTAGCTGAACAGCCCGAGCGCGGCGATGCCGACGACGCCCGCGGCGAGACCGTCCAGCCCGTCGATGAAGTTGACCGCGTTGATGGTGGCGACGACGAGGAAGACGGTCAGCGGCACCCCGTAGGCCGGCGGAAGCGACAGCGACTCGCCCGTGGGCAGCGGGATCACGTAGATCTGGATGCCCTGCATGATGAAGATCCCGGCCGCGGCGACCTGACCGGCGAACTTCGTCAGCGCGTCGACCTCCCAGCGGTCGTCCGCGATGCCGATCAGCACGATGAGCCCGCCCGACAGCAGCAGGGCCCTGGCGACGTCGATGTCGCCGTCCGCGAGGACCTTGCGCATCTCCGGCAGCCCGGTCGCCACGACCAGGGCCGCGACCATCCCGCCGAACATCGCGAGACCGCCGAGGCGGGGGGTCGGGATGGCGTGCACGTCACGGTCGCGGGGGACGGCCTGGGCGCCGAACCAGATGGCGAACCTGCGCACCAGCGGGGTCAGCAGGTAGGCGACGAGCGCGGCGACGAGGATGCTGAGCAGGTATTCCCGCACTCCCCTGCGCCTCCTTCGCCGGGCACCACCGGTGGCTGACTGCCCCGTCCGCGCCGTCCCTCACATCCCCGCGGCGAGCCCGCATGCCGTGACAGTCGCCTGCCGTGACATGGGCGGACGGCTCGGACGCCGTCGTCCTGATAGACGGCTCGCGGGGACGATGTGTTCACGTCCGTGACCGGACAACTGTAGTCCTCCCGGGCGCCGCCCGCGCCGGGTTGGCGAGTCCCGGCCCGGTGCAGCCCGACGACCGCGGCGCCGGCGACCGCGAGGGCGACGCCGGCGAGGCACATGTCCCCGAGCGAGAACGCCCAGAGCCCGCGGGCCGCCACCTCCCCGCCCGCGTCGCAGGCCGCGAGCAGCGCACCGGCGGCGACGAGGCCGGCACCGGCCCGCCGTCCCGGCACCGGGACGTGAGGCGCCGCGCGGCGCGCCAACAGCACCGTCACCCCGAGCGCCATCGCGAGCAGCACGGTTCCCGGCCAGCCGCCCGCCCAGCGCGGCGGGACGTAGCGCGGCGGCGGGACGGTGATCGCGTCCTTGGGCAGCCGCACCCGGATCTCCATGCCCTCCCCGGGGCCGAGGCCGCGCTGGATGAAGTCCACGGCGTAGGGGCCGTCACGGTCGCGCAGGCAGCGGGTCGTCGCGCCGGTCCGTCCGGCGCGGCAGGTCGCGTACCGCACCGGCACCGGCGCCTCCACCCGGACGGCCGCGTGCCTGATCGGGACGTTCCAGCTCCTGCCGATCGCGTCCCAGGTCAGCTCGTCGTGGCGGACCCCGGGCGTGAAGGCCCGCGCCACCTCGTACTCGATCACGTAGGCCTGGCGTCCGCGGACCTCGTGCTGGCCGCGTCCGACGCCGATCTGCACGTCGTGCAGCAGCGTCGTCGTGGTCGCGCGGGACGGCGCACCCGTCGAGGAGCTCGCCTTGACGCCGCGCACCTCGTACAGCCGGTCGCCGCGGCGGAAGGGGACGTGCCGGACGATGCCGCGCCGCCCGGCCCCGGCGAAGTCGTAGGTGATGGTCTCGCGGACGCGCAGGACGCCGTCGGTCCCGATGGCGAGGACGACGTCGTAGGTGGCGATGCCCTCGGCCGGTTCTCCGGCGGCGGTCCTCGGCGGCGGGACGGTCCCGGAGACGGCGGGCGCGGGACGCGCCGCCCCGTCGCCCGCGTCGCCGGTCCGCACGGCGGCGGGGGCGTCCTCCGCGCGGGCCGGGGCGGCGGGCGGGGGCAGGACGAGGGCCGGCAGCAGCCCGCCCGCCGCGATCGCGGTCCCCCGAAGACGGCCACGCACGTCAGGCATGGTGTCACCGTTGCCGGCGCTGCGCCGGTGTAACGACATCGTTGTTCACGCCCGGCCAGGTGTCGCTTCCGGTCCGGTGACACTCCGTGATGTCGATCATGTCGCCCCCGCCCGCCGTCCGCCCGCGACCCGCGGCGCCCGCCGGAGGGCGCTCATCCCTTGCGCCGCAAGGGTTCTCGACCGATGCGCGGGTTCCGCGCGCACGGCTTTCGGATGTTCGGACGCTCCGGAAACCGCGTCGGTTCGCCCCTCATCCCTTTTGGGCCGCCCTCGGCCGCACGTAAGAAATCCATAAGGATGATCTTGGAAATCCTGATAAGTTATCGGCCGATAACCCCCCGAGTTCGGAAGGATGGAGGGTTCATGCGGCGAATCGCTGCAGTTGCCGTCACCGCCGGCACCCTGATGGCCGGCATGGCCGCGGTCGGCGCCCCCGCCGAGGCGGCCGCCAAGAAGTGGGCTCCCTACAACTCCTACGGCAATGTCAGCGCGTGGGGCACGTACACGCGCAGCGGCGGAACCACCTACGTGAAGGGCTACCTCCGCGACGGCGCGAAGAACGGCTGGACCGCCTGCGTGCGCTTCCTGTTCACCGAGGGCAACAAGCGCTACTGGTCGCGCCACATCATCGTCGGCGTGACGCAGAACGGCACGAAGTACTACTACGACGGCAAGGCCACCGTCAAGATCAGCGCCAAGTCGAGCTACAGCAGCCACCTGTGGGTGCAGGAGTGCGGCCGCAACAAGAAGACCGGCAAGTACTACTACGGCAAGGGAAGAAAGGTCTTCTAGACCGTCTCCCGCCGGCCGACGACACCGATTCCAACCGGCTCGGGGGAATTATCCGATTTACCGTTCTTACGCGTTTTTCGGCTGGTTTTCGTCGTTCCCGGTGAGCGACGGCGTCGCCTCCGGACCGGCGGAACCCCCCGGCCCCGGCCGCGGCCCCGAATCCGGCGCGGAATCCCGCTCCGGGTTCGGGGCCTTTTCCGTCGGGGCCCCGTCCCGTCCGGCCGCGCCGGACGCGGGCTCCGCGGCAGCCTCGGCGGCGGGCTCAGACGCTCCGTCAGAGACCCGAGATGCGTCCCCCTTGGCCAGTGAAGGCCCGTCCGAAACGGCCCCGGACGCGGCCTCTGAAGCCTGAGCAGCCCCGCCGGACCGTTCCTCCTCCCCCGCGTCCCCGTCGTCCTCGTCCTCGTCGGTCAGCAGCACGCCGACGATTGAGCGGATCTTGTGCTCGGGGATGGCGCCCGGCCGCAGCAACCGCGGAATCGGCCCCGTCAGATCCACGATCGTCGACGGTTCCGCGCGGCCCGACTCGCCGGCGTCCAGATACACCGACACCGCGTCACCGAGCATCTTCTCGGCCTCCTCCGCGGTACGGGCCGCCGGCTTGCCGCTCAGGTTCGCGCTGCTGACGGCCAGCGGACCGGTCTCCTTCAGCAGCTCCACCGCCAGCTCGTGCATCGGCATCCGCACCGCGACGGTCCCCTTGGTGTCGCCGAGGTCCCACAACAGGTTCGGGTTGGCGCGGCACACCAGCGTGAGGGCGCCCGGCCAGAACTCGTCGATGAGGTCCTGCCCGTAGGTGCCGAGGTCGTCCACCAGCGCCGTCGCGGCCCGCACGGACCCCACCAGGACCGGCGGCGGCATCTCCCGTCCCCGGCCCTTGGCCTCCAGCAGCGCCGTCACCGCCGGCGGGGTGAAGGCGTCCGCGGCGACGCCGTACACCGTGTCGGTCGGCAGGACGATCAGCTCCCCCCGCCGCACCGCCGACACGGCCTCGGCGATCCCGCGGGTGCGCTCCATCGGATCGGAGCAGTCATAGCGTCGGCTCACGGTGGCCCAGTCTCCCCCTCTGCCCGTCGCTCACGGCGGGGCACCGTCGGGTACGGAACGCCAAGGATGCATGGCACGCCAAGGATACGGCGGATACGGCCCGCCTCGTTCCCGCAGGCTAGTCGCCCGCCAGCCGCGCCGTGACGAAACGGTCCCGGTCGGTGAGGTCGCGGCGGTTGCGCACGTCCCGCCAGCCGTTCTCCTCCGCGAAGATCCAGTAGACCGCGTTGCCCTGCCGGTCGCTGTGCTCCACCGCCACGTACCCGCCGGGACGCAGCAGCCTGCGGGCGGTCCGCTCGACGACCCGGATCGCGTCGAGACCGTCCTCACCGCCTCCCCACAGCGCGTCGGCGGGGTCGTGGTCGCGGACGTCGGGCGGCACGTGCTCCCACTCGCTCATCGGAATGTACGGGGGGTTGCTGACGACGAGGTCGACGGTGCCGTCCAGCTCCTTCAACGCGGTCGCGAAATCACCGAGGTGAAGGCGGACGCGTCCCCGCTCGTCCAGCTCCTCGACGTTGCGGGTGGCGTGCACGAACGCCGTGGGGTCCTTCTCCACGGCGTGGACGCGCGCACGCGGCGCCTCCAACGCGATCGACAACGCTATCGCCGCCGACCCGGTGCCGAGGTCCACGACCAGCGGGTCGTAGACGTCCATCTCGTGCAGGGTGTCCAGGACCCACCCGACCATGACCTCGGTCTCGGGACGCGGGATGAACACGCCCGGCCCGACCTTCAGCTCCAGGTACCGGAAGAACGCGCGGCCCGTGATGTGCTGCAGCGGCTCCCCCGCCTCGCGGCGCGCAACGTACTCCCAGAACCGGGCGTCGAACGCGCTGTCGGGGACGGTGTGCAGCTCACCCCGCCGCACCCCGTGCACGGCCGCCGCGAGCTCCTCGGCGTCGGCGCGGGGTGAGGCGACACCCGCGTCCGCGAGCCTCACGGTGGCCCTGGCGACCTCGTCGAGCAGCAGATTGATGCCCTTGCGCTTCGTCGAGGGGCCACTCCCCACGCCCCCTGATCCGCTCACGCTCATGGCTCTGCTCTCCGAGGGGGGACGACCCCCCACACCCCCCGAATCGCTGCCGCTCATAGCTCTGCTCTCCGAGGAGGGACGACCCCCGCTCATGATTTCTGGGCTTCGGCCAGCCGGCGTTCCATGTCCGCGTCGACAAGCGCCTGCGTGACGTTGTGAAGGTCGCCGTCCAGCACTTGGTCGAGGTTGTACGCCTTGTAGCCGACCCTGTGGTCGGAGATCCGGTTCTCCGGGAAGTTGTAGGTGCGCACCCGCTCGGACCGGTCCACGGTCCTGACCTGGCTCTTGCGCTCGGCCGCCGCGGCCGCGTCCGCCTCCTCCTGCGCCATCGCGAGCAGCCGCGCCCGCAGGATCCGCATCGCCTGCTCCTTGTTCTGGAGCTGGCTCTTCTCGTTCTGGCAGGAGACGACGACACCCGTCGGCAGGTGCGTGATCCGGACCGCGGAGTCGGTGGTGTTCACGCTCTGCCCGCCCGGCCCCGAGGAACGGTACACGTCGATGCGCAGGTCGTTGGGGTCGATCTGGACGTCGAGCTCCTCGGCCTCGGGCATCACCAGGACGCCGACGGCGCTGGTGTGGATGCGTCCCTGCGACTCGGTGGCGGGAACGCGCTGCACCCGGTGGACGCCTCCCTCGTACTTCAGCCGCGTCCAGACGCCCTCCTCCTGGGGGTTCCTGGACTTCACGGCGACGGTGACGTCCTTGTAGCCGCCGAGATCCGACGGGTGCGCGTCGAGGATCTCGGTCTTCCAGCCGACGCGTTCGGCGTACCGCAGGTACATCCGAAGAAGGTCGGCGGCGAACAACGCGGACTCCTCGCCGCCCTCGCCCGCCTTCACCTCCAGGATGACGTCCTTGGAGTCGTTCGGGTCGCGTGGGACGAGCAGCCGCCGCAGCCGCTGCTCCAGCTCCTGGCGCCGCGCCTCGAGCTCCTCGGCCTCGGCGGCGAACGCCTCGTCCTCACCGGCGAGCTCCCGCGCGGCGGCGAGGTCGTCCTCGGTCGCGGTGAGCTCGCGGTGCGTCTCGACGATCGGCCGCAGTTCGGCGTAGCGCTTGCCCAGTTTGCGCGCCAGGCTCTGGTCGGCATGGACGGACGGGTCGGCGAGTCTTTCCTCGATGCTCGCGTATTCGCTGATCAGATCGTCGAGATTCACGCTGTGTCCTGGCCCGTCCCGGCCCCGGGGGCCCGGCGGCCCTCCGGAGACCGACTCCGAACGGCCCGGGAACCTGTGGTGTCCCCGGGCCGTCCCTGGTCGCTGTGTGCGGCGCCGGCGTTACTTGCCGGCCTTCTTCTTGCCGAAGCGCTGCTCGAAGCGCGCGACCCGGCCGCCGGTGTCAAGGATCTTCTGCTTGCCCGTGTAGAACGGGTGGCAGTTCGAGCACACGTCCGCGTGGATGACGCCGTTCGGGGCGGTGCTGCGGGTCTCGAAGGTGTTGCCGCACGTACACGTCACGGTGGTGACGACGTACTTCGGGTGAATGTCAGGCTTCATGGCTCTCCTCGCTTCTGGCGGTCGCCGGGCGCCCCCGGGTCACATGGCCGTTCACACCCGACAGGGCCATGGGTGATGCAGGAGACGTGAACCGGTACCGCAGCGGCCTGGCGAACCGTTCCCTCCGGCCGGGCTCCGCGGTGCCGGTCCGCCGGACGCCCCGGGTGAGAACGACTCGCTCCAAGTGTGCCAGATACCTGAACGCGGCGAGGTCACCCGGCATTCCCGATCTCGTCCGGGACGACCCGCCGCACGAACCCGCCGTGCCGTTCAGCCGACATCGCGTCCCAGGTAGGCGAGCACCGCCATGACGCGGCGGTGCCCTCCCTGCGCGAGCTGCAGGTTCAGTTTCATGAAGATGTTGGAGATGTGCTTTTCCACCGCGCCCTCGGTGACGACGAGGTCCTCGGCGATGGCGCCGTTCGACTTGCCCTGCGCCATCAGCGCGAGGACCTCCCGCTCCCGCGGCGTCAGCGCCTCCAGCGGGTCGTCGGTGCGGCGGCGTCCGAGGAGCTGCTCGATCACCTCGGGGTCGATGACGGTGCCGCCGGCGGCGATGCGGCGGACCGCGTCGATGAACTCGGCCACGTCCGACACCCGCTCCTTGAGCAGGTAGCCGACGCCTTCGGCGCCGCCTCCGATCAGGTCGGTGGCGTAGCGTTCCTCCACGTACTGCGACAGCACGAGGATCGGGGTGCCGGGGCGCCGCTCCCGGACGGCGAGGGCGGCGCGCAGCCCCTCGTCGGTGAACGTGGGCGGCATCCGGACGTCGACGATGGCGAGGTCGGGTTCGTGCTCGTCGACGACCTTGAGGAGCCCGGGCCCGTCGCCGACGGTCGCCGCCGTCTCGATCCCGGCGTCGTCCAATAGCCGGACGAGCCCTTCGCGCAACAGCACCGAGTCCTCGGCGATCACCACCCGCATGCCCTCATTATCGGGGCCGCGCGGGTCGTGTCCGCCCGCCCGCGGCGCCGCGGCGCGGCGCCGCGGGCGGGCGGTGCTCACCAGGTGCAGGGCAGATCGGCGCGGACGATCGTCGGGCCGCCGACCGGGCTGTCCACGAGGAGCATCCCGTCGATCGTGGCCGCCCGGTCGGCGAGGCCGGCGAGGCCGCCGCCGGGCCGTGCGACCGCGCCGCCGATCCCGTCGTCGACCACCTCGACGACCACCCACCGGTCCTCGCGGGCCACCCGGACCGACGCGCGCGTCGCGCGGGCGTACTTGGCGATGTTCGCCAGCGACTCGGCCACGACGAAGTAGGCGATGCTCTCGACCGCCGCCGGGGGACGCTCGGGAAGGTCGACCTCCACCTCGACCGGCACCGGGGCGCGGCCCGCGAGCCCCGACAGCGCCGCGTCCAGGCCGCGGTCGGTGAGGATCGCCGGGTAGATCCCGCGGGCCAGGTCGCGCAGCTCCGCGATCGCCTCCTTGGTGCCCGCGTGGGCCTGCTCGATCAGCGCCCGCGCGGCCTCGGGGTCGTCGTCGAGCTTGGCGCGGGCCCGGCCGATGTCCATCGCCACCGACAGCAGCCGCTGCTGCGCGCCGTCGTGCAGGTCGCGCTCGATGCGGCGGCGTTCGAACTCGGCCGCGTCCACCCCGCGGGCACGGCTGGCCTGCAGGCGTTCGGCCCGCCTGCGCAGCTCCTGGTTCTCGGCCTGCGCGGCGCTCGGGCCGAGCAGCAGCCGCGCCCACGCCGAATGCCCGATCGCCATCACCCGCGTCACGTACATCGCGACGACGAGGGCCAGCACCCCGGCCACCGACAGCGGCAGCGCCTCGACCGGACTGCCGGCCCAGTAGGACATGAAGCCGATGCTCATCTCCGCGCCGCCCTCCATCGCCACGATGACCGGCATGGCCAGCAGCGTTCCCGTCGCGCTCCAGACGGCCACGGAGACGGCGAACTCCACGAACGTGACGGGGAACAGCAGCGAGAGGTAGAGGAGGTCCTTCCAGGTGGCGGGGTCGGCCGCCATCGCCTTCAGCTTCCTGAACGGGTTGAGCCCCTCGGGCAGCGGCCGGTACGGGTTCGGGATGCGCACGCCGAACGCGAGCCTGAGGAGCCGGCGTTCGAGGATCGCCACGCCCCGCCAGGCGACCATCATCAGTGCCAGCATCGGCAACCCCACCCAGACGATCAGCAGCGCGATCGACAGGCTGAGCCCGACCACGAGCCCGATGAAGCATCCGAGTCCGAGGGCCAGGCCGGCGGCGAGGTAGATCGCCGACCGCCACGTCAGCGACGACCTGGCCATGGCGAGCGGGGTCCACGGGCCCTCCGCGACGGTCGCCGCCGTCTCACTGCCGACCTGCATCACCGTGGCCCACCCCTTGGTCGCCCACCGCGCGGCGGCGCCGCCCACGGCCGCGCCCGCGCCGCCGGCCGGCCCGGGGCCCCCGCCGGGGCGCCTGCTCAGCTCGCCCACGTTGTCCCTCCGTGCCCGTTTCAACCTACGTCCTCAGAGTGCCGGGCGAGAGCCCCGGCCACCATGACGTGCACCTGCCATTGAGGGTGGGGTTAACCCGAGGTCGCCGCCGGCGACGGATCGTCCGACGCCGGCGTCACAGGGGGCGGGACGCGGAACGCCCCCGCCCGGGGCGGTCCGGACGGGGGCGTTCGCGCTCTGGTCGCGGTGGTTCCCGCCGGTCAGCGGTCGTCGGCGACCGTGGTCTTCTGGACCTGGAGCAGGAACTCGGCGTTGGACTTGGTCTCCTTCATCTTCTCGATGAGGAGTTCCAGCGCCTGCTGCGTGTCGAGCGCGTGCAGCACCCGGCGCAGCTGCCAGACGACCCGCAGCTCCTCGGGAGCCATGAGGATCTCCTCCTTGCGGGTGCTGGACTGGTCGACGTCCACCGCCGGGAAGATGCGCTTGTCGGCGAGGCTCCGGTTGAGCTTCAGCTCCATGTTGCCGGTGCCCTTGAACTCCTCGAAGATGACCTCGTCCATGCGGGACCCGGTCTCCACCAGCGCGGTCGCGAGGATCGTCAGCGAGCCGCCGTTCTCGATGTTGCGGGCCGCGCCGAAGAACCGCTTGGGCGGGTACAGGGCCGTGGAGTCGACGCCACCGGACAGGATGCGGCCGGAGGCGGGCGCCGCCAAGTTGTAGGCCCGGCCCAGGCGGGTGATCGAGTCGAGCAGCACGACGACGTCGTGGCCCAGCTCGACGAGCCGCTTGGCGCGCTCGATCGCCAGCTCGGCGACCGTGGTGTGGTCCTCGGCGGGACGGTCGAAGGTCGAGTGGATGACCTCGCCCTTCACCGTCCGCTGCATGTCGGTGACCTCTTCCGGGCGCTCGTCCACCAGGACGACCATCAGGTGGCACTCCGGGTTGTTCTTGGTGATCGCGTTGGCGATCGCCTGGAGCACCATGGTCTTGCCCGCCTTCGGCGGCGAGACGATGAGCCCGCGCTGGCCCTTGCCGATCGGCGACACCAGGTCGATGATCCGCGTGGTCAGGATCCCGGGGTCGGTCTCCAGCCGCAGACGCTCCTGCGGGTACAGCGGCGTCAGCTTGGTGAAGTCGACGCGGGCCTTGGCCTGCTCGGGCTCCATCCCGTTGACGGTGTCGAGCCGCACCAGCGCGTTGAACTTCTCGCGCCGCTCGCCCTCGCGGGGCTGGCGCACCGCGCCGGTGATGACGTCGCCCTTGCGCAGCCCGTACTTGCGGACCTGCGCCAGCGAGACGTAGACGTCGTTCGGGCCGGCGAGGTAGCCGGTGGTGCGGACGAACGCGTAGTTGTCGAGGATGTCGAGGATGCCCGCGACCGGGATCAGGACGTCGTCCTCGCTGATCACCGGCTCCTCGTAGCGGTCGCGGCCGCGTCCGCGGTTGCGTTCGCGGAACCGGCGTCCGCGCCGGCTCCGGCCGCCGCCGCCGTCCTCCTCCTCGTGCTGGCCGCCGCCTCCCTGGTTCTGCCCGCGCTGGCGGCCGCCGCCCTGCTCGCCGCGCTCACGGCCGCCGCGCTGACGCTGCCGTCCGCCGCCCTCACGGCCCTCCCGGCCGCTCTGGGCCTCCCCGTCCTCGGCCTGCTTGTCGCGCTGCCGGCCGTTCTGGCGGTCGGCGCGGTCCTGCCGGTCGGCCTTCTCGTCGGTCTTCGCCGTGTCCGCGGCCTTCTCCTCGCCCTTGTCGGCGGGCTGGTCGTCGGTCTTCTCGGCGGTCTTGTCAGCGGTCTTGGCGTCGGCCTTGTCGTCGGTCTTGGCGTCCGGCGCGGCCGCGTCCTTGGGCGCGTCGTCCCGCGGGCCTTCCGGCGCGGTGTCGGCGACGGCGGCCTGGTCGTCGGGCGTCTCGCTCCTGCCCGTGCGGGTGCGGCGGGACCGCTCGGTCTTCGCCTCGGCAGCGGCTCCCTGCTCGCCCTCCGCCGAGCCCTGCTCCTTGCCGCCCTGCTTCTCCTGGATGGCGGCGATGAGCTGGCTCTTGCGCATCCCGGTCACACCGGTGATGCCGAGGCTGGACGCGAGCGCCTTGAGCTCGGGGAGCACCATCGCCGACAGGCCGGTACCCGACCGGCGGCGCCGGGGGGTCGCGGGCTCCGCGCCGGCCTGCTCGGCGTCGGCGGGTCCCGTGCTCGATGCGTCCGTAAGGAGTTCGCTGGATTCGCTCACTAAGGGTCCTTCCCAGGGAGCGGGCGTTGGCCGGTGCCCGGCCAGTCGACCCGGTGGTGCGGTCCGGCGGGGGCGCCGGAACGGGCTCCGCTGATCACGGTGGGGCCGGGATCTGCGTGTTCTGGGCACAGCCAGATGATGGACGGGACGTTTTGCTCGTGCATTTTCCCGGTACCGCCACGTCCGAAGTTTCGCTGGAATGCCGGACAACGGATTGTCACGGTGTCGGGAAGCCTAGTACGCGGGACCGACACGGCCGAAGGGCCGAAGTGGTGACGCGCGGCTGACGAGCACGCTGCCCCGAACGGGGCATCTGGTGCGGCATTCAGCCTAACATCACCAGGCCGCACTGCTATTCCCCAGAGGTCGATGTCTTCGCATTTTACCTAGCGTGATCGGGCCGGCGACGCAACCGGCCGGACGCCGCGCGGCCCCCGCCTCACGGGCCCTGTGATCAGGGCCGGGGGTCGGCTCCTCCGGCCCTGACCCGGGCTCCGCGGGCCGCGACGTCCAAGGGGTGCTTGAGCCACCCATTACCCACTACTGAGGCCATCGAATCAACATGTGATGCAGTTGTGAAGGCCAGGACAGTAGGTCCCGCCCCGGATATCACCGCCGGGACACCCTCTGCGCGCAGTCTGCCGACCAGAGCGGCGGACTCGGGCATAGCGGGAGCGCGGTAATCCTGATGGAGGCGGTCCTCCGTCGCATCAAGAAGGATATCGGCGTCCAAGCCGGTGGTGAGCGCCGCGACGAGCAGTGCCGCACGGCCCGCGTTAGCGGCGGCGTCCCCGTGCGGGACGGTCCGCGGCAGCAGCCCCCGCGCCCGCTCGGTCGCCAGCCGCTGCCGCGGCACGAACGCCACGACCTGCGTGACCCGGGGTTCCAGGCGGACGAGCCGCGGGCCGGCCGGACCGGTCCAGGCGATGGTCAGCCCGCCGGCGAGGCAGGGCGCCACGTTGTCGGGGTGCCCTTCGATCTCGGTGGCGAGGCGGAGCGCCGCGTCGTCGTCGAGGAGCGTGCCGGCCGGGTGCAGGGCACGGGCCGCGACGATCCCGGCGACGATCGCGGCGGACGACGATCCGAGGCCCCGGCTGTGCGGGATCCGGTTGCGGCACCGAAGCCGCAGGCCCGGCGGGCGGCCGAGTCCGGATCCGGCCAGGTCGTCCAGGACGCCGAAGGTGCGGTGGAGCACCTCGACGATCAGATGGCGCTCGCCCCGCCCGGCGACCTCGGCGCCCTCGCCGTCCACCTCGATGGACAGGCCGCCGCCGGTGACCTCGACCTCCACCTCGTCGTACAGGGACAGCGCGAGACCCAGCGAGTCGAAGCCGGGGCCCAGGTTCGCGCTGGTCGCCGGCGCCCGCACCAGCACCGGCCCGTCCGCCCAGCCCACCTCAGGTGAGACCGAGCTCGGACGCGGCCGCGTGCGCGTCGACCTTGATGACGGTCGGGGCGGGCGCGCCGGAGATCGCCCAGTCGGGGTCCTTGAGGCCGTTGCCCGTCACCGTGCAGGTGACCCTGGAGCCGGGCCGGATGACGCCCTGCTCGGCCGCCTGCAGAAGGCCCGCGACGCTCGCCGCCGAGGCGGGCTCGACGAAGACGCCCTCCTCCCGGGCGAGGAGCCGGTAGGCGCTCAGGATCTGCCGGTCGGTGACCGAGTCGATGGCGCCGCCGGACTCGTCGCGCGCGGCGATGGCGAGGTCCCACGACGCGGGGTTGCCGATCCTGATCGCGGTCGCGATGGTCTGCGGGTTGGCGACGGGCTCGCCCTTGACGAACGGCGCGGCGCGGCTGGCCTGGAAACCGAGCATGCGGGGCGTCCGGGACGCGACGCCGTCCTGCGCGTACTCCTTGAAGCCCATCCAGTACGCGGAGATGTTGCCGGCGTTGCCAACCGGCAGGCAGTGGACGTCGGGCGCGTCGCCGAGCGCGTCCACGATCTCGAACGCGGCGGTCTTCTGGCCGAGCAGCCGGTACTTGTTGACGGAGTTGACGAGGGCCACCGGGTAGTCGACCGACAGCTTGCGCGCCAGTTCCAGGCAGTCGTCGAAGTTGCCGTCGACCTGGAGGAGCCGCGCCCCGTGCACCAGCGCCTGCGCCAGCTTCCCCATCGCGATCTTGCCGTTGGGGACGAGGACCGCGCAGGTCATCCCGGCCCGCACCGCGTACGCCGCGGCGGACGCCGAGGTGTTGCCCGTGGAGGCGCAGATGACCGCCTTGGCGCCCTCCTCGGCGGCCTTGCTGATCGCCACCGTCATGCCGCGGTCCTTGAACGACCCGGTCGGGTTCGCGCCCTCGACCTTGAGGAACACCTCGCAGCCGGTGAGCTGGGACAGCCGTCCCGCCGGCACCAGCGGCGTGCCGCCCTCCAGCAGCGTGACGACCGGCGTCGCCTCCGTCACCGGAAGGCGGTCGCGGTACTCCTCGATCAGGCCACGCCACACGCGGGCGTTCGGGTTCACGTCGGTCTCCTCGGCTGACCTGCGATATTGCCCGGATTCTATCGGTCGTCACCGGGTCGTTTCACGGCAACGGGCAGGCCCCCGGGCACTACCGGCCGGTACCCGTCCGGGCCCTGTGGACACGGCTCAGTCGTCGCCCTCGACGCGCATGACGCTCGCGACCTCACGGACGACGTCCAGCCCGCGCAGCCCCGCCACGGTGGCGGACAGGGCCGCGTCCGGCGCCCGGTGCGTCACCACGACGAGCTGAGCCTCTTCGCCCATCCCCACCTGGCGGACGGCCTGGATCGACACCCCGTGCCGGGCGAACTCCTCGGCGACCTTGGCGAGGACACCGGTCTCGTCCGCCACGTCGAGCTGGATGTAGTAGCGCGTGACCGTCTCGCCCATCGGCAGGACCGGCAGCTTGGCGTAGGTGACCTCCACCGGGCCGGGCGCGCCGCCCACCACGTTGCGCGCCACCGCGACGAGGTCGCCGAGGATCGCCGACGCGGTCGGGGCGCCGCCGGCTCCCGCGCCGTAGAACATCAGCGAACCGGCCGACTCCGCCTCCACGAACACCGCGTTGTACGCCTCGCGGACGCTCGCCAGCGGATGGGACCGGGGGATCATCGCCGGGTGGACGCGCACCGAGATGCCGCGGCCGTTGCGTCCGTCCTCGGACGGGACGCGCTCGCAGATGGCGAGGAGCTTGACGACGCAGTCCATGTCCTTGGCCCCCGCCACGTCGGCGGGGGTCACCTCGGTGATCCCCTCGCGGTGGACGTCCGCCGCCGTCACCGGGGTGTGGAAGGCGAGCTGCGCCAGGATCGCCGCCTTCGCCGCGGCGTCGAAGCCCTCGACGTCGGCCGTGGGGTCGGCCTCCGCGTAGCCCAGCGACTGGGCCTCTTCCAGCGCGTCGGTGAAACCGGCGCCGTGGGCGTCCATCTGGTCGAGGACGTAGTTCGTGGTGCCGTTCACGATGCCGAGCACCCGATGCACGTGGTCGCCGACGAGGGACTCGCGCAGCGGGCGCAGCAGCGGGATCGCCCCCGCGACGGACGCCTCGTAGTACAGGTCGGCGCCGTACTCCCGCGCCGCCGCGAACAGCGTCGCGCCGTCCTCGGCCAGCAACGCCTTGTTCGCGGTGATGACCGACTTGCCGGCCTTCATCGCCTCCAGCATCAGCGTCCTGGCCGGCTCGATCCCGCCGATCACCTCGATGACGATGTCGACGTCGTCCCTGGTGACCAGGGTGTGCGCGTCCGTGGTCAGCAGCTCGGCGGGCACGCCCCTGCGCGTCCGGTCGGGCCGCCGCACCGCGATCCCCGCGAGCTCCAGCGGAGCCCCGACCCGCGCGGCCAGGTCGTCGGCCTGCTCCCGCAGCAGCCGGACGACCTCCGTGCCGACCACGCCGCATCCGAGGAGCGCCACGCGCAGTCCGGGTTTCACGCTTCGACCTCCGCATCCAGCCGCAGCAGGTCCTCGGCGCTCTCCCGGCGGACGATCACGCGCGACCTGCCGCCCCGCACCGCGACCACGGCCGGTCTCGGGACGTAGTTGTAGTTACTGGCCATCGATCGACAGTACGCACCGGTCGCGGCGACCGCGACCAGGTCCCCGGCCGTAAGATCTTCGGGAAACCACACGTCGCGCACCACGATGTCGCCGCTTTCGCAGTGCTTGCCGACAAGCCTACTGAGCATGGGGGGCGCCTCGGACGACCGGCTCGCCAGCACGGCGGTGTACTCCGCGCCGTACAGGGCCGTGCGCACGTTGTCGCTCATGCCGCCGTCCACCGACACGTAGGTGCGCAGGCCCTCGACGTCCTTGACGGTCCCGACCTCGTACAACGTCACGCCGCCCGGTCCCACGATCGCGCGGCCGGGCTCCACCGTCAGCCGCGGCATGGTCAGCTCGTACGCCCGGCACTCGCGCGCCACGATCTCCCGCAGCGCGTCCGCGATGTCCTTCGGGTCGTGCGGCTCCTCCCCGGGCACGTACGCGATCCCGTAGCCGCCGCCGAGGTCCAGTTCCGGAAGCTCGATCCCGTGTTCGTCCCGGATCGCGACCAGGAGCTGCGCCAGCCGGTGCGCGGCCACCTCGAACCCGTCGACCTCGAAGATCTGCGACCCGATGTGGCTGTGCAGCCCCACGAGTTCGAGCTGCTTCAGCTCCAGCACCCGCCGCACCGCCTCCAGCGCGGCCCCGGAACTCCTGGAGAACCCGAACTTCTGGTCGTCGTGGGCGGTCGCGATGAACTCGTGGGTGTGCGCCTCCACGCCGGTGGTGACGCGCACCATCACCTTGGGCCGGACGCCCGTTTCCTGTGCGAGGTACCCCACCCGGGCGATCTCCTCGAAGGAATCGATCACGATCCGCCCGACGCCGACCTCGAGCGCCTTCGCGATCTCCGCGGTCGACTTGTTGCTCCCGTGCAGGGTGATGCGCTCCGTGGGGAAGCCCGCGGCCAAGGCCACCGCGAGCTCGCCGCCGCTGCACACGTCCAGGCCGAGCCCCTCCTCGTTCAACCACCTCGCAAGGGCCGTGCAGAGGAAAGCCTTGCCCGCGTAGTGGACGTCCCCGTCGTTGAACGCAGCCGCGTACTCCCTGGCCCTGCTCCGCACGTCCTCCTCGTCATAGACGTACAGAGGCGTCCCGTACTCCCGCGCCAGGTCCCGGACGTCGACGCCGCCGATCGTGAGGACGCCGTCCTCCCGCTTGGCGTTCCTCGGCCAGACCGCGGGCTCCAGCGCGTTGAGGTCCTCCGCCGGCCCCGGAGGGTGGTCCTCCGGCAGGACGTCGGCGTGCAGAGGCCCAGCTGGATGTACTCGACTCATATCCGCTCTCTAGGGATCTCACCAATGACGTTCAAGCCGTTGCCGAGGACGACCCTCACGGCCTCTGCCAGGCCCACCCGCCCGGCATGCACCGCCCCGGGTTCCTCATCGCCTTTGGGGATTGCGGGACAACGCTCGTGTACGTCGTGGTACGCCTCGGCCACTTTCTCCAAACACAACATGAACGGCCTGGCATCCCGTTCCCGCTCCGCTTGTCTCGCCCGACCCGGCACGTCGCCCAACGCCCCCACGAGAGCGAGCTCCTCTTCAGTGACGTCCAGAAGGCTCCCTGGCCTGATCTCCAGGTCGGCCGCCCAGCGCCCCACCCAACAGGCTCGCGCGTAGGCGTACCGGACCGAGAACCCCGGGTTCTCGAACGTGCGAGGCCACTCGTCCCATCCGCCCGCGGGCAGCGAGGGCAGCGGTTCCCGGACCACGGCCTCCACCACCTGCTCCACCGGAACCACGACCCGGACGAACCCGTCCCCGGTGACGACGCCTCCGACCCGACGCGCGATGATCTGCGGGTCCACTCCGAGCCGCAGCGCCACCGGGCTCTCGAAGATCCCGGGCCCCCGGCTGAAGACGACGACGTCCCCGGGCACGGGCACGTCGATCTCGCCCTCCGCCACGGCGTCGCGCACAGCGCGCACGAGGGCACCGCTCACCTCGCCTGGGAACACCCTGGTGAGACTAGCCGACCACTATTTGGACACCGCGGCGAGTTTCCGCACCGTCTGGATCAGCTGGTTCGGGTCGAACGGCTTGGTCACGTACGCGTCCACACCGATCTCGTGGCCCCGCCGGATGTCGTGCTCCTGCGCCCGCGCGGTGATCATCACGACCCGGATGTGCGCCGTGTCCGGATCCTCCCGCAGCCGCACCGCCGTGACCCATCCGTCCAGCCGCGGCATCATCACGTCCAGGGTGATCACGTCGGGCCCGACCTCCGCCACCTTCTCCAGGCAGTCCTGGCCGTCCACCGCGGTCTCCACCTCGAACCCCTCGAGCTGCAGGTTCACGGCGATGAGCTGGCGGATCACCTCGTCGTCGTCAACGACCAGAACACGTCCCAGTGGCTCGGTCACGGCCACGAAGGTAGCCCACTCCCACCCCCGCACGCACGGCGAACGCTCACGTGCGCGTCACCCCGCCAACCCTGGTAGCCTTCTACCGCGCCGCGAAAGCGCGCAGGCCCCCTTAGCTCAGGGGATAGAGCAACGGCCTCCGGAGCCGTGTGCGCAGGTTCGAATCCTGCAGGGGGCGCCCAAGGCGACCAGCCAAAACCCCGGTTGACCAGGCACGACACCGGTCCCCGGGGTTTCGTGCGTATGCAGCCAGCTGCCAGCGACAGCGATCGTTTGTCGCTGGTCGCGGGATATTCGCGGGATGGAACCGGCCGCGTTT
>DATCLF010000073.1:0-1971 GCA_036564055.1 Spirillospora sp.
ATCTCAAGCACTCCGGCGCACCGGAGCGCATGCGGAGCGCCCTGTTCACCTACAACCGTTCGTGGGACTACGTGAACCGCGTTCTCGACTGGGCGAAGCGGTACGTCGGCGGCGAGTTCGAGGTCGTCGAGGCCAACGCGATCAAATGCGAGGACAACAGGCTGCCCGCGAACGTCGACGACATCGTCGAGCGGATCATCAGGTTCGCGATGGCGCAGCGCGGCAAGCCGTACGTGTTCGGCGCCACCGGGCCCGACGCGTGGGACTGCTCCAGCCTCGTCCAGGCCGCCTACCGGACGGTCGGCCTTGAGATCCCGCGCACCACCTTCGAGCAGTGGCCGTTCGGCGTGAAGATCAAGAAGGGTCAGGAGCGGCCGGGCGACCTGGTGTTCTTCAACTCGGGTCCGGGAACGTCGCCGGACAACCCCGGTCACGTCGGCATGGTGATCGGCGACAACAAGATGATCGTGGCGAGCTGCTCGACGTGCGTCCCGGCGATCGGCGTGAAGCCCTACAAGCGTTCCGACTGGGTCGGCGTGACCCGGCCCCTCGCCCGTCCCGACTTCCAGCGCAAGATCAGGGACCTGGCGGCCGGCCGTGGCGGCGACTGACCGGCCCGGACGGATATTCCGTCGGAAATGACCGGGCCGCGTGGCATGCTGAACCGCGTGGAGCCCGAGCTGAGCATACGCCTCGCCGACGAACTGCTGATGTTCCTGCCCGCGGCGCGGCGGGAACGCGTGAGCCGTGTCACGAGCGACGGGACGTCGACGCTCGGGCACCTCGTGGAGTCCCTCGGCGTGCCGCTGCCGGAGATCGGTGCGATGACGATCGGCGGTGAACCCGCCGATCCGTCGACCCGCCCGGTTCCCGGCTCCGTCGTCAGCGTGGAGGCCGTGCCGCGCCCGCAGCGGGTCCCGCTGGAACCGGGTCAGGTCGCGCCGCATTTCCTCCTCGACGTGCATCTGGGCACGCTGGCGCGCCGCATGCGTCTCCTCGGCCTCGACACGGCGTACCACAACGACATGGACGACCCGGCGCTCGTCGTCCAGGCCAATGCGGAGCGCCGCGTCCTCCTCACGCAGGACCGGGGCCTGCTGCGCCGCCGCGCCCTGTGGTTCGGCGCCTACGTCCGCGGCTCACGTCCCGACGACCAGCTCCGCGACGTTCTTGAGCGGTTCGCGCCCGTCCTCAAACCCTGGACGCGCTGCACCGCCTGCAACGGAGACCTCGTCACGGTCCGCAAACACGAGGTCGAGGCCCAGTTGGAGGCGGGTACGCGCCGCTCGTACGACATTTACGGGCGCTGCACCGACTGTGGTCAGCTGTACTGGCGCGGCGCCCACGGCGGTCACCTCGAAAAGATCGTCGAGGAGGCGACCCGCCTGGTCGAGTCGGTCCGCGGGGAGGGGAGCCGGTCGTGGTCGTAGTGGGGGCGGCGATCATCGCCGGGAACCGGCTCCTGAGCGCGCAGCGGGCCGAGCCCCCGCACATGGCGGGCGGCTGGGAGCTGCCGGGCGGCAAGGTCGACCCGGGCGAGTCGGACGAGGACGCCCTCATCCGCGAGTGCCACGAGGAACTCGCGGTGAAGATCCGCCTGGTGGACCGCGTCGGCGGCGATTGGCGCCTGAGCGAGCAGAGCGTCCTGCGCGTCTGGACGGCCCACATCATCGAGGGCGAACCGCAGCCCCTCGAACACTTGGCCCTCCGCTGGCTCTCCCGCGACGAGCTCTACGACGTCCCTTGGCTCCCAGGCGACCTCCCGGTGATCCGAGTCCTGGCAACGCAGGCCCTGACCTGACACTCACACGCCGGCCCCTGAACCCGACAACGAACCCGCGACCATCACACCCCGCGCCCGAAGGCCCACCCTCAGCTCCGCCCCGACCTCAAGGGCCCCACGATCGCCCTGAAACGCAGATCCGAGCTCGCGGGACCTGATCGCGGAGTGAGCCGCAGGCGAGCTGCGGC
>DATCLF010000074.1:0-9815 GCA_036564055.1 Spirillospora sp.
AATAAGAGGGGTGACTAGAAATGCCAAAGTCGGTGCAGGACAAGGCATGTCCGAACTCGCAGCGGTCGGACGGAGACCACTTACTGATCCCCTACACCAAGGGGGGCATCACCTACTACCGCTGCCGCTGGTGCACCCTGGACACGGGGGCAGGTAAGTAATCAACAAAAGCTACTCTAGAAAGAGTGGCTGTCGCTATAGAAGGGGGCGTTGTCTGCGCTCCGGGTGCAGACAACGCCCTCTCCCTTTTCTCTCTTGAGCCTTACATTTTGATCGAGCTGATTGCGGCTGGTTCCTTCAGAAGAACCGCTGTCCACCGTCCTGCTGACCGACGGTCGTCCAAGCCGTCCTTTACCAACCCCTTCACCATGCAGGACCCGCGCAAAGCCAGCGCCGAGGAGCAGATCTCCGCTCTGCTGGCTCGTGATCCCGCCGCCCGCACTCCCCTGGACGACCCGGGCGCCGTCGGTTTCCTCCTCCAAGTGCTGCCCGGAGTCAAGACCGAGCAGGCCGAGGAGCAGATCGCCGCTCTGCTGGCCCGCGACCCCGCCGCCCACGTTCGCTTGGACGACCCGTCCGCTGTTGCTTCCCTGGTGCACGGGATGCGGAGAAGCGGCGCTGACGACCAGCTCGCCGCCCTGCTGGCCCGTGATCCCGCCGCCCACGTGTCCATCGACCACCCCGGCGGCGTCGCCGCCCTGCTGCACGCGCTCCACGAGGCCGGAGCCGACGAGCAGGTCACCGCGCTGGCCGAGCGAGTCGCCACCCGCACGCCGGTCGACGAGGTGTCCCGCGTTGGCTTCCTGCTGAGGAACGTGGTCAAGGTCGAAGCTCACGAGCAGGCCGCCATGTTGGCCGATCGGGCCGCCGCCCACGCGCCGCTCGACGACTCGACCGCCGTCGGTCACCTGCTGAGCGGTCTGCAGGACGCCGGGGCCCGCGAGCAGGTCATCGTCGTGGCGGACAGGTTGCCGGCCGCAGGCCTGTTCGGCCGGTTCCTGGAGATCGGCGACAACGCCGAGCGGTACCGGTACGGGTTGGAACCCGACGCGGGCGCCGCCGCCCCGTGGGGATGGGACGACCTGGAATGATCAATGGACCGGTTCAGGGGCCGTCGCCGGTGGCGGCGTCGATCGCTTCGAGTTCGTCGTCGTCGTTGACGACGTAGACGATGCCGGACCCGACGGTGACGGCGCCGCCGACGCTCATTCCTCGTTTCCAGCGCTGTCGTCCCGTCCGCGCGTCGAAGGCGATGAGCGCGTTGTCGTCCGGCCGGAACGAGCGGCTCTTGTGGGAGGCGACATAGACCGTGCGACCCCCGGCCGCGGCGTGAGACAACTTCGCTTCCGTCTGTTTGTGCCACAGGCGGCGGCCTGTGGCGGCGTCGATCGCCGTCAGCGAGTTCCGTTGCACGGTCTTGATGCCGATAAGGCGGTTGCGGATGTAGCTGTCGTCCGACCGGACATGAACCGTCCCGTCCGCGATGAAGAAGTCGCCGATGAGCCCCTTCGAGAGGGGAGACCTCCATAGCCGGCGTCCGTCCGACCCTTGGAAGGCGTAGAGGGCGCCGCCCTCCAGCACGTGCAGCCGCGAGCCCTCCGCGATCAGGTCCGGATGGCCGTCCGGGCCCGGCAGCGCGGCGTCCCAGCGGCGGCGGCCCGTGTCCGCCGCGTACGCGCGGATCCGATACCCGTCCTTGCCCCTGGTCGCCGCGTAGATGGTCGAGTCGTCGGACGTCACGGCCTTGGTCTCCTCGATGGGGACGCGCCAGCTTTCGCCGGATGCGGCCGTCAAGGAGATCAGGGCGTGGTCGTCCTTGTCCTCCGCGACGACGGCGACGCCGTTCTCGGTGACCGCGACGCCGTATGAGCAGGAGATGGGGCCGAACGTCCTGCTCCAGACGCGGTTTCCGGTGGCGGCCTCGACGGCCGACACCTGCATTTCGTCCTGCCCGCCGACCTTGTTGATCACCATGATTCGACCCGGGGACGCGGGCCGGACCATGCAGCCGTCCGCGCTCAGCGGAATCCGCCAGAGCCGGTCCCCCGACCGCGGGTCGACGGCGCTCAGCCGCGTACTGCTCCGGACCAGCAGCACGGCGCCGTGACGGGCCACTGGCGTCTCCCGCTCCCCCGACTCGGACTTCCACCGCCGCTCACCCGTCCGCGCGTCATGGGCGGCGACTCCGTCCTTCGCGCCGATGTACGCCAGCCCGTCGGCGAGCACGGGCCGGCCGGACACGTCGCCGACGGACCACGGCCGGAATCCATCGCCGTGCCGGAGGTCGCTGACGGCGAACGCGACCGCCCCCGTCAGCGCTGTGATCGCCAGCAGTGCCCAGCCGCGTCGCCGGGACCACGCGGGCGTGCCGGAGAGCGTCTCGTCCGCGGGTTGCGGGGGCGCTGTCGCGGCGACCGGCGGCGCGGTCGTCGGCGGCGGCTCGGGGCGCGGCCCGTCCAGCAGCTTGGTCTTCGGTACGGGCTGCGGGCTCGGTTCGGGCTCCGGGCCGGGGGGCGGCGTCACCCCGGCGGTCGGCTCGTCGGTGGTGAGGGTGCGCTCGTCGCTCTGGACGGTCCGCGTTCCGCCCGTCCAGTCGACCGGGCCGACCGAGCCGGCCAGTTCCGCGAGGATCTCGTCCGGGGTGGGACGCGGGGACGGCGCCTTGGTCAGGCAGCGGCCGATGAGGCCGCGCAGCTCCGCCGGGACGGAGGCCAGGTCGGGCTCCGCCGTCTGCACGCGGTACAGGACCGCGCGGAGATCGCCGGTCCCGAAGGGCGGGTGGCCGGTCGCCGCGTAGTACAGCACGCCGCCGAGGGCGAACACGTCGCTCGCGGGGCCGATCTCCTCGCTTCCGTCGATCTGTTCCGGCGCCATGTACGCGGGCGTGCCGATCAGCCCGCCGGTCATCTCGGTGCCGTCCACCGCCCGGGCGATGCCGAAGTCGATCACGCGTGGACCGTCCTCGGCGAGCAGGATGTTGGACGGTTTGAAGTCCCGGTGGACCAGCCCGGCCGCGTGGATGACCTTGAGCGCCTCCGCGAGCGCCGCCGCGAGCGCGGTGACCTCCCGCGCGGACATCGGCCCGCGGCTGCGGATCGCGTCGTCGAGGGACGGGCCGGGAACGTACGCGGTCGCGAGCCAGGCGCGACCGCTGGTGACGTCGGCGTCGACGACCGGGGCCGTGTAGAAGCCGCTCACCGACCGGGCCGCCTCCACCTCACGGCGAAAACGCCGCAGGAAGTCGGGATCGTCGGTGTGGCGGCTCCTGATGACCTTGACCGCGACGAGCCGTCCGCCGGGGGACCGCGCCTTGTAGACGAGCCCCATGCCGCCCGCCCCGAGCCGTCCCAGCAACTCGTAGGAGGCGATGCGTTCGGGGTCGGAGGGGTCGAGCGGCTGCACCCGGACGAGCTTCGTGCACGCGTGCGCGGCTCGCAACCTTCCCCACGATCGCCGGAAGCCGTCGACGTACGCGCCTGATCGTGTCGGTGCCCTTGACTAGGCTGACCGCGTTCCGGCCTGGGAGGTGGGCGTCGTGCGGGACGTTGACATTGCTCGCTGGCGGTTGCGCAATCAGCACCTGGTCGAACCCCATGCCGGGTCGGCGGACGAGGTGGTGGGCTCGCTGCTGGCCGTCCAGGCGGAGAACCCGGGGCAGGCTGCCTGGGCGGTGGCCTCCCGCTCGCAGAACCCCGACCCGGACGACCTGGCGACCCTCCTCGACGAAGGCGCCGTCATCCGCACGCACGTGCTGCGTCCGACGTGGCATTTCGCGCGCGCCGACGACATCGGCTGGCTGCTCGACCTGACCGGCCCGCGCGTCCGGCAGGTCACCGGCCGGCAGCTCCGCACCGCCCATGGCCTCGACGACGCCGCCATCGACCGCGCCGTCGCCGCCGTCGTCGAGGCACTGGAGAGCCGCGGGCGGCTCACCCGCGGGCAGCTGGCCGAGGAACTGCGCGAGCGCGGCGTCCCCGCCGACGGGCAGATGCTGATGATCCTGCTGGCCCACATCGAGCTGGACGGCCTGATCTGCAGCGGCGGAGTCGCCGGCGGCGAGCACACCTACGCGCTGATGTCCGAGCGGGTGCCGGCACCACGGCGGCTCTCCCGGACCGAGGCCCTTGCCGAACTCGCGCTGCGCTACTTCACCGGGCATGGCCCGGCCACTGAACGGGACCTGGCCTACTGGGCGACGCTCACCCTCACCGACGTCCGCGCCGGCCTGCGGGAGGTCCGCGATCGGCTCGACTCGTTCGAACACGACGGGCGTATCTACTGGCACGCCCCTGGAGAACCACCCGAGGGGCCGCAGGAGCCCGCGGGTCATCTCCTGCAGCTCCTCGACGAGATCTACCGCGGCTACCAGGACTCCCGCTGGGTGCTGGACGCCGCCGGCGACGTGCCGCGCGGCCGGGAGTCCGCCCTGGGGATAGCCCTGGTCGACGCGCAGCTCGTCGCGTCCGTGCGGCGTACCGTCGGCCGCGGCCGCGTGCGGTTCGACCTGCGGCCCCACCGGGCCTTGACCCCGCCGGAGACCCAGGCTCTGGAGCGGGCCGCCGGCCGGTACGGCGAATTCCTTCGGCTCAAGGCGGAGATCACGTATCCGTGACCGGGGTGCCCCCGGCCGTGGGCACCCCGGTCACGCTCGGTGCGGCGGGTCAGGCCGCCGCCTGGGCGCGGCGTTTCGCGATCCTGCGTTTCCGGGCCGAGGCCACCAGATGCAGCAGACCCGCGCGGACCGCCTCGACGGGACGGCTCGACGGCACGAACATCTGCTGCTTCACCCGCGCCATCCGCTGGTGCTTCCTGATGAACGGGCGCAGCTCCGCCTCCCAGGCGTCCAGGGCGGCGTCGAGGTCGTCCGGGTTCTCCCGCAGCGCGCGTCCGAGCTCCGCGCCGCCGCGCAGGGCGGACGACGCCCCCATTCCCGAGTAGAGGTTCGGGCACCACGCCGCGTCGCCCAGAAGGACGACCCGGCCCTTGCTCCACCGGGGCATCTTGACCTGGTGCACCGAGTCGAACAGGAACTCCGGTGTCTTCTCCAGCTCGTTCAGGGAGTGGCGGACCGCGGGGTCGTCCATCCCGGCGAAGACGGTGCGCAGCCGCTCCGTCCTCGACCCGGCGAACTGCCGCTCGACGTCCTTGGTGCGGTAGGTCAGCAGGACGGTGGGGGGACGGTCGTCGAACCCGAACACCCACACCGCGCGGCCCGCGCGGGCGCTGATGATGCTGTCGCTCGGGTCGAAGGACGGCACCTGCTCCCGGAGCTGGAACGCGCAGATCATCGCGTTCCAGCGCGTCATGTAGTCCTCGTCGGGGCCGAAGACCATGCGGCGCACCTGCGACCGCAGCCCGTCGGCGCCCACCGCCAGGTCGAAGCTCTCCCGGTGGCGCGTCCCAGTGGCGGTGTCGTCCAGCAGCACCTCCACGGCGCCGCCGGTGTCGGTGATCTCGACGGGGGTCGTCGCGAACCGCACCTCGACGGGCTCGCCGCCCGCCGCGTCCCCGCGGACGCCCTCCCAGAGAGCCGCCTCGATGTCACCGCGGACGACCGCCGCGGGATCGCCCGGCTGGTGCAGGAACCCCACGCCCGGCGCGCGTTTCCCCCGCCGGGTCAGCGAGTACGCGGCGCCTCCGTCGGGCGGGTTCCGGGTGTGCAGGTGGTCGGAGATGCCGAGGTCCTCGGCCGCCTTCCTGCCCTCCGGCATGATGCCGACGAAGTAGCCGCCCGTGCGGCGCCGGGGGGCCCGTTCGACGATGACCGGCGTCCATCCGGCCCGCCGCAGCCCGATCGCCGCGGACATGCCAGCGATGCCCAGGCCCACGACCAGTGCGCGTTTCTCCATGATCGCGTCCTCCGTTCTCCTTCGGGCCGGGGCGGTCAGTCCGGGACGACGACGGCCCTGGTGCGGCCCTCGTGCGCCCACGCCTCGCCGACGCGGCTGAGCGGGTAGGGGGTGTGGGGCGCGACGAACGTCCCGTCGCCGAACCGGGCGAGGATCTCGGGCAGCTCGGCGATGATCTGCTCCTTCGAGACCGAGCCCATGCCGCTGCCGCTGATGCGGACGCGGCCGCCGCGCAGCAGCGCCGCGGGCAGGGACGCCTCGTCTCCGGCGAGCGAGCCGATCTGCACGTACTCGACGGGCTCGTGCGTCCCGGCTCTGCCCAGCGCGGTGAAGGCGGCCTCGGCGACCGGGCCCCACACGAAGTCGAGCACGAGCGCGGGCGGGTTCTCGGCGATCGCCGCGGCGAGGGCGGCGACCCGGTCGTCCCGGTCAGCGGTGAGCGGGACGGTGACGGCGCCGAGGTCGCCGAGCGGCTCCAGCGCCTCGCGGTCGCGTCCGGCCGCGATGACCTGCTTCGCGCCGAGGGACAGCGCCGCCCGGACCGCGAGGCCGCCCGACATGCCGGTCGCCCCGAGCACGAGCACGGTGCCGATGTCGCCGGCCTCCCTGCGGCGGGCGGCCAGTGGCATCCAGCCGGACATGGCGGGGTTCATTCCGGCGGCGACCGCGAGCGGGTCGGCCCCGGCGGGCAGGTCCACCTCGAATGGGGTGACCATCAGCTCGGCCATCGTCCCCCACGGCGACCGGGCGAGCCCCGTGTAGACCAGTCGCCCGTCCTCGGTCCGGGCGACGGCGTCCACCCCCGGCACGAGCGGATACACCCCGCTGCTGCCGTAGTGACGGCCGGAGGCGACCCCGCGGACCACGTGGTGAAGACCCGCGCCCACCAGGCGCAGCGGCGACCGGCCGGGCAGCGGCTCCGGGTCCGGGAACTCCGCGCAGACGGGGGTCGCCTGGGGTTCGGTGACGACTGCGGCACGCATGGCACACGCTCCTGAACTAAGTTCAATTGCTGGCGTCACCCACCGTGCCTGAACTTTGTTAAGGTGTCAACCGTGGCGAAGGGCATCACGCGGGAACGCATCGTGACCACGGCGCTTGAGCTGCTCAATGACGAGGGCATGGACGCCCTGACCGTCCGTGCGCTCGCCTCCCGCCTCGACGTGGGCGCTCCGGCGCTGTACTGGCACGTCCGCAACAAGCAGGAACTGCTCGACGAGATGGGCACGTTCGTCATGCGCCGCGTCACCGACGCCCTCTCGAAGATCCCTCCCAGCGGGAGCTGGCGTGACGACCTGGCCTCCTACGCCCGCGTCCTGCGCTCGGAGTACCTGCTGTACCGGGACGGCGCCCGCATCTTCAGCGGCACCCGCCTCGTCGACCCGTCGGTGGTGAGGGCGAAGGAATCCTGGCTCGCCCGCCTGACCGAGGCTGGCTTCACCCTCCAGCAGGCCGACGACGCGACGGACGTCATCACCGCCTTCGTGGTCGGCTTCGTCATCGAGGAGCAGGAGCGCACCCAGTCGGAACCTGGCCGGTACTCGGTCGCCGAACGCGACGCCTGGCTGGGCGAGGGCGCGGACCTGGTCAAGGCCGCCGGCCACATCCGCGACGAGGGCGACCCCCGCTTCGAACGCCACCTCGCCGTCGTCCTCGACGGCCTCACCGCCCTCCTCAACGGCTCATAACCGCCGACAAGGGCCAGAAGAACTCCCGAGGACGGCGCCGGCGACCCCGACCCGACCATCCCCTGCATAGCCGCAGAATCCGCGTCGGGCCACCGCACCGCCGATACGGCCTCCGCCCCCGAGCGCACACCACCGAGACAAACCGTGCGCGCCCTACCGGCGGAGCTGAGTTGCGCATACCGGCATCGGACGAACGGTCTGAGATGAGGCCGGACAACGGCAAGACAAAGCAGATCTCTGGAGGACAAAATGGCTTCTGTCACCCTTTCGCTGGAGCGCGCCATCAAGGGTGTGGAGCTCATGAACGCCGTCAAGGCGGTCGCCGAGCAGAACGGTAAGGGTTACTACCGCAACCACGACTTCGTGGACGGCGACGTCTACCGGATCGGCCAGGTGTCGGGGTACCCGTACGAGCACATTCTCGTCAGGCCTGCGGGCGACGAGGAGTTCGTGCGGCCGGAGGCGTCGTACGACAAGGTGATCGTCACCAGCCACAGGTGGCTGGAGCCGGTCTACCCGATCGGCTACGAGGACACGGCGGTCACCGAGGCCGTTCGCGAGTTCGCCGCGGCGTTGGAGCGGTACCTGTCCGGAGCGCCCGTGGCCGAGGAGTCGTCCGTGTGGCCGCAGGCGGTCACCGTGTGCGCTCTCTGCGACCGCATCGTCTCCGCCGATCTGCTGGGCTCGAAGCACTGCACGGAGCATGGGGAGAATCCGCCCACGCGCACCGTGCAGGTCACGCCCGTGATCGGGTGAGCCGAGGACCGACAGGTCGTCGGTAGAACAACTCGCGCTCGCGCCCGGGCTCTACGGCCTGGGCGCGAGATCTTTTTCGCGGATGCCTTTGGCCCGGCCAGAACCCAGCTCACAGCCGGCGGCGTCCCGAGACAGCACAAATTGATCTCCAAGAGCGAGGCCGGAACGCCGCTGGCCCCGGACGACCTCTCGCACACCATCTCCAAGCTGCACAAGCGCGCGAGCCTCGGTCACTGACACCCGCACGAGCTCGGGTGCCTCGCTCGGCTTCGACCTCCTGGTCAGCGTCCGCTTCGGCAACGACACCGAAGCAGCCGCCCCGGTCGACCACGCCGCCGCACTGATGGACGTGAAGGTCACCGACGACAACGACTGCCGTGGGCACTACACCGCCACCCGTTCCTTCGGCAGCGTCACCTACACCGTCTCGTCTCTCATGACGTCTCTGATCAAGCTTCACAACAAGCCCGATGACGGGAAACCGCCCGCTGACCCGCTGCCGCATGCCCGGCTCCATGACCTCCGCCATATCCACGCAACGACCTTGCTCTTGGCGGGCGTGCCCGTGCATGTGGTGGCGGCTCGGCTCGGGCACGCTGACCCGTCGATCACGCTCAGGGTCTACGCCCACGTGGTCAACCAGCAGCTCGTAGAGGCGGCTGAGATCTTCGCCAGGCAAGTGGAGGACGTGGGGTAGACGGAGGCGCTGTTAGCAAGGCCGTTAGCACGAAGGCCCCTCGCGTTGATCGCGAGGGGCCTCTGACGTGCGCGCACCCGAAGGGATTCGAACCCCTAACCTTCTGATCCGTAGCAACTGGCATACGTGGTCCGATTGGGTCCTCGTGCAGCTCATTACGTTCATGAGGGTCCGCTGAGATCCTTCGCGGGCCCCTGTGGCTGCTGTACTTCCTAGCTGTACAGCAGGATCCCGCTGGCACGACTCCGCGACACGAGAGCGTGCGTGGAAGCTCCGTCTGATGATTCCGGCGGAGCTTTTTTGTGCCCGCGTGCAGTCACCTAGACCTCCTGTGCATCGGTGCGAGATACTCCCAGTATGGCCAAGCTGACCATGACTGCGAGCCGTTGGGATGACTTGAAGGCGCTGCTCGCAGATGAGGAGAGATTGCGGATCGAGTACCCCACGGTGGCTGAGTATCTGGACATGGCCGCGCGGCTGGCAGGGACTGGTGACGACCAAATCGATGGAGAGTTCGACTTGCGGTTTGTCCACTATGTGACTGGTGGTAGCGCCGTGAGTTCTAATCCGTACTGGGATATCGTTGAGCCCTGCGTACACGAGCACGAGGGCCGTCGAGTAGTGAACGGTGGTCGCTCACAAGGTAGTGCGCGTCTCGCGTTTGCTCAAATCCTGTTGCAGGAAACCTATGCGTACGCGATACCGAGTCCACAGACCATCGAGTGGATGAAAGAGGTCTGTGCAGATCTCCCAATCGTGGAACTCGGAGCCGGGCGCGGCTATTGGGCTGCGCAGTTGGCGCGTTCGGGTGCGACTGTTGAGGCG
>DATCLF010000075.1:0-18810 GCA_036564055.1 Spirillospora sp.
GGCGTGACCCGACCGCCGAGGTTGGAAGATCCAGGGACTCAGGCCGAAAGATCCGGGGACTCAGGCGCCGACCGCGTGGTACCCGCCGTCGACGTGGACGATCTCGCCGGTGGTGGCCGGGAACCAGTCCGACAGCAGCACCGCGCACGCCCGCGCGGTCGGCTCGCTGTTCTTGATGTCCCAGCCGAGCGGGGCCGCCTTCGGCCACATCTCGGTCATGCCCTCGAATCCGGGGATGCTCTTGGCCGCCATCGTCGCGAGCGGCCCGGCGGCGACGAGGTTCACGCGGATGCCCTGCGGGCCGAGGTACTTGGCCAGGTAGCGGGCGCAGGACTCCAGACCGGCCTTCGCCACGCCCATCCAGTCGTAGACGGGCCACGCCTTGGTGGAGTCGAAGTCCAGCCCGACGACCGAGCCGCCGTCCTTCATCAGCGGCAGGCACGCCATCGTGAGCGACTTCAGCGAGTACGTCGAGGCGTGCACGGCGGTCGCCACGTCCTCCCACGGCGTGTCCAGGAAGTTCCCGCCGAGCGCGGACTGCGGCGCGAACCCGATCGCGTGGACGACGCCGTCCAGGTGGTCGAACCCGAGGTCGCGCAGGTTGCCGGCCAGGGCGTCGAGCTGCTCGGCGTTGGTCACGTCCAGCTCGATCACCGGCGGCGGCGAGTCGGGACCGGACGGAAGCCGCTTGGCGGTGCGCTGCGTGAGCGTCGGGCGCGGGTAGGCGGTCAGCACGATCTCGGCGCCCTGCTCCTGCGCGATCCGCGCGACGTGGAAGCCGATCGAGGCGTCGGTGAGGACGCCGGTGACCAGGATGCGCTTGCCTTCGAGGATTCCCATGGTCGTCAGTGCCCCATTCCCAGGCCGCCGTCGACGGGGATCACCGCACCGGTGATGTAGGCGGCGTCGTCGCTCGCCACGAACCGCACGACCTTGGCGATCTCATCCGGCTGCGCGATCCGCCCGAGCGGGATCGAGGAGACGATGGACTTCTGCTGCTCCTCGGACAGCACCGCGGTCATGTCGGTGTCGACGAACCCCGGCGCCACCACGTTGACCGTGATGCCGCGCGAGCCGAGCTCGCGGGCGAGGGACCGCGCGAACCCGACCATGCCGGCCTTGGACGCGGCGTAGTTGGCCTGACCCGGCGACCCCAGCAGCCCCACGACGGACGAGACCAGCACGATGCGTCCCTTGCGCTTGCGCATCATGCCCTTCACCCCGCGCTTGGCGACCCGGAACGCGCCGGTGAGGTTGGTGTCGAGCACCGAGGTGAACGACTCCTCGCTCATGAGCGCCAGCAGGGTGTCCTTGGTGATCCCGGCGTTGGCGACGAGCACCTCGACCGGGCCCTGCTCCGCCTCGACCTTGGCGAACGCGGCGTCGACGTCCTCGGCGCTGGTGACGTCGCACCGTACGCCGAACAGGTCCTCCGGCGGCTCTCCGGACCGGTAGGTGACGGCGACCGCGTCGCCCGCGGCGGCGAGCTCCCGCGCGATCGCCAGGCCGATGCCCCGGTTCCCGCCGGTGACGAGGACAGAGCGACTCATCACGACCCTCTCGTTGCTGCTGGTGGTCCACCGCGTCGCACGGTGGTGACAGCGCACGACGATAGCGGCCCGCGGGCGTCGCTGCTGATGTCCTCACCCGACAAGATCCGCCTGCCGTGTTTGTTCGGCTCCCCGCCGCGCGCTCCGGGTAGTTTGCCTTGGGTGCACGACATCGATCCTGCCTTCACCGCGCTGCCGCTCCGCGCGCTGGCCGACGCGGCGCTGTCCCGGGCCCGGGAGCTGGGCGCCGAGCACGCCGACTTCCGCCTGGAGCGCATCCGCAGCCAGACCCTCCGCCTGCACGACGCCGCGCTGGAGACGGCCCTGGACGCCGACGACGTCGGCATGTCGGTCCGTGTCGTCAAGGACGGCACCTGGGGTTTCGCCGCCGGCATCGACCTGACGCCGGGCGGCGCCGCCCGCCTGGCCGCGCAGGCCGTGGAGGTCGCCGCCGTCGCGCGGCCCGTCAACCGCGAGCCGATCGAGCTGGCCCCCGAACCCGTCCACGGCGAGCGCACCTGGGTCTCGGCGTACGAGATCGACCCGTTCGACGTCCCGACCTCCGACAAGGTGGCGCTGCTGGCGGACTGGAGCCGCCGGCTGCTCGGCGACGACCGCGTCGACCACGTGGACGCGACGCTGCTGCAGGTCAAGGAGAACAAGTTCTTCGCCGACCTCGCCGGGACGGTCACCACGCAGCAGCGCGTCCGGCTGCACCCCGCCCTGAACGCCGTCGGGATCGGGGACGGCGTGTTCGACACGATGCGGACGCTCGCGCCGCCCGCCGGGTACGGGTGGGAATGGCTGACGGGCGAGCACTGGGACTGGGACGGCGAGCTGGCCCGCATCCCCGAGCTGCTCGCCGAGAAGCTCGCCGCCCCGTCGGTCGAACCGGGCGTGTACGACGTGGTGATCGACCCGTCGAACCTGTGGCTGACGATCCACGAGTCGATCGGGCACGCTACCGAGCTGGACCGGGCGCTCGGGTACGAGGCCGCCTACGCGGGCACCTCGTTCGCCACGCCCGACAAGCTCGGGACGCTGCAGTACGGCTCGGAGGTCATGAACGTCACCGGGGACCGCACCGTCGAGCACGGGCTGGCCACGATCGGCTACGACGACGAGGGCGTCGAGACGCAGCGGTTCGACATCATCTCCGGCGGCGTGTTCACCGGCTACCAGACCGACCGGCGCATCGCGCGCCTCACCGGCGCCGAACGCTCCAACGGCTGCGCGTTCGCCGACTCGGCGTCCAGCATGCCGATCCAGCGGATGGCGAACGTGTCGCTGCAGCCGTCCGACAACGGCCCCTCCACCGAGGAGCTGATCTCCGGGGTCGACCGCGGCATCTACATCGTCGGCGACAAGAGCTGGTCGATCGACATGCAGCGTTACAACTTCCAGTTCACCGGCCAGCGCTTCTACCGGATCGACAAGGGGCGCCTCGCCGGGCAGCTCCGCGACGTCGCCTACCAGGCGACCACCACCGACTTCTGGAACTCGATGGAGGCCGTCGGCGGCCCGCAGACGTACGTGCTCGGCGGCGCGTTCAACTGCGGCAAGGGCCAGCCGGGACAGGTCGCGCCGGTCAGCCACGGCTGCCCGTCCGCGCTGTTCCGCGGGGTGAACATCCTCAACGCGCTGAAGGAGGCCGGCCAGTGAGACCGCAGGAGGCCGTGGAGCGGGCGCTGTCGCTGTCGCGCTCCGACGACTGCATCGTCATCGCCGACGAGACGAGCACCGCGAACCTGCGGTGGGCGGGCAACACGCTCACCACCAACGGCGTGACCCGCTCGAGCCGCCTCACCGTCGTCGCGCTGCGCCGCACCGCCGACGGCGTCGCCGCGGGGGTGGTGTCGCGGTCGGCGGTCGACGCGGACGGCATCGAGGACCTGGTGCGCGCCGCCGAGGCCGACGCCGAGGGCAACGAACCCGCCGAGGACGCCGCCCCGCTCGTCACCGAGGGGCCCGACGGGTCCGCGGCCGGCTGGGACGACGACCCCGCCGAGACGGACATCGGCGTGTACGGGGACGTCGCGCCGGCGCTCGGCGAGGCGTTTGCCGCCGCCGAGGCGGGAGACCGGCGCCTGTACGGATTCGCCAACCACGTGCTGACCTCGACCTACCTCGGCAGCTCGGCGGGGCTGCGGCTGCGGCACGACCAGCCGACCGGGCTGCTGGAGCTCAACGCCAAGGGCGACGGCGGCTCGGCGTGGGCGGGCGTCGGCACCCGCGATTTCACCGACGTCGACGTCCCCGCGCTGGCCGAGGACCTCGCCCGGCGGCTGGAGTGGGGCAGGCGGCGCGTGGAACTGCCGGCGGGACGGTACGAGACGATCCTGCCGCCGTCCGCCGTCGCCGACCTGATGATCTACATGTACTGGTCGGCGGGCGCGCAGGACGCCCACGACGGCCGGACGGTGTTCAGCCGCCCCGGCGGCGGCACCCGGGTCGGGGAACGGCTCGCGAGCCTGCCCGTCACCCTGTCGAGCGACCCGCACGCCCCGGGCATGGAGTGCGCGCCGTTCGTCGTGGCGCACGCCTCCACCCGCGACTCGTCGGTGTTCGACAACGGCCTGCCGCTCGGCGCCACCGACTGGATCAGCGACGGCTCCCTGGCCGCCCTCACCCAGACCCGCCGCTCGGCGGAGCGCACCGGGCTGCCGCTCACCCCGGCCGTCGACAACCTCGCGATGACCGGGCCGGACGGCGGCCCGTCCCTGGAGCAGATGATCGCCCGGACCGAGCGGGGACTGCTGCTGACGTGCCTGTGGTACATCCGCGAGGTCGATCCGCAGAGCCTGCTGCTGACCGGCCTCACCCGCGACGGCGTCTACCTCGTCGAGGACGGCGAGGTCGTGGGCGCGGTGAACAACTTCCGGTTCAACGAGAGCCCGGTCGACCTGCTGTCACGGCTCGCCGAGGTCGGCGAGACCCGGCCGACGCTCCCGCGCGAGTGGTCGGACTACTTCACCCGCGCCGCGATGCCGCCGATCAGGGTCGCCGACTTCAACATGTCGACCGTCTCGCAGGCGTCCTGAATCACGGGCGTCCCGCCTTCCGGGCCGGGTCGGTCCCCCGCCCGCGGGGACCGGCCCGGCTCAGGCGTCCTCCAGGCGGAAACCGACCTTCATGGTGACCTGGACGTGCGCGACCTCCCCGTTGTCGATGTGGCCGCGGATTTCGGCGACCTCGAACCAGTCGAGGTGACGCAGCGTCTGGTTGGCGCGCCGGATGCCGTTGCGGATCGCGGCGTCGACCGACTCCGGTGACGTGCCCACGATCTCCGTGACCCGGTACGTCCGATCAGTCATGTCCTACCTCCGTTGTTTTGACCCTGTACCGCTGTCGCCGGCCGGACCCCCTGGGCATACCGTGGAAGCGTGAAGCTCAACCACCGGCGGGGACCGGAGGTCTACACGGTCACCGACGCGCCCCGCCCCATGTCGGAGGACATCGGTCACCGTCAACGGCGCTACCTGGTGTCGATGGGGGTGCGGACGGCCTGCTTCGTCGGCGTGATCGTGGCCGCCGTCGCCGGCGCGCCGGTATGGGCGGTGCTCACGCTGCTCGTCGGCGCGCTTGTCCTGCCCTACATCTCGGTCGTGTTCGCCAACGGAGGGCGCGAGCCGGTGGCGCCGGCGAGCTTCGGAGGCGACGAGAGACACGAACAGAAGGCGGTTTCCGGACGGCGACCGGAAATCGGGTCGTGACATTCTCTTGACTAACCGCGGGGGGTTTCGGTGTACGATTTGTACCGGCGCTCTGGTCCCCCGTCGGAGCGCCCGTACCGGTGTTCCGGGCCCCCGTCGGAACACCGATGATGCGGCGCCGGGTGGATTGCCCCCGTATCCACCCGGCGCCGCTTTTCCTGTCCATGACCTCTTCCCGGCGCGGCCCAGGGGCGGCGACGACCCCGCAATGACCCGCCATTGACCGCCGATCACACGCCGCGCGTATGCGCATCCCCGCGAAAATGCAAGCGTTCACCGGTGTCCGACACCGGCCAGGGCCCGAATACCCTTCGGATCGAACCTTTTCGCAGGCCGACCCGTGCGTGCGCGGCGTTTCCGGCCGACCACCCTCCGACAAACGCACCCGCCCTCGGCCGATCCTTTTCCGTGCGCGCTGCGTACTCACCCACAGCGACGGCATCGTTCCCGCCCCGCAAGGGAGGTCCCGTGCACCCGCGAAACCGGCCGGGCGGCCACGACCCGCCGCCGGGGCGCCGCACCGCGGCACCGCCCGCCGCCGGGCCGCCCGCCCGCGCGCCGCCCCCGGCACGCATGCGCAGGCCCGGCCCAATCCGATCCGCCGGACCACTTGACGGAACACGCCGATGAGACGAACATCACAGCTTGTCCGTCTGAGACAGATGCCTCATATGTCTCACGGACGGATCGTCATCATGCGGCGCGACTTGTCCCGGGACCCCCGCCCGGGAGACGGAGATCGGCGATGAGCGGACACGACGACGTGCCCGAGTGGGCACCGCGGAACCTGCCGGACGAGGACCCCGACGCCCCCTACACCTTCCTGGGCGCCTCGCAGCCCGGCGGAGTCCCCGCCCCCGGCCCCGCGGGCGATGCAGGACGCGCGGGAGCCGACGTGGGAGGCGGCGCAGGGGGCGGTGCGCCCGGCGGGGACGCGGCCGCCCGGCCGTTCGGCCCCCACGCCGGGCCCGGGCGGCCCGGCGGCCCCCCGGGTCCCGCGCACGCCGCCAGGCCCGCCCGCAGGCCCCGGCCGCCCAAGCGGATCGGCGGCGTCCTGCTGGGTCCGCTGGCCGGCGCGGTCGGGCTCGTCCTGCTGACGGGCCTCGGGGCGTACGCGCTGACCACGGCGGGCGACGGATGCTCGGGCGACGACGCCCTCAAGCTCGACGTCGCCGCCGCGCCGGAGATCGCCCCGGTGGTGGTCCGGGCGGCGAAACGCTTCAACAACGCCCGCAACGAGGTCGCCGGCAAGTGCGTCCGCGCGACCGTGCGCGCCACCGACCCGGCCGGTGTCGCGACGCTCCTGTCGGGCAAGGGCGTCTCCGGCGTCACCGACAAGCCCGACGTGTGGATCCCCGACTCGTCGCTGTGGACCAGGGTCGTGGAGGAGTCCGGCCGCGGCGACGCCGCCCGGGGCTTCACCCACCTCGGCGGGATCGCCTCCACCCCGATCGTCGTGGCCATGCCGGGCCGCCTCGCGAAACGGCTGCGCGACCTCGGCGCACCCGCCCAGCCGTCCTGGAAGGAACTGCTCGCCGCGGCCGGGACGGCGGCGAACACCGAACAGGAGGCCGACGCGCGCGACAGCGCGATCCCGCCCCGCCTGTTCCGGCTGCACGTGCCCGACCCCGACGACACCGCCACCGGCATGGGGTCGCTGGTGCTGGCCAGCGCGCTCCTGGCCGACGACCCGCGCGGGCCCGCGGTGTTCACCGGCGTGGTCCGCACCGTCCGGGAGGGCGTGGTGCCCTCGGTGCAGGCCCAGTTCGCGGCCTTCGGGGACAAGCCGGGCGACCGTTACCCCGTCGCGCTCGCGCCGGAACAGGCGGTGTTCTCCCACAACGCCAAGCGGCCGCCGCAGCCCGCCGTCGCCGTCTACCCGGCCGAGGGAACCGTCTTCCTCGACCACCCGGTCGCCGTCCTGCCGGGGAGCGCGGCGAAGACGCGCGCGAGCCGCCTGCTCGCCAAGGAGCTGACCAGCCGGACGACCCGCGAGGACGTGCACCGGCTCGGCTTCCGCACGCCCGACGGCGCCGCGCCCGCCGCGTTCACCGAGAACAACGGGCTGAGCGCGCGGGCGCCGCGGGCGCTGCCCGCGCCGCCCCCCGGCAGGGTGACGCGCGTCATGCAGCAGTGGGCGCAGCTCTCGCTGAGCATCCGGATGCTCAGCATCATCGACATCTCCGGCTCCATGGACCAGAAGATCGCTCCTGGGGCGACCCGGCTGCAGTCCACGATCCGCACGGCCCAGAACGGGCTGTCGCTGCTGCCCGACGACAGCGAGCTCGGCCAGTGGGTGTTCTCCACCGAGCTGGAGGGCGGCAAGGACTGGCGGGAGCTGGTGAGCGTCGGGCCGCTGAACGAACGGCTCGGCTCGGCCACCCGGCGCCAGCTCGTCCTCAGCGCCTTCGCGCAGACCAGGGTGAAGAAGAACGGCGGCACCGGCCTGTACGAGACGACGATCGCCGCGTTCGACCACATGAAGCGGACGTACAAGCCGGAGTACGTGAACTCGATCCTGCTGTGGACGGACGGGAAGAACGAGGACAAGGACGGCCCCTCGTTCAAGGAGACGATGGACCACATCCGCCGCGCCTACGACCCCGAACGCCCCATATTGATCAACATCTTCGCCCTGGGCGACGGCGTGGACATCGACGAGCTGCGGCAGATCGCCCGGCTGACGAAGGGTGACGCGTACCTGGCCAAGACTCCGGGAGAGGTCCAGGCGCTGTTCCTGAAGGCGCTCTCCCAGCGGGTCTGCGAACCCGACTGCTGAAGGCCCGTCGGTCCTCGGCCGGCCTCCCGCCCGGGTCCGGCCGCCGCCCGGCCCCGCCCACAAACTCGTATTTGATTCTAGAAATGGATTCGAGTTAGGTTGGCGTCCGTCCGACCGCACAGGTGAGAGGGGTCACGGCGTGCGCCGCACCGTGTTCAACGAGGACCATGAGGCGTTCCGGGAGATGATCCGGGCGTTCATCGAGGCGGAGGTCGTGCCGGTCTTCGGCGAGTGGGAGAAGGCCGGGCACCCGCCGCGCGACTTCTACCGCAGGCTCGGCGAGATCGGCGTGCTCGGCATCCAGGTGCCCGAGGAGTACGGCGGCGCCGGCGAGACGAGCTTCAAGTACCAGGCGGTGGTCTCCGAGGAGTGCGCCCGCGCCGCGGTGCACTTCGGCGGGTACGGCGTGCACGTCAACCTCGTCCTGCCCTACCTGCTGAAGTACGCCTCGGAGGAGCAGAAGAAGCGCTGGCTGCCGCCGTTCGCGACCGGCGAGATGATGACCGCGATCGCGATGACCGAGCCCGGAACCGGCTCCGACCTCGCCGGCATCCGGACCACCGCCAAGCGCGACGGCGACCACTACGTCCTCAACGGCGCCAAGACGTTCATCACCGGCGGCGTCCAGGCCGACCGGGTCCTCGTCGTGGCGCGCACGTCCCCGCCCTCGCCGGAGAACCGCCGGGCGGGCCTGTCCATCCTCGCGGTCGACACCAAGAGCGAGGGCTACACCGTCGGCCGCAAGCTGGAGAAGATCGGGCTGCGCGCCTCCGACACCGCCGAGCTGTCCTTCACCGACGTCCGCGTCCCGGTGGAGGACCTGCTCGGCGAGGAGGGACGCGCGTTCGAGTACCTGACCCACAACCTCGCCGAGGAACGGCTCGGCATCGCCACCAGCTCGTACGCGGCCGCGGCCGCCGCCGTGGAGTTCGCCCGCAAGTACGTCCAGGAGCGGACCGTCTTCGGCAAGAGCGTGTCGTCGTTCCAGAACACCAAGTTCGTGCTCGCCGAGTGCGCGACGGAGGTCGAGGCCGCCCGCTCCCTGGTCGACCGCTGCATCGAGGCCCTGGACGCCGGTGAGCTCACCCCCGCCGACGCCGCCAAGTGCAAGCTGTTCTGCACCGAGGTGGAGTCCCGCGTCGTGGACAAGTGCCTGCAGCTGCACGGCGGCTACGGCTACATGCTCGAGTACCCGATCGCGCGGCTGTACACCGACGCCCGGGTCACCCGCATCTACGGGGGCACCAGCGAGGTGCTCAAGACCATCATCGCCAAGGACCTCCAGGTCTGAGCGGGCCACGGATTATGAGAGGGCCACAGGTCTGAGAGGGATACGGGTCTGAGAGGGGCAGGGGCATGACCGACACCAGGGTCGCCATCGTCACCGGCGCCGCGCGGGGCATCGGCGCCGCCACGGCGCTCCGGCTCGCCCGCGACGGGTTCGCCGTCGCGGTGTGCGACCTCGACGAGGCCGCCTGCGCCGGCACCGTGGCGGAGATCGAGAAGGGCGGCGGGACGGCCCTCGCCGTCGGCGTGGACGTCGCCGACTCCGCGCAGGTCTCCTCGGCCGTCGCACGCGTCGCCGCGGAGCTGGGCCCGCCCGTCGTGCTGGTCAACAACGCGGGCGTCACGCGCGACAACCTGCTGTTCAAGATGTCCGACGACGACTGGGACACCGTGATGTCGGTGCACCTGCGCGGCTCGTTCCTGATGAGCCGCGCCGCCCAGGAGCACATGACGAAGGCCGGGTGGGGACGGATCGTCAACCTGTCGTCGGTGTCGGCGCTCGGCAACCGCGGCCAGGCCAACTACTCGGCGGCCAAGGCCGGCCTGCAGGGCTTCACCAAGACCCTCGCGATCGAGCTCGGCAAGTTCGGCGTGACCGTCAACGCGGTCGCCCCCGGGTTCATCGCGACGGACATGACGGCCGCGACCGCCGCCCGGCTCGGCGTCGACTTCGAGGACTTCAAGGCCGCCGCGGCCAAGGAGATCCCCGTCCGCCGCGTCGGCGTCCCCGAGGACGTCGCGAACACGGTGGCGTTCCTCGTCAGCGACGAGGCCTCGTTCGTGTCCGGCCAGGTGATCTACGTCGCGGGCGGACCCCGCGCGTGACCGTGCTCAGCGGGGGCGGGCGGCGGCGAGCTGCGCCGCCAGCACCCGCGGGGCGTCGGTGAGGGACGGGCCGTACCAGGTGAGGTACCGGCCGTCGACGAGGGCGCAGTCGGCCCCGGGGAACGCCTCGGGGCCGTCGTCCTCGCCGAACCGGTAGGGCTCGTCCGGCAGCACCACCAGGTCGGCGCGGCCTTCGGCCAGCGCGGCGCGCAGTTCGTCGAGCGGGATCTTCGGGTACCGGTCGGGGTGCGCGGCGTAGGCGTTGGACACGCCGAGCCGGGACAGGACGTCCCCGGCGAAGGTGTCGCGGCCGAGGACCATCCACGGCCGCCGCCAGATCGGCACGACGGCCGAGCGGGACGGCCCGGGCACGACGTCGCGCCAGGCGCGCGCGGCCTCGTCCAGCCAGCCCGGCGCGGGGACGCCGCACGCCTCGGTGAGCACGCGGCGCAGCGACGTCAGGGCCTCGTCCACGGTGCGGATCTCGGTCATCCACACCGCGATGCCGGCGGAGCGCAACGCCTCGACGTCGGCGGGACGGTTCTCCTCGGTGTTGCCGAGGACGAGATCGGGCCGCAGCTCGGCGATGCGCTCCAGGTCGGGATTCTTGGTGCCCCTGACGCGCGGCACGTCCAGGTCCGCCGGGCGGGTGCACCAGTCGGTGGCCCCGACGAGCAGGCCGGGGGCGGTGACCGCGACGGTCTCGGTCAGGGACGGGACGATCGACACGACGCGGCGCACCCGGTCCGGAAGGGGAACCGGGCGGCCGGTGTCGTCACGCGGGCGCGTGCGCGTCTCCATCGGCGGCTCCGCCCGTGCTCACACGTTGCGGCGGTACTGGCCGCCGACCTCGAAGAACGCGTCGGTGATCTGCTGGAGGCTGCACACGCGGGCGGCGTCCATGAGCACCGCGAACACGTTGTCGCCCGACCGGGCGGCCTCCTTCAGGGCGGCGAGCGCCTCCTCCGCCTCGTCGCTGTGCGCCTCCTTGAAGGCGCGGACCCGGGCGAGCTGGGAGCGCTTCTCCTCCTCGGTGGCGCGGGCCAGCTCGATCGTCTCGGGCGTGCCGTCGTCCCCGCCCGGCCTGCGGAACGTGTTGACGCCGATGATCGGCAGCGAGCCGTCGTGCTTGCGCTGCTCGTACAGCATCGACTCGTCCTGGATGCGGCCGCGCTGGTAGCCGGTCTCCATCGCGCCGAGCACGCCGCCGCGTTCGCTGAGCCGGTCGAACTCCGCCAGCACCGCCTCCTCGACCAGGTCGGTCAGCTCGTCGATGATGAACGACCCCTGCAGCGGGTTCTCGTTCATCGCGAGGCCCCACTCCCGGTTGATGATGAGCTGGATCGCCAGCGCCCGCCGCACCGACTCCTCGGTCGGCGTCGTGACGGCCTCGTCGTAGGCGTTGGTGTGGAGGCTGTTGCAGTTGTCGTAGATGGCGATGAGGGCCTGCAGCGTGGTGCGGATGTCGTTGAAGTCCATCTCCTGGGCGTGCAGGGAACGTCCGGAGGTCTGGATGTGGTACTTGAGCTTCTGGCTGCGCTCGTTGGCCCCGTACCTCTCGCGCATGGCCACCGCCCAGATCCGCCGGGCGACGCGTCCGAGCACGCTGTACTCGGGGTCCATGCCGTTGGAGAAGAAGAACGACAGGTTGGGGGCGAAGTCGTTCACGTCCATGCCGCGCGCCAGGTACGCCTCCACGTAGGTGAAGCCGTTGGCGAGGGTGAACGCGAGCTGGCTGATGGGGTTCGCCCCGGCCTCGGCGATGTGGTAGCCGGAGATGGACACCGAGTAGAAGTTGCGGACGTTGTTGGCGATGAACCACTCCTGGATGTCGGCCATCATCCGCAAGGAGAACTCGGTGGAGAAGATGCAGGTGTTCTGGCCCTGGTCCTCCTTGAGAATGTCGGCCTGAACGGTGCCGCGCACGGTGGACAGGACGTGCGCGCGGATCTCGGCGGCCTCCTCCTGCGAGGGTTCCCGTCCGTGTTCCTTCCGGAAGGCGTCCAGCCTCTGGTCGATGGCCGTGTTGAGGAAGAACGCCAGGATCGTCGGCGCGGGGCCGTTGATGGTCATCGACACCGAGGTCGTCGGCGCCGCGAGGTCGAACCCGTCGTAGAGCGCCTTCATGTCGTCCAGCGTGGCGATCGACACCCCGGACGTGCCGATCTTGCCGTAGACGTCGGGCCGCTCGTCGGGATCCCGTCCGTACAGGGTGACCGAGTCGAACGCGGTGGACAGGCGGGTCGCGGGCTGGCCCTCCGACAGCAGCTTGAACCGCCGGTTGGTGCGGAACGGGTCGCCCTCCCCCGCGAACATGCGCGCGGGGTCCTCGTTGTCGCGCTTGAACGGGAACACACCGGCGGTGAACGGGAACCGGCCCGGCAGGTTCTCCTTCCTGAGGAACCGCAGCAGCTCGCCGTGGTCGGTGTAGCGCGGGAGGGCGACGCGCGGGATGCGGGTGCCCGACAGGGACTCGCGCGTCAGCTTCGTGCGCAGCTCCTTGTCGCGGATCCGGACGACCTGCTCGTCGCCCGAGTACGCCTCCACGACCTTCGGCCACTGCGCGATCAGTTCGGCGTTGCGGGGGTCCACCTCGCGGCGCGCCTTCTCCAGCAGCGCGTCGACCTCCGCGGTGTCGGTCAGCTCGGCGCGGACCTCCTCCAGCCGCTGGACGCGCCGGACGGCCTCGGCCTGCGCGGCGGTCTCGGCGTGATAGCGGCGCACGGTCTCGGCGATCTCGGACAGGTACCGGGTCCGGGAGGGCGGGATGATCGTCGCGGCGCGCGTCGACACCTTCGTGGTGACCTCGGGCAGGGCTCCGTCGGCGAGCTCCAGCCCGTGCTCGGCGAGCAGCCCCCGCAGGTGCTGGTAGAGGGCGGTGACGCCGTCGTCGTTGAAGGTGGCGGCGCTCGTGCCGAACACCGGCATGTCCTCGGGCCTGCTCCCGAACGCCTCCCGGTTGCGGACGAGCTGGCGCGCAACGTCGCGCAGGGCGTCGGGCCCGCCGCGCCGCTCGAACTTGTTGATCGCCACGACGTCGGCGAAGTCGAGCATGTCGATCTTCTCGAGCTGGGACGCGGCGCCGAACTCGGGCGTCATGACGTACAGCGAGACGTCGACGAGCGGGACGACCGCGGCGTCGCCCTGCCCGATGCCGGGGGTCTCCAGGACGACCAGGTCGTATCCGGCCGCCTTGCACGCGGTGATCATGTCCTCGACGCCGTCCGGCACCTCCCGCGCGCCGCGGGTGGCCAGCGAGCGGAAGAACACGCGGTCGCCGTCGAGGGCGTTCATCCGGATCCGGTCGCCGAGCAGCGCGCCGCCGCCGCGCCGCCGCGTCGGGTCGACGGCGAGGACCGCGATGCGCAGCCGGTCGCGCTGGTCGACGCGCAGCCGCCGCACCAGCTCGTCGGTGAGGGAGGACTTGCCCGAGCCGCCCGTCCCGGTGATCCCGAGGACGGGCACGCGCCGGCGCTGCGCCGCGCGCACGAGCGCGGACCGGGTCTCCTCGGGGAGCCGTCCGGCCTGCAGGCAGGTCAGGGCCCGGGCGAGCGCCCGACGGTCCCCCGCCAGCACGGCGTCCGCGGGGACCGGCTCGGCGGCGAGGTCGACGTCGCAGGCGCGCACCAGTTCGTTGATCATGCCGGGGAGGCCGAGCCGCTGGCCGTCCTCGGGCGAGAAGATCCGCACACCGGATCCGGACAGCCGGGCGATCTCCTCGTGGACGATCACGCCGCCGCCCCCGCCGAAGACCTTCACGTGCTCGGCGCCCGCCTCCTTGAGGCTGCGCGACAGGTACTCGAAGTATTCGACGTGACCGCCCTGGTAGGAGCTGATCGCCACGCCCTGCGCGTCCTCCTCCAGGACGGCGTCGACGACCTCCTTGACCGACCGGTCGTGCCCCAGGTGGACGACCTCGGCGCCCTGGGACTGCAGGATCCGCCGCATGATGTTGATGGCGGCGTCGTGGCCGTCGAACAGCGCCGCCGCGGTCACGAACCGCACCGGGTTCACCGGCTTGTGCAGCTCCTTCGTCACCTGCGCCGTCACCGCCCCCACCTCAAACCTTGGACATCCAATATTTGGAAGTTAAAATAGTTTCCATGCGCCGGCCGGTCAAGACCGCATACGGTGGGGCGGTGCCCCACACCCCCGATCCGATCGCCGAGGCCCACCGCCAGTGGAGCCTGCGCTGGCCCGAGCACGCCGACCACATGGCGGCCGTCACCTCGGTGATGCGGGCCCAGCAGCTTCTGCTCAGCCGCATCGAGACCGTCCTCAAGCCCTACGCGCTCACGTTCGCCGCCTACGAGGCGCTGCGCCTGCTCGCCTTCACCAGGACCGGGACGCTCCCCATGGGCAAGATGGGCACCCGCCTCATGGTGCACCCCGCCTCGGTCACCAACGTGATCGGCCGGCTGGAACGACGCGGGCTCGTGAAACGCGACCCCTCCCCCGACGACCGGCGCGTCGTCCTCGCGACCATCACCCCGCCGGGACGCGAGCTGGTGGAGGAGGCCACCCGCGCTCTCAACGAGGCGGGATTCGGCATCGCCGACCTGCCCGCCTCCCAGGCCGCCGAGATCACCGCCGCGCTGCGCGCCGTCCGCGTCTGCGCGGGCGACCTCGGCTGACGCCCGTGTCCGGTTCCGCCGCCACGGGCACCCTGCCGCCCCGGATGCCCGAAATGGCATCCCTTATGCTGCGGACACATCCGTTGTGTCACAAGGAGGCGTGATGGCGGATTCGCCGACAATGACGTACGGCGACTACCTGAAGCTCGACGACCTGCTGTCCTGCCAGCAGCCGAAGACGCAGGCGCACGACGAGCTGCTCTTCGTGGTCATCCACCAGGTCTACGAGCTGTGGTTCAAGCAGATCCTGCACGAGACGGCGCTCCTGCAGCGCAGGCTGGAGGACGGCAACAGCGCGGGATCGCTGCACACCGCACGGCGCATCGCCAAGATCCTCAAGACCGTGGTCGGGCAGCTCGACGTGCTGGAGACGATGACGCCCCGGCAGTTCGCCGCGTTCCGCGGCGTGCTCGGCACCTCCAGCGGGTTCCAGAGCGAGCAGTTCCGCCTCATCGAGGCCGTGCTCGGGCGACGCAGGTTCCCCGCCTCCGTCCTGCGCGAGGACGAGCGGCTGCGGGAGGCGGTGACGCGCCCGTCGGTCTTCGACTCCCTCCTGCGCTACCTGGCGGTCCACGGTTTCGACGTCCCGCGCGACGCCCTCGAGCGCGACACCTCCCTCCCCTGGGAGCCGCACCCCGGCGTGCAGAAGGTGCTTCTCGACGCCTACGCCGACGAGTCCGGACCGGCCGCCGAGGTCTGCGAGGCCCTCGTCGACATGGACGAAGGCGTCCAGGAATGGCGGTACCGGCACCTGAAGATGGTCGAGCGGACGATCGGCGCGAAGATCGGCACGGGCGGGTCGGCCGGGGCCGACTACCTGCGCACCACGCTGTTCGCGCCCTCCTTCCCCGACCTGTGGGAGGTCCGCACGCAGACCGAGGCGCCCGGCCGCGAGGAGGTCGCCGCCGATGGCGCGTGACGGCGGCGAGCGGGTCGCGATCATCGGCGCGGGCCTGGCGGGCAGCCTGCTGGCCATCCTGCTGGGACGGCGCGGCATCCCCGTCACGGTCTACGAACGGCGTCCCGACCCGCGCGTCCACGGTGCCGAGCGCGGACGCTCGATCAACCTCGCCCTCTCGGCGCGGGGTCTGGCCGCGCTCGACGAGGTCGGCCTCAAGGAGCAGTGCCTGAAGCTCGCCCTGCCGATGCACGGGCGGATGGTGCATCCACTCGGGGCCAGCCAGAACTTCCAGCCCTACAGCGCCGACGGGGTCCGCGCCATCAACTCCGTCGGCCGCGCCGACCTCAACCGGTCGCTGCTCGACACCGCCGACGCCACGCCCGGCGTGACACTGCGGTTCTCCCAGCGGGTCACCGGCGTGGACCTCACCGCCGGGACGATCCACCTCGACGGAGGAGACGCCGAGCACGCCGACGTCGTTCTCGCCGGGGACGGCGCTTACAGCACGATCCGCCGGTCACTGGGCCTTGACGCCGACACCGACTTCCTGGAGCACGGCTACAAGGAACTGACCATCCCCCCGAAGAACGGCGAGTTCGCCCTCGATCCCGACGCGCTGCACATCTGGCCGCGCGGCACCTCGATGATGATCGCGCTGCCGAACCTCGACCGGTCGTTCACCTGCACGCTGTTCTGGCCGAAGGACGACTTCGCGGCGCTCGACACCCCCGGCAAGGTCATCGCCCGGTTCGAGCGCGACTACCCCGACGCCGTGGACCTGATGCCGGGGCTCACGGACGACTTCGCGCGCAACCCGGTGGGGTCGCTGGTGACCGTGCGGGCCTGGCCGTGGACGCGGTACGGAAGGGGCGCGGTCGCCGCCCTGCTCGGGGACGCGGCCCACGCGGTCGTCCCGTTCTACGGGCAGGGCGCCAACTGCGCGTTCGAGGACTGCATCGAGATCGACCGGTGCCTCACCGAGACCGGAGGCGACTGGGCCCGGACGCTGGCGCTCTACCAGGAGCGGCGCAAGGCCAACACCGACGCGATCGCCGAGCTGTCGCTCGACAACTTCGTCGAGATGCGCGACCGCGTGGCGTCCCCGGTGTACCGGGCCAAGCAGGCCGCGACGCACGCGCTGGAGCGCCGCCTCGCGGGACGCTACGTCTCCCGCTACGAGCTGGTGTCGTTCTCGACCATGCCGTACGCGCGGATCCCGGCGCGGATCAGGCGTCAGAACCTCGCCCTCGCCGGTGCCGTGGCGGGCACCGCCGCGGGCGGCGCGGCCCTTGTCGCCCTCGCCGCGCGCGCCCTGCGCCGCCGGTGACCCGTCACGCCGGGCCGGAGCGGCGGCGGGACCGGCGGTCGGCGACGAGGTCGGTGAGCGCCGCCGCCAGCGCCGCCGACACCAGCGCCAGGTTGACGACCAGGCCCTGCCGGAACGCCGCCGCCCAGTCCCCGTCCGTCGCGGAGAGCGACGCGAAGAACGCGTAACCGACGACGGCGACGCCGACCGCGGTGCCGACCCGCTGGCCGGTCTGCAGCACGCCCGCCGCGCTGCCGCCCTCGGCGGACGGGACCTCCGACAGCGTGATCGTCTGGTTGGGCGCGATGACGAGGCCGCTCCCGGCGCCCGCCACCAGCAGCGGCACCGCCGTCACCAGGGCCACGCCGTCGCCGGGATGCAGCTCGACCGCCACCCACGCCGCGCCGAGCCCCGCCAGGACGAGGACGAGCCCGGAGGCGACGAGCGCGCGGCCGTAGCGCGCCACGACCCGCCCGCCGGCCACCGACCCGAGCCCCGACCCCACCGCGAACGGCGTGATCGCGAGACCGGCGCCGAGCGCGCTGTAGCGCACCCCGTTCTGCAGGTAGAGCGTGAAGATGAAGAAGATCGCCGTGAATCCGGCGAAGTACAGCAGCGCGATCGCGGCGCCCAGCGCGTACGAGCGGCGGCGGAACAGCGCGAGGTCGACCATGGGCCACCGGGCGCGGCGCTCCCAGGCGACGAACACGGCGATCAGCGCGAGGCCCGCGAGGAGCAGCAGCCATTTCAGGTCGCTTCGCCACTGCTGCTCCTGGACGAGCGGGAGCAGCACGCACACGATGCCCGCTCCCAGCAGCAGCACGCCGGCCGGGTCCAGGCCCTGCCGCTCCCCCGGGACGGGTGCGGGGAGCAGCCGCCGGGCCAGCACCAGCGCCACCACGCCGACCGGGATGTTGACGTAGAACACCCAGCGCCAGCCGTTCTCGGCCCCGGCGAGGGCGATCAGCCCCCCGCCGAGCAGCGGGCCGACGGCGGTCGCGATGCCGATGACCGCGCCGAGCGCGCCGAACGCCCGTCCCCGCTCGGCCCCACGGAACAGCTGCTGGATCAGGCCCGCGACCTGCGGGTTGAGGATGCCGCCCGCGACGCCCTGCAGCAGCCTGGCCAGGATGAGCATCGTCACCGTGGTGGCGATCCCGGCCAGGGCGCTCGCCACGGTGAACACCGCCAGGCCGCCCATGAAGACGGCGCGGCGGCTGCGGGCGTCGCCGAGCCGTCCCGCCGGGACGAGGACCAGGCCGAACGTCAGCGCGTACCCCGACAGGATCCACTGCAGGTCCGCCTCGGATGCGCCCAGCCCCTCCTCGATCGAGGGAAGCGCGACGTTGACGATGCTGACGTCGAGCAGCGTCATGAACGCCGCGACGAGGCAGACCGACAACGCCCGCCAGCGACGACGCCGGTCCCACTCCCCGACGGACGCGTCGGTGGCTTCGCTCCGCACTGCAAGTCCTCACTGTCGACGAAGGCGGGAGCCGGGGCGTCCCGGCGCGCCGGACCGTGTAAAAGTTAGGCGATGACCGACTCCGCTTCCGAAACCGGCCCCGACGAACTCCTGTGCTCCGCCAAGGGGTGCCGCGCCGACGCCGTGTGGGCGCTGCGCTGGAACAACCCCAAGATCCACACCCCGGACCGGCGGAAGATCTGGCTGGCGTGCGACGCGCACCGCGAGAGCCTGTCGGCGTTCCTGTCGCGCCGCGGCTTCCTGAAGGACGTGGTGCCCGTCGCCGAGCGGGACGCCCCTCCGACCGACGATCCGTCCGGCGGGTAGCCGCCGGACGGTGCGGTCACGCC
>DATCLF010000076.1:0-2079 GCA_036564055.1 Spirillospora sp.
ATGTAAAGACCCTCCATGTCGTCGGAGGCGTCGGTCTCCTCGACGGCGCGCTCGGGGTCGGCGCCGCCCGCCTCGGCCGCCGCGCGCAGCGCGTCCCGCCAGGCGCCGGTGCGGCAGGTGGACGGCCCCGCCAGCGCGGTCAGGGCGGCCACGTCCGGCAGCGGACCCTCGTGCAGGACGGGCACGTGCACCACGGGAGTTCCGTCGAGCAGCTCCTTGCGCCGCTCGGTCGACAGCCACGTCCCGTCGGTGTGGTCGAGGACGTCGAACGCGCAGAAGTAGTGGGGGAGCGCGTCGTAGAAGAGGGTGTGCTTGGCGTAGAGCCACTCCCCGTACAGGGTGTAGCGGTCACCGAGCCGTTCCCACAGCAGGTGCTGCACGGACGCGGCCCACGCCTTCAAGGGCGCGAAATGACGCTCGCGGGGCCCGCCGGTGAGGAAATGGCCGCGGCTCTGCAACCGCAGGTCTCCCCGCGCGGTGAAGCTGATGCCGGCGTTGGCGCCGTCGAGCTTCTCCTCCACCACCAGGTACCGCCCGGCGATCTCGCTGAAGGGGACCTGCGCGAGGTCGTGATCCCCCGGCTGCAGACGTGAGCCCTCGATGTGCGGGGTCCGAGGGTACTTGCGAAGCATGCGTCCGTTGTAACGACTGCCGTTGATCACGCCAAACGGTTTTCCGGCGCGAGCGATTCGGTCAGCCGGGTGCTCAGTCCAGCAGGGGTGCTCAGTCCAGCAGGGCGCGCAGCGCCGACTCGGCGATCCGGCGGAGCTCGTCGCGGCCGCGGCCGGCCGCCGCCTGGACGGCGATGCCGTCGCAGATCGTCTGGACGAGCGCGGCCAGGGTGGCGGGTTCGTGACGGGCGGGCAGGTCGGCGGCCTGCTCCAGCCGCCTGCGCAGCGCCGCCTCACCGGCCTTGCGGGCCGCGACGGCGTCCCGGCGGACGGTGCGGGCGTCGGGGCCGCAGGCGTGCACGCTGTTGACGCACAGGCATCCGCGGGGCGTGCCCTCGCCCGCGGTCAGGTCCACGGCCCCGAGGATCATCCGTTCGACGACCTCGCGGCCGGTCGGCGCCCGCAACGCGGCGGCGGTGTAGGCGCCGGGCCCGTCGAGGTAGCGGGCGAGGACCTTGCCGAACAGTTCCTCCTTGTTGCCGAAGGCGGCGTACAGGCTGGGCTTGTTGATGCCCATGGCGGCGGTCAGGTCGGTCAGCGAGGTGCCCTCGTACCCCTGCCGCCAGAACACCTCCAGGGCGCGGTCCAGGGCGGCGTCTGCGTCGAACGAGCGTGGGCGTCCGCCGGGCATGCCGTCTCCGTGATCTTCTTCCGGGCGCGTTCTGTACCAGTCGGTACGGTATCCCCTTGCGCCGGGACGCCGCGCCGCCCTAGTTTCATACCGAAAGGTACATAACTGAGGGGCAGCGCATGATCCGGGTCGGAGTCGTCGGGGCCGGCGGGTGGGCGGACGCCTCGCACCTGCCCGCACTGGCCCGACTAGAGCAGTTCGAGGTGACCGCGGTCGCGACCACCGAGCAGGCCAGCGCGACCCGGGCCGCCCGCGCCCACGGCGTGCGGCACGCCTTCGCCGACGCGCGCGAGCTCGCCGCGCACCGGGACGTCGACCTGGTCGTCGTCTCGGTGAAGACCCCCGGGCACGCCGCGGTGATCAAAGCCGCGCTCGAGGCCGGCAAGCACGTCGTGTCCGAGTGGCCGCTGGGCGTCGACGCCGCCGAGGCGCGCGAGCTGACCGAGGCCGCCGTCTCGGCGGGCGTCGCCCACGCGGTCGTGCTCCAGGGGCACCATTCGCCGAGCGCCCGCTTCGCCGCCGACCTCGTCGCCGGCGGCCGGATCGGGACGCTCGAAACGGTCGCGCTCGTGGCGGAGGGCGCGCCCTGGGGCGGCAGCCGCATCGAGCCCGGCCTGGTGTTCGGTCTCGACGCCGCGCGGGGCACCAACGTCCTGACCGTCATGGCCGGCCACTTCCTGGCCGTCCTCGAACGGGTCGCCGGCCCGCTGCGCGAGGTCTCCGCGCGCCTGCCCCGCACGCACGACCGTGTCCGGGTCGCCGGCACCGAACAGACCG
>DATCLF010000077.1:0-6650 GCA_036564055.1 Spirillospora sp.
CGATCCGCGACCTGCACCGCTACGAGGCGGCGAGCGGCAACTTCCAGGTCATCGTCGACCTGGAGAAGGACGCGAAGTTCCTGCCGGACTCGCTGCGCGGCAGGCGGACGCTGTTCGTCGGCAACGGATCGGTCGACGCCTACGTGGACTTCTCGACGCTCGCCTCGGGCGCCGTCAAGGTGAACGCCGACCGGACGGCCGCCGTCATCACGCTGCCGCCCGCCCGGCTGGAGAGGACCAACCTGGACCCGAAGCACAGCTACGTCTACGCCACCGAACGGGGCGTCCTCGACCGTTTCGGCGACTTCTTCGGCGACAACCCCGACGACCAGCAGCAGCTCTACGTCCTGGCCGCTCAGAAGATCCAGACCGCCGCGGAGCAGAGCGGCCTGCGGCAACGCGCCGACGCCAACGCCAAGACGATGCTGGAGAACATGCTCAGGGGCCTGGGCTTCACGAAGGTGACCGTCTCCTCCGCCGCCCAGTGACCGCGGGACCGGGCGGCGGGAGATCGGACGGCGTGGGGTCGGAGAGCGGTCTCAGCCGGAGACGGCCTCGATGGCCTCCGCCAGGGCGCGCCGGTCGCGGTGGTCGTCGGCGATGGCCTGCCAGCCCCCGAGGGTGTTGAGCCGCAGGTCGAGCGCCAGTGCCGCCTCCATCAGGGGGACGGTCCGGGCGGCGGGCGGTCCCATCTCATGGATGTACCGGACCACCCGGCTGAGCGGCTCGACGATCTCGGCGTGGGCGATCGGGCCGAGCATCTCGGTGAAGACGCCGAGCGCCGGTTCGGGTTCGCCGGTGATCCGCGAGCAGGCACGCGCGGCGTAGACCCTCATGTGGTCGCCGCCCCCCTGCAGGAAGGCGCGCACCCGGTCGGCGCTCACCGGGGCCCGCGCCCCCATGTCACCGAGGTAGCGCAGCGCCATGTACTCCTCGCCGTCGTCCAGGCCGCGTGCCAGTGCGGGTCCCGGTGTCTCGGCGTCGCCGGTCACGCGCCAGTACGCCCATGCGGCGGTCAGGCCCTCCCGCCGGGACTCGGGAGCCGACGAGGACGACCGCCGGCGCTTCGGCTCGAACACGCTCCGGAGCTCCGACGCCGCCTCGGCCGCCTCGGGGCCCATCTCCCCGAGCGCACGCGAGGCAGAGAACCGGGCTTCGGTGCAGAGCAGCTCGATCAGCTCCGGGACCGCCGCCGCGGCGTCCGGTCCCCACGCCTCCAGGATCCACGCCATCTCGCGGCACCGGACGAGGTCGTAGGTCGACCGCAGCCGCGCGCGCACGGCGGGCACCAGTTCGGCGGCGAACGGCCTCGCCGTCCCGACCACCTCGTGCAGGGACGGCATGTTCAGGTGGTAGAGATGCCGGGGACCACCGCCGGACAACCACTCGTTGAAACCCGTCGTGCCGGTTTCGTCGAGCCAGGAACGCAGGAAGGGAACGCAGCGCCGGTCACCGGCCCGCGCCAGCGCCCACACCGCGAGATCACCGATGCGGACCTCGGTGTACGCGGCCGCGGCCGTCGTGTCCGTCGTCAGCCCGGCGATCGCGTCGGTGAACGGCGCCGACCGCTCGCCGCAGGCGGCGAGCGCGTGGAGGGCGTAGGCGCGCACCTCCGCGCGGCGATCGCCCAGATGGCGGGCGAGGGCCGGCAGCAGTTCCTCCTCGGCGGACGGCCAGGTGGCCAGCAGGTGGGCCGCGTCTTGCGCACCCCGCTCCCGTTCGTCGGGGTCCCTCTTCTCAAGGAGCTCCAGAGCCCGCCGTATCCGCTCGGCCTTCTGGTTCCGGCAGGCGCGCGCCCACTCCCCGACGAGCACGCCCTCCTGCTCCCAGGGTCTTTGCCCGGCTCGCCACGGGAACACGTCGCCCCGCCGGACGGCATCGGCCATCTCCTCCCGGGCACGGGCATCGTCCGGACGCACGACCAGGATCGCCCGAGCCGCGGCCAGCCGTTCTTCGGCGCGGGGAGAGCCGAGCATGCCGGTCAGCCACCGCCGCACGGAGTCGTCGGGGCCCGGCTCGTCCAGCCGGAGGATCGCCAGGGCCAGGTCGACCCGGGGCGGCCGCCCACCGTCACCGGCCGCCCGTTCCCACCGCCCGCGCAGGCCGGCGGCCACACGACCGTCCTCGTCCGGGGCGGCGGCCAGCGTGCTCAGGATGTTGACGACGACCTCGGCGTCGTCATCGTCGAGCAGCCGCAGCAGCCCGGGAGCCGCCTCCGTCCATGCCCGCAGGTCGGGGCCGGACCACTCGTCCATCGCCGCGATCTCCCGCAGCGTGTCGCTCAGGTCCCGCCGCGTCGACAGCCGGGTGTCCGACACGGCCTCGACCAAAAAGGGCAGGGCTGCCGCGGCGGTGGACGGCGACCCGTACTCGTACAGGGATTCGTAGAGCTGAGACGCGGCTTCCTCGGCCCCGTCGTCGTCCCGCTCGATCGAGCGGAGCAGATCCGGCACCTCGGGCGCTCCGCGGCCTTCCCAGTCGATGTCGTCTAATCCATCGAACATCCGGCCAGGTTAGGACGCGGGGGCGCGCGGACGCGCCCCCGGTTCTTCGCCGCCCGTCGTCAGGCTCCGGGGACGCGCAGGATGAGCGCGTCGCCCTGCCCGCCGCCGCCGCACAGGCCGGCGGCCCCGGTGCCGCCGCCGCGGCGCTTCAGCTCGTGGGCCAGGTGCAGGACGATCCGGGCGCCGGACATGCCGACCGGGTGGCCGAGGGCGATCGCGCCACCGTTGACGTTGACCTTGTCGGGGCCGACGCCGAGATCGCGCATCGACTGGACGGCGACGGCCGCGAACGCCTCGTTGATCTCGATGAGGTCGAGGGCGCCGACGTCCAGGCCCTCCTTGCCGAGCGCGTGCTTGATCGCGTTGGCGGGCTGGGACTGCAGCGAGTTGTCCGGGCCCGCGACGTTGCCGTGCGCGCCGATCTCGGCCAGCCAGGGCAGCCCGAGCTCCTCGGCCTTGGCCTTGGACATCACCACGACGGCGGCGGCGCCGTCGGAGATCTGCGACGACGACCCCGCGGTGATCGTCCCGTCCTTGCTGAAGGCGGGACGCAGGCGGGCGAGCGTCTCGACGGTGGTGTCCCCGCGCACGCCCTCGTCGGCGGAGAACACGACCGGCTCCCCGCGCCGCTGCGGGATCTCGACCGGGGCGATCTCGGCGTCGAACAGGCCGTTCTTGATGGCCTCGGCGGCGCGCCGGTGGGAGCGCGCGGCGAACTCGTCCTGTTCCTCGCGGGTGATGCCCAGCTTCGCGTTGTGCCGCTCGGTCGACTCGCCCATCGAGACGCCGTCGAACGCGTCGGTGAGCGCGTCGTAGGCCATGTGGTCGAGGACCTCGACCGAGCCGTACTTATAGCCGCCGCGCGACTTCGGCAGCAGGTGCGGCGCCTGCGTCATCGACTCCATGCCGCCGGCGACGACGACGTCGAACTCGCCGGCCCTGATCAGCTGGTCGGCGAGCGCGATGGCGTCCAGGCCCGACAGGCAGACCTTGTTGATCGTGATCGACGGGACGGTCATCGGGATGCCCGCGCCGACGGCCGCCTGCCGGGACGGGATCTGCCCGGCGCCCGCCTGGAGCACCTGGCCGAGGATCACGTACTGCACCTGCTCGGCGCGCACCCCGGCCCGCTCCAGCGCCGCCCTGATCGCATGCGCTCCGAGATCGGCGGCGGAGAAGTCCTTGAGCGAGCCCATCAGGCGGCCGATCGGGGTGCGCGCTCCAGCGACGATCACGGACGTGGTCATAGCGGGGCCTCCCGGACTGTACTGCGGCGACGTTTGTCACCATACCCACGAGAAGGTTGTCCGGTTCGACTCGCCCCCGCCTGGACGTCCGAGTAGGGAGAAGGCCCGTGCTGACCCGTATCGATCACATCGGCATCGCCTGTCACGATCTCGACGCGACCGTCGAGTTCTACAAGACGACCTACGGCTTCACCGACGCGCACTTCGAGGTCAACGAGGAGCAGGGCGTCCGGGAGTGCATGCTCAAGATCAACGACACCGGCGACGGAGCGGCGACCTACCTGCAGCTCCTGGAGCCCATCCGGGACGACTCGCCCGTGGCCAAGTGGCTGGAGAAGAACGGGGAGGGCGTCCACCACATCGCGTTCGGGACCGACGGGACGGTCGAAGAGGAGGCCGCCGCGATCGCCGGCAAGGGCGTCCGCGTCCTGTACGACGCGCCGCGCAACGGATCCATGGGATCCTTGATCAACTTTTTGCACCCCAAGGACTGTCACGGCGTCCTGACGGAACTGGTCCAGAAGCGCTGACCGGTCCGCGCGATCCCCCGAAGGCCGCCGCCACAGGGGCGCGACCGGATCGTGACGTGTTCGATATCACTGTCGCCGAGCCCGGGGTCTCGACTGCCGCTGTGTGACCGTTCCGCCACGTCTGGTGCATTTTCTGTGCCCGCCTCCGGGCCGCCGACGGGCCGCCGAGCCGCACCAGAAAGCGGACGAATTACGCAGCGCGTCAAGATGAGCCCCCAACACGGCAGTGTCAGGAGTACGCTTCGAATCGCCGGAAGAAGGTCTGGGGCACTTCGCCCGTCACGCCAGGCGATCAACCGGTCCCCGGAACTACCCGTAGCCCCGTCACATCAGGATTGAGCCACATGCAGTCCGACATCGACGCCCAGCTCAGCAACTTTTTTGAAGACACGCCCCCGCGCGAATTCGACGTGGTGCTTCGCGGCTACGACCGGCACCAGGTCGACGAGCACATCAAGCAGCTCGACAACGAGGTCCGGCAGGCTCGCGAGCAGGTGCAGGCCCTCCAGCGGGAGCTGTCAGACGCCCACCGCCAGCTTCAGGAGCAGGAACGTCCCACCTACTCCGGTCTCGGCGCACGCATCGAGCAGCTGCTCAGGCTCGCCGAGGAGCAGGCGACCGAGCTGGTGCAGGCCGCGCGCTCCGAGGCGAACGAGATCAAGGCCGCGGCCAAGGTCGACGCCGCCGAACAGCGCGCCAACGCCGAGAGCGACGCCGCGGAGATGCGCGCCGCCGTCCAGCGCGAGTGCGACGACATGCGCAGCGCGGCCGAGCGCGAGGCCGAGGAGGTGCGCACGGCCGCCCGGCGGGAGGCCGACGAGCTGACCTCCACCACCGAGCGCGAGGTCGCCAAGCTGCGCGCCACCGCCGACCACGAGGTCGCCGAGAAGCGCGCCGCGGCCGAGCGGGAGATCGCCAAGCTGCGGACCACCACCGAGCGCGAGGTCGCGCAGCTGCGCGCGTCCACCAAGCGCGAGCGGGACGAGATCCTCACGACCGCCAAGCGGCAGGCCGACGAGATGCGGGCGCAGGCGCAGCGCATCCTCGAGGAGAGCGAGGCACAGCGCGCCCAGGCCGAGGCCGAGTTCGAGATCCAGCTCGCCGCCCGCCGCGAGGAGGCCGACCGGCAGGACTCCGAGCGCCACCAGGCGGCCCAGGCCAGGACGCAGAAGCTCGTCGCCGAGGCCGAGCAGCGCGCCGCGTCCGCCGAGCAGCGCGCCGCCAAGGCGACGCAGCAGGCCGAGCAGACCCGGCGCGAGGCCGACCAGCACGCCAAGCAGCTCATGGCCAACGCGCGCAAGAACTCCGACAACGTCATCGCCGAGGCCAAGGCGCAGGCCGAGCAGCTGCTCGCCGAGACCAAGGCGGAGGCCGAGCGGATCCGGACGGCGGCGCAGCGCCAGGTCGACGAGCTCACCCGCCAGCGCGACAGCATCACCAGCCACCTCAACCAGCTGCGTCAGCTGATCGGCGGCGTCGCCCCGAACCTGGGCGAGGGGCCCGAGCTCGGCGCGCCGCCGGAGCCGCCGGCGATCGCCGCGGCCGAGCCCAAGGCGACCCCGGCGCCCAAGCCCGAGCAGCGCGCCGCCAAGGCGACGCAGCAGCAGAAGGCCGCGCCCGCCAAGCAGGCCGCGGCGAAGCAGGCGCCGCAGGCCAAGAAGTCCGACGAGGAGGACGAGGACTGGTGGCAGGAGTGACGCCGCCGGCCGTCTGACGACGCCGACACGCGACCGAAAAGCCTAGAGGCGACGAAACGCCTCTAGGCTTTTCGTCGTCTGACCCCTAGCGCGCACTCCACGGCCAGGGACGCGTGCGCGGGACCACGGCGAGGATCGAAGAGGAGAGCGGCGTGTCCAGGAAGACTCCCCACGAGGACGGGCCGGAGACGGACGCCGGCACCGGCCGCGGCGCACCGGACCCCGAGGTCCCCGCGCCCTCGCCGCCCGCGAACGAGGAGACGACGACGTCCCAGCCCGAAGCCCGCGAGGAACCCGCGGCTTCCGAGACGTCCGAAGCCCCCGAGACCCGCGAACGTCCCGAGCCGTCCGGAGAATCCACGACCGGTACCGAGGATGAGGAACCCGACTCGGAAGCCGAGGGAGAACCCGGCGGGGACGCCGTCGCGCCCAGCGGCGCTCTGATACCCGAGGAGCTCGCCGAATCCGAGGATCCCGCCCGGGAACGCGACCCCTCCACCGGCACCCCCGCCGGCCCGCCGGAGACCGCGGAGCCGGCGACGCCCGGCCCGGACGCGCCCGACCCGCTCCAGGACGTCGAACAACGCCGCCGCGAGGCGGGCGTCGACCACATGTTCCCGTTCGGGCGTCCCGGGCAGCCGCTCGGCCGGGCCCACCCGTTCGTGTTCGGCT
>DATCLF010000078.1:0-3764 GCA_036564055.1 Spirillospora sp.
GCCGCAGGGTGTTCGGATGGACGCCCAGCGCCTGCGCGGCGCCCTTGGGGTCGCCGAAGTGGTCGAGCCAGGCGGCCAGCGTCGGCAGGAACGCCGTGCCGTGCCGCTCGTCGTGGGCGCGCAGAACGGGCAGCGGGCCGCCGAGAAGACCCGCCTCGACCCGGGTCGCCTTCCTGGCGCGTTCGACGACCACCGCGTCCCAGGCGTCCTCCAGCAGGACCAGGTCCGGCGCGAGACGGCCGGACGCGATGAGCGCGTCGAGCTCCGCCGCCTCGCCCCGCGAACGGGGGAGCTCGGCGTGGGAGCGCGCCGGACCGCCCGCCGCCGCGTACAGGGCGCGGTCGTGGGACCGGACGCGCGTCAGGACGTGCCGCAGCCACGGCAGCGACCCGGGCTCGGCCTCGGCCCGGGGACGCGGCGGGTCGGTCACGACGGCGAACGCCGCCCCGTCGAGGTCGACGAGCAGCGGGCGGTGCCACCCGAACCGGTAGGTGATCGCGTCCCACAGGTCGAGTCCCCGCCGGCCGTCCTCGGTCTCCTCCAGGGAACCGAGCGCCACCACGCGCCAGGGCGGGTCCGGCGCGTTGACCTGGGCGCCGTCGCGGATCGCGGCGCGGAGCTGGTCGGCCGACACCCGGCGGGCGACGCCCGCCTCCGCGCGCAGCCGCAGCAGGTGCAGGGCGAGGACGGAGGCGAGGTCGGTGAGGCGCCGCACGCGGTCCGGCGGGATCGGGGTCCTCGCCACCACCCAGATCGATCCGAGCCATTCGCCGCCCGCCCGCACGGGCACGACGAGCCGTGGCAGCATCCCCCCCGGGCCCTCCGGGACGAAGATCGGCTCGCTCGACCGGGCCAGCCTGCGGAACACGCCGGACGCCCGCAGATGGGCGATGACCTGCGGCGGCACGCGCCGTCCCACGATCGTCGAGACACGCGCCGGGTCGGTGGTGTCCTGGCGGCCGGAGTAGGCGAGCACCCGTGAACGGGCGTCCTCCACGGTCACCGGGGCGTCGGCGATCTCGGCCGCGGCGTCGGCGAGCGCGTACAGGTCGTTGTGCACGTCCGGCGCCCCGGGCGGCACGGGGAGCGGCGCGTGGGCGCGGTCGATCGCCCCGCGCATCAGCCACACGACGTGCGCCCAGGACGTGTCCGGCTCCAGTTCGACGAGGGCCGTTCCCAGCCGCCGCGCGGCGGCCGCGACCTCGGGGTCGCCGGCGAGCGGGGCCTTCAGCACGACGCCGTCCGCGCCCGCCGCCGCGGCCCGCGCGAGCAGCTCCGCGGCCTCGTCCGGCTCGCCGACGCCGACGCCGAGGACGATGTCGCCCGGCTGCCCCGCCACCTCGCCCGGCTCGGCGAGCACGACGTCGTGCACCTGCTCGCCGCGGCCCTGCACCACCATCCGCAGCAGGCCGGGCCCCAGGGATTCGACCAGGTCGGTCAGGCTGATCATCGCGCGGTCCCACGGTCCGAGGTTCGTGCTTTTCACACTAGGCGAGCCGTTCCGGTTGGCCGAACAGGACAGAGACGCCCGTCACACGCCGGGTCACCATCGAGGTATCCGAACACGAGGAGATGAAAGGGCATGTCTCTCGACACACGTCCGCGTCACGTCGCCGTCGTGGGCGCCGGCATGGTCGGCCTGTCCACGGCATGGTTCTTGCAGGAGCACGGTGCCGACGTCACGGTCTTCGACCGGGACGACGTGGCGGCCGGATCGTCCTGGGGCAACGCCGGATGGCTGACCCCGGGCCTCGCGACCCCCCTTCCCGAACCCGCCGTCCTGTCCTACGGGGTGCGGGCGGTGCTCAGCCCCTCGTCGCCGGTGTACGTGCCGCCGAGCGCCAGCCCCCGCCTCCTCAGGTTCCTCGCGGGATTCGCCGCGAACAGCACCGCGGCCAAGTGGCGCCGCTCGATGGAGTCCCTGGTGCCGATCAACGGGCTGGCGCTCGCGAGCTTCGACGCGCTGATCGAGGGCGGTGTCAGGGCGCGGACCAACGACGCCGAGTCCTTCGTCGCCGCGTACCGGACGGCCGCCGAGCGCGAGGTGCTCGTCGAGGAGATCGAGCACATCCGCGCCGCCGGGCAGAAGCTGGAGTACGAGCTCCTCACCGGTGACGAGGCGCGTGCGCTGGAGCCCGCGCTGTCGGACGAGATCGGCGCGGCGGTCGTCCTGCGCGGCCAGCGCTTCATCGACCCCGGGCGGTTCGTGCACGCCCTCGCCGACTCCGTCCGCGACCGCGGCGGCAAGATCCGTACCGGCGAGGCCGTCGACGGCCTGCACGACGGCCCCTCGGGCGTCGCCGTCCGCACGACCGGCGGCACCGAGCGGTTCGACGCCGTCGTGCTCGCGAACGGGGTGTGGCTCGGCGACCTCGCCCGGCGGTTCGGCGTCCGCGCCATCGTGCAGGCGGGCCGCGGCTACAGCTTCAGCGTTCCGGTGGAACGCGTCCCCGGCGGCCCGGTGTACTTCCCGGCCCAGCGGGTGGCCTGCACGCCGATGGGCGACCGGCTGCGCGTCGCCGGGATGATGGAGTTCCGCAGGCCGGACGCGCCGCTGGACCCGCGCCGGATCAGGGCGATCGTCCAGGCCGCCCGCCCGCTGCTGCGCGGCGCCGACTTCGGCGCGCGGGCCGACGAGTGGGTCGGGTCGCGCCCGTGCACGCGCGACGGCCTGCCGCTCATCGGCGCCACCCGGTCCCCGCGCGTCTTCGCCGCCGGCGGCCACGGCATGTGGGGGATCACGCTCGGCCCGGCCACCGGCCGTCTCCTCGCCCGGCAGATCGTCACCGGCGAGCGGCCGCCCGAGCTCGCGCCTTTCAACCCCCTGCGCTGACGACCCGGGGCGACGGCGTGCCCGCATCCGCGGACACGCCGTCGTCATGTGCGTTGTGGTCGTGTGCGTTGCGGTCGTGTGCCGGCCGCCGCGTCCCCGGAGACGTCGTCAAAGGAAACTCCGTCAGAGGTTGATCATGTGGCCCGCGAGGCCGTGGACGGCCTCCTTCACCGCCTCGCCGAGGGTCGGGTGGGCGTGGACGTTGCGGGCGACCTCGTGGACGGTGAGGTCCCACTGCTGCGCGAGGGTCAGCTCGGGCAGCAGCTCGGTCACGTCGGGGCCGATCATGTGCGCGCCGAGGATCTCGCCGTACTTCGCGTCGCTGATCACCTTGACGAAGCCGTCGCCCTCGCCCATGCCGAGCGCCTTGCCGTTGGCGCTGTAGGGGAACTTGGCGGTCCTGACGTCGAAGCCCCGCTCCTTCGCCTGCTCCTCCGTGTAGCCGAAGCTCGCGACCTGCGGCTGGCAGTAGGTCGCGCGGGGGATCATGACGTAGTCGAGCTCCATCGTCTCGGCGCCGGCGATGGTCTCGGCCGCGACGACGCCCATCGCCTCGGCTGCGTGCGCGAGCATCAGCTTGGCGGTCACGTCGCCGATGGCGTAGATGTGCGGGACGGACGTGCGGCAGCGGCCGTCGACGTCGATCGCGCCGCGGTCGGTGAGCCGGACGCCGGTCTTCTCCAGCCCGTAGCCCTCCACGTTCGGCTGGAACCCGATCGCCTGCAGGACCTTGTCGGCCTCCAGGACCTGCTGCGCGCCGTCCTTGCCGGTGACGGTGACCTTCACCTTCGCGCCGGAGTCGTCGATCGCGTCCACACGGGTGGAGGTCAGCACGTCGATGCCGAGCTTGCGGTACCGCTTCGCCAGCTCCTTGGACACCTCGGCGTCCTCGTTGGGGACCATCCGGTCCAGGAACTCGACGATCGTCACC
>DATCLF010000079.1:0-26297 GCA_036564055.1 Spirillospora sp.
GCCGTGAGGGACTTCACCGCGCGCCCGAGGACGAGACGGCCGAGGGAGACGAGCCGTCCGAGCGCCTCGCCGGTCTCACGGGCGGGAAGCGCGCCCCGCGCGGTGAAGACCAGGAACGCCTCGGTCACGTCGGCGCGCACCACCTGCTGCCGGTTCGACAGCGCCGTGGCGAGAAGCGTCCCCGTCGCGGCGCCGGTCGGACCGTCGGCCTCCGCCAGGTCCCGCAGGATGGAGCCCTGGTTCCAGTTGGCATCGTCCCTGCTGGCCACGAAGACGGCCTGGGCCGCGGTGGTCTCCCGGTGGGACGGCAGGACGGACGGCCAGAACTTCTTGAGAAAGCCGTACGGGAAGCGGGGATTTTCCCGGTCATCCTCAGGGAACGTGCACAGGCGGGCAATGTCGGACTCGGGGCCGTCCGCGGGAGCCGGGGCGTCCTTCGGGAGGTGCACCGTCGACCGGATGCGGCCCTCGCTGAAGATCGATCGCCGGAGTCTCGGATCCTCCTCCTCGAGCACCTCGCACGCCACCTCCGGGTCCTGCAGCCCGCCCGAGGCGAGCCAGGACGCCACGCTCCGCCCGGCGGGGGACGTCAGGGATCTCGCGCGTGCGGTGACCTGCGGGTCGATCTCGCGGGGGAGGCGGAGCATCGCCTGTGCCAGCTCGGCCCGGCCCGGCTCGACTCCGGCCCGCTCCAGGCGTTCGAGGCGATCCACCAGTACCTCGGGGTCGATGTGGCCGCTGCCCTCGGTCGGCGTGGCCAGCAGGAAGGGCACTCTGCCCAGCTCGTGCCCGATCCCGTTCAACCTCCAGTGGAGGAACCGTTCGACTGGGAAGGGGAAGTCGGACAGCGGGTCGGGGTCGGATGAACGGGGGAACGGACCGGGCGCGGGCGACGGCTGTGGACGGTGGTCGGGGAAGAGCAGGCGGCTCACGATGTGCTCGAGCCACTCGCGGGGGTGGAATCCGTCGGCCGGGAGCTTCTCGGGCGCGAAGAGCCAGGGCACGGCGTGCACGACGGGGCCGCGCAGTGCCTTGCGGGTCGCGTCGGCGTCCCGGTGGGCGAATTCGACGAGCGCGGCCAGGCACCGTTCCGCGACCCGCCAGTCCATGGAGAAGTTGCTGGTGCGCAGGAGGGCGGCGAGCGTCTCGGCGAGTTCGGTGAGGGAGCCGATGGGGGCGGGCAGGGGTCGCGGGACGAAGGGCGGCGGTCCCGCGGCGGGCTCGGGTCCGGTGGGCGTGGCGACCTCTCCGAATGCTTCGGCGTGTGCGGTGCGCAGGCTGGGTGGCAGGTCGGCCGCGGCCTGGCGGACCTGGGTGCGGACCGGTTCGCTGGCCTGTGGCAGGTGTTCGGCCGCGATGGCGACGGCGCGTTCGCGCACGTCGAGGTCGTCGGAGCCGAAGGCGGTCAGGACGGCGCGGAGCGTGGCGTCGACCCGGTCGCGGTTGCGGACGGTGCGGTCCAGCCAGGTCAGTGTGGTGCGGGTGAGCTTCTTCTCCGGGCGGAACAGCACGGCTGCGGCGGCCTCTTCGACGAGGGCGTCGTCGAGGCGGCCCAGGTCGTCGACGCGCCGCACCTGCTGGAGCGCGAGGTCGGCGACGGGTCCGGGTGCGGAGGGCAGCAGGCGCACATAGTCGCGTACGCGGGCCGCCGCCTCCTCGTCGGTGGGGTCGAGTGCCGTGTGCAGGTGGCAGAACCAGCGCAGGTCGTTGGGTGTGCCGCCGCGCAGGAACCGGCTCACGCAGCCGTCCAGGAGGACGGTGCGGTCGAGACGTCCCTCACGGGCGAGATCCGCGAACAGACTCGCCCAGGCTTCTCCGCGCCTTGTCTTCGGGCGCTCGGGAATCAGCTCGACGGGTTCGGCGGCCAATGCCGTGCCCACCCCGTCGACCTCGAACAGCTTGGGGAGGAGTGCGTCCAGGAACGGGTACTCGTCGGGGTTCCACGGATGGTTCTCGGCCGCCCAGCCGATCACGAACCCGTCCGTGACCGGTGGTGGGCAGCCGGCGGACATGGTCAGCGCCGCCGCAGCGTGCCAGGACACGGTTCTGTCGCCGGGGCGGATGCGTGCGGCGACGCGATGGGCGACGTCCGCGCGCCATCGGTCCGGCCGGTGGGCGGTGACCCTGCACAACTCCCGGCCGAACTCTGTGAACATGCCCCTGAAGAACAGCCGCAGATCCCGCCGGCACAGCCACGACGCCGCGGCCGCGGCACCGCCGATCGTCCCCGCCCCCGCCAGCAGGAGCGACGCTCGTTGGTCCACCGGCACGAAGCCGAACTCCGCCTCGGCTCGCAGCTTTTTCACCGTGCTCGGCAGTTCGCGGGCGACCTCGCGCCGCTCCGCATCGGTGAGCCCGGCGACGAGGGAGACCGTCCGTGCCATGTCGCCGGCTTCGATCGCCTTCGAGACGTCGTCCCACGCGCTCATCGTGCCTCCTCGGGCTCGGTGTCACCCAGGGCAGTGCCGGCCGGAGCCGTGTCACGGCGGACGATGCGGGCGGCGAGCACGTGCTTGCACGGCCCGCGGCGGCCTCGATGCCTGTGCCACCACGTGCACGTACACGTTGCGCGGTCGCCGTTGAACTCCACCGTGCGTACACCGTCGCCGGTGGCGACGTGGGCCACGTTGTCGCCGGTGAACCGTACGGAACCGTTCTCGGCGAGTGCGCGGGCAGAGCGCAGGCGCGGGTTGAGGGCGGCCACGTGCGCCGGGTCGTAGGGGAGCTCACGGTGGAAGAACGCCGCCTCGGCCGTGTCGAAGCCCACGCGGCCCGCCGTGCCGAGCTGGGTCAGCGCCGCCCTCGTCCGGGCCGGGTCGAGGCCGCAGCGCTCCGACAGCGCGCCGACGTCGATGACCGGGTCGAAGGACAGCATCGCGCTGACCAGGTCGGCGTCGGCGGCGACCTCGTCGGTCGACAGGGCGTCCAGGACGGTGCCCTCGCCGGAGAAACCCCGCGACGGGCGGGGCGACAGCGCCAGGACGTAGCGCATGCCGGGCAGTTCGAGCTCCCAGACGCTCGACACGGCGTCGGAGCCGCCGTCGACGGGCGGGCCGTAGACGCGCAGGGCCTTGGCGAAGCGGAGCAGCGGCAGCATGGTCTGCAGGCGCCTCGGCCCGGCCAGGCACACCGCTCCGGGCGCCGGACGGGAGGTGAGCCGCAGCGTCCGGGCGGCGGGCAACGCCCACAGGGTCTCGCCCCGCCCGGGTGAGAGGGAACGCAGGAACCGCACCGCGTCCGCGGCTCTCAGCTCGCCGCGCAGATCGAACCCGCTGGTGATGGCCTGGACCTCGGCGAACCCGCGCAACCACCGATCCGGCAGCGGCACCTTCTTCTCCACGACGGCGCCGTCCGCCGTGGTCACGGCCATCTCGTCGGTGCCGACCGCAAGGTGCAGGGGGTCGGAGCCGCCCACGCGGGCGAGGGCTTTGCGCAGCGGGCCGTTCACGTCGACGTTGGTCGTGCCCCGCTCGTGCACCTCGCCGTCGAGCGCGGGCTCCAGCACGTCCAGGCGGGCGTAGACACTGCCGCATTCGGAGAACGACTCCAGGCGCAGCCGGTCGCCGCCGCACGTCACGACGGGGTCGCGGGAGACGGTGGGACGCGGCCGGTGGTACCGGGTCTGCGCGACGTCCGCCAGTCCGAGCAGCGCCGCCGCGGCGGGTGCCGCACGCGTGAGGAGGCCGCTGAAGAAGTAGGGGTGAGCCTGCGGCCCGGCGCTCGTCGTCCCGCCGGACGTCGACAGCCCGAGGAGCCCCCCGTCCAGTGCCGACGGCCGCAGGTAGCTGTACGACTGCGTGGCCGCACCTTGCGCTGTGAGCTCTGCCATGCCTCGAAAAGGTAAAGTCCGCCACTGACAGAGCGCGCGCGATTGCCGCACATTGCTGGACCGGCTCGTGGACCGGCGTGCCGCGGCCGACGCGGGGTCGCGGCCGGGGTGCGCGGGGCCGGGAGTATCCTCGGGGATGTGCGACGGTTCCTCACCCCTGGCTGGCTGGCGCTGCACACGCTCGCGATCGTGCTGTGCACCGCCTTCCTCGGCTTCGGCTGGTGGCAGTTCGACCGCGCTCAGGAGGGCAACGACCGAAGCTGGGCCTACACCTTCGAGTGGCCGATCTTCGCGGTCTTCGTCGTCGTGATGTGGGTCAAGATGATCCGCGACGAGCGCAAGGGCACCGAGCCCGCGCCCGAGGTGATCGAGGAACCCGCGGAGGCGGAGGTCAAGCAGGAGATCATCCGCCGCCAGGAGGAAGAGGATCCGGCTCTCGCCGCCTACAACCGTTATCTCGCGCGGCTCAACGCCCAGTCCGGCGGGCGCCGCTGATCCGTGTGCGCGAGCCCGCGCGGGGCCGTCCGGTCCGGGCCGCCAACGAAAGGTGTGAACTGTGGAAGGCGCGGTGACCAGGTATCGCAGCATGGCCCTTCTGGTCGGCACGCTGCTCCTGCTGCTGACGATCGGCATGGTCCTCAAGTACGGTCCGACCGACATGCCGCAGCTGGCGGACACCGTCGCGCTCGTCCACGGCCTCTCCTACATGGTCTACCTCGCGGTCGCGTACGACCTGTGGCGGCGCACCGGCTGGCCGCTGGGCAGGATGGCGGTGATCGTGCTCGGCGGCGCGGTCCCCCTGATGACGTTCTTCGTCGAGCGCTGGATCGTGCGGGAGGCGCGGGCGCTGGCCGGCGCGAAGACGGACGTGAAAGCCGGCGCGAACGCCTGACGGACGGCTTCGAATCCGGACCTCTGCGGATCTGGACCCCGTCTCCCGTGTTCCCTAATGTTTGACTCAGTCAAACATTGGGAGGTGTTCCGTGGAGGTGACCGCGGAGGACGTCGGCACGGTCCGGTCGTTCAACCGCTTCTACACCGGGGTGGTCGGCGTGCTCGGGGAGGGGCTCGTCAACACGCCCTACTCCCTGACCGAGGCACGGGTGATCTTCGAACTGGCACAGCGGAGCGAGACCGAGGTCCTCGCCCTGCGCCGCTCCCTCCGCCTCGACCCCGGCTACCTCAGCCGCATGCTGGCGCGGTTCGAGGCCGACGGGCTCGTCGAGCGGGAGCGCGCGCCCGGTGACGGCAGGCGGCAGATCGCCCGGCTCACCGCACGCGGCCGCGAGGTGTTCGCGATGCTCGACGAGCGGTCGGCCGCCGAGATCCGCGAACTGCTGGACGGGCTCACGCCCCGCGACCGGGGCCGCCTCCTCGCCGCGATGCGCACCATCCAGAGCGTGCTCGGCGACCGTCCCCGCGAGAAGGAGTTCGTGCTGCGGACGCTCCGGCCCGGCGATCTCGGCTGGGTGGTGGAGCGCAACGGGATCCTCTACGACCTGGAGTGCGGCTGGGACCGCACCTACGAGGCCCTGGTCGCCTCGATCGTCGCCGACTACGTGCGCGACCACGACCCGAAGCGGGAGAACGCGTGGATCGCCGAGGTGAACGGCGACCGTGCGGGCGCCGTCTTCTGCGTCCGCCGCACCGACGACGTCGCGCAGCTCCGGCTGCTGCACGTGGAGCCGGACGCCCGGGGGAAGGGCATCGGGGCGGCGCTGGTCGACGAGTGCGTCCGCTTCGCCGCGGACGCCGGCTACTCCGAGATCATGCTGTGGACGACGGCGCTGCAGCGTCCCGCGCACCGCATCTACGAGCGCGCCGGGTTCGTCCTGGAACAGGAGGAGCCGCCGGTGGAGCGCTTCGGAGACGTCGTCCACGGGCAGGTCTGGCGCCGGCGGCTGTAGACCGGGCCCGCGGGGGTGGCGGCCCCGCGGGCCCGGTTCCGCAGTCCTCCCCTTCGACTGCGCAGGCGGCCGGGACGGGGGTCGGACGGAGTACCCGGCCGCCTGGGGGTTTCACCGGCTGGACGCCGGTTCGTCATGAGACCGGTTCCCACCTCCCTTCCGCGCGCCGCCGGGCGGAGCCGCCGCCCGGCGCTCGGGGAAGGACGCCCGTGCGGCGCCCGGGTGTCGGCGGCCGGGCCGGCGACGCGGCCTCGACCTCGTCGCCGGCCCGGCTCCTGGGGGACGCCGGTGCCGCGGGGGCGGGCGGCACCGGGGTCCGGGAATGGTCGATGGGGATGGCGGGATCGGTGGGTTCGGTGGCGCGGGCCGGTCCGGTGCGGCCGAGGACCCGAGGTGTGCCGCCGCGCGCCCGCACCGCGGCGACCGTCGGGGGACGGCGCCCGCCGCGGTGGAGCGGGCCGCGGTCGCCCTCGGTCGCACGGACCGGGCGGCGCGGGGACGAGGGCGGGACGATCATGCTCCATGCGCGGCGCATCCGGACCCTCCCACCTTGCTGACCTGGGGCTTTGCCGCCCCGATGATCGTTCGTTCACTTTCCGTCACGATCTCGTTGCGTTAGGTACCCAGGCGTCATGCGCGCGTAAACCGCCGCCTGTGCAAAGAATCATCATCGGGAACGGGGCTTTGCGCGGCCGTTGCCGGGGCGGGTCCCGTCCCCGCCGTCCGCAGGTGCACGAGGTGACGGACGAGGGCCGCGCCGGCCAGGAGCACGACGAGCAGGCACACGGCCGTCCAGCCGAACCGCGCGTACGCGGCGGCGCCCAGGAACGACCCGCTGCTGCCGCCGAGGAACGAGCAGGTCATGTACGCCGTGTTGATCTGGCCGCGGGCCTCGGGACGCAGCGCGAAGATCCGGGACTGGTTGGCCACCATGCCCGACTGCATCGCCACGTCCAGCAGGAGCACCCCGGCGGTGAGCGTCACGAGCCCGGCGACGCCCCCGGCGCCGCCGGCCGCGAGGACCCCGGTGGCCACGACGGTCGCGAGGGCGGCGACCAGGGTGACCGGTTCGGGGCCCCGCCGGTCGACCTGGCGCCCGGCGTACGGCGTGACGACCATGGTGACGGCGCCGACCAGGGCGAGCAGGCCCACGGCCTGCGCGCCAAGGCCGTACACCGGGCCGGTGAGGAGCAGCGCGACCGCCGTCCACACGGCCTGGAACCCGCCGAAGATCGTCGCCTGGTAGAGGCAGGATCGCCGCAGGTCCGGTTCCCGGAGCAGCAGCCGCGCCGGTCCGGCGAGCAGCGTCCGGTACCGCCTCCTCGGCGGGGGAGCGGTGCCGGGCAGGGCGAACGTCAGCGCCGTCGCGAGGCACAGGGCCGTCACGGCGGAGACCAGATAGGGCGCCCGCCACCCGAGCCGCTCGCCGAGCATGCCGCCGAACGTGCGGGCCAGCAGGATGCCGCCGATCGACCCGGACAGCAGCGTTCCCATGACGGCGCCGCGCCGGTCGTCCGCCACGAGACCGGCGGCCATCGGCGCGATGACCTGCGCGACCACGGTCGAGACCCCGACCAGGGCGCTCGCGCCGACGAGGACCGCGAGCCGCGGGGCGGCCGCCGCGCCGAGCAGCCCGGCCGCCGTGACGGCGAGCATCGCGACGATCAGGGGCCGGTACCGGAACCTGTCTCCGAGGGGGACGAGGAGGAGGTTGCCCGCCGCGTACCCGAACTGCGCGGCGGTCACCACGAGCGCCGCCGTGTCGGCCGGCACGTCGAAGCCGGACGCGACCAGCGGGCTGACGGCCTGCGGGAAGTAGATGTTGCCCACGGCGACGCCGCAGGTCAGGGCCAGGAGGACGGTGACCCGGCGGCCGAGGCCGGGGCGGGAGGCGTGCGAGGACACGGATGCTCCATCGGTGGTGGTACGACGAGGTCGGCGGGAGTCGGGGAATCGTCCCGCGGGAACGTCGCCTCGGCGTCGAGGAGCGCGGTACCGGGCCGGCGCGGACCGGTCTGTGTACCGCTCGGTGTCTGCGGTGAGAGGGCGGCCGGGCCGGTCAGTTCGCGGTGCGCTCCGCCGCGGACGTGCTGAGACCCGTGTGCACGATCAGCCTCCCGAAGCGGATCAAGGACGTCCCGGAGACTTTCGCATACACGCTCGAACCTCGCAAATCCGTATCGCTGGGAAGACCTTCGCGCGCTGCCGGGCTTCAAGAACCAAGGGGCGCCGGAGATCGGCGGGCCGCGCCGGTGATCGCTGAAAGCGAACGTTGCACAGGAAACAAAATCGGGCTCCGTTTTCTTGAGTGTCTATGACTCAACCTTCGGTTGGGTCCCGACCTACGAACGTGGAGCTGAGCATGAGCGAGACCCTGACGCTGCCGGTGCTGCCCCTGGACGACGGGGTCGTGCTGCCGGGCATGGTGGTGCCCCTGGATCTGTCGGACGGCGGTGAGATGCGGGCGGCCGTCGAGGCCGCGCGGGCCGCCGCCCAGCCCAAGGGGCCGGGCATCCGGTCGGCCGGCAAGCCCCGGGTTCTCCTCGTCCCCCGGGTGGACGGGCGGTACGCCGGCATCGGGACGCTCGGCGTCGTCGAACAGGAGGGACGGCTGCCCGGCGGCGTGCCGGGCGCGGTCGTCCGGGGCGTGCAGCGGGTGCGGATCGGGACCGGGACGACCGGCCCGGGCGCGGCGCTGTGGGTCGAGGGGACCCTGATCGAGAACCCGCCGCCGCCGGGGCGTGCGCGGGAGCTGGCGAAGGAGTACAAGAGCCTGGTCGGCGCGATCCTGCAGAAGCGGGGCGCATGGCAGGTCGTGGACGCGGTGCAGCAGATCGACGACCCGTCCACGCTGGCCGACAACGCCGGTTACGCGCCGTACCTGTCGGTCGAGCAGAAGATCGAGCTCCTGGAGACGCCGGACGTCGTGGAGCGGCTCACCCGGGTCATCGGGTGGGCGCGCGACCACCTGGCGGAGCTGGACGTGGCGGAGACGATCCGCAAGGACGTCCAGGAGGGCATGGAGAAGACCCAGCGGGAGTTCCTGCTGCGGCAGCAGCAGGAGGCCATCCGCAAGGAGCTGGCCGAGCTGAACGGCGAGCCCGCCGACGAGGAGGAGGACTACCGCGCCAGGATCGAGGCGGCGAACCTGCCCGAGAAGGTGCGCGAGGCGGCGCTGAAGGAGGTCGGCAAGCTGGAGCGGGCCTCCGACGCCTCGCCCGAGAGCGGGTGGATCCGCACCTGGCTCGACACCGTCCTCGACATCCCGTGGAACGAGAGGACCGAGGACTCCTACGACATCGCGGGCGCGCGCGAGATCCTGGACGCCGACCACGCCGGGCTCGACGACGTCAAGGACCGCATCATCGAGTACCTGGCCGTGCGCAAGCGGCGCGAGGAGCGCGGCCTGGGCGTCGTGGGCGGACGCAGGAGCGGCGCCGTCCTGGCGCTGGCCGGTCCTCCCGGCGTCGGCAAGACCTCCCTCGGCGAGTCGGTCGCGCGGGCCATGGGACGCAAGTTCGTCCGCGTCGCGCTCGGCGGGGTCCGGGACGAGGCCGAGATCCGCGGTCACCGCCGCACGTACGTGGGCGCCCTTCCGGGACGCATCGTGCGCGCCATCCGCGAGGCGGGCACGATGAACCCGGTCGTCCTGCTGGACGAGGTCGACAAGCTCGGCGCCGACTACCGCGGCGACCCGACGGCGGCGCTGCTGGAGGTCCTCGACCCCGAGCAGAACCACACCTTCAGGGACCACTACCTGGAGGTGGAGCTCGACCTGAGCGACGTGCTGTTCCTCGCGACGGCGAACGTGGTGGAGGCGATCCCCGCGCCGCTGCTGGACCGGATGGAGCTGGTGGAGCTCGACGGCTACACCGAGCACGAGAAGGTCACGATCGCCCGCGACCACCTGCTGCCGCGTCAGCTCGACAAGGCGGGGCTGAAGCCGTCCGAGGTCGGCTTCGACGACGACGCGCTGCGGGCGCTGGCGTCGGAGTACACCCGGGAGGCGGGCGTCCGGTCGCTGGACCGGTCGATCGCCCGGGTGCTGCGGAAGATCGCCGCGAACGTGGCGCTGGGGAAGACGGAGCTGCCGGTGTCGGTCGGCGCCGACGACCTCAAGGACTACCTGGGCCGGCCGAGGTTCACCCCGGAGGTCGAGCTGAGCAGGAACGAGCGGCGGACCGGCGTGCCGGGCGTGGCGACGGGCCTCGCGGTCACCGGGGCGGGCGGCGACGTCCTGTACGTCGAGGCGTCGCTGGCCGACAAGGAGACCGGGGGCACCGGCGTGACGCTCACCGGCCACCTCGGCGACGTCATGAAGGAGTCGGCGCAGATCGCGCTGAGCTACCTGCGGTCGCGCGGGGCGGAGCTGGAGCTGCCGGTCGGCGACCTGAAGGACCGCGGCGTCCACATCCACGTGCCCGCGGGCGCGATCCCGAAGGACGGCCCGAGCGCGGGCATCACGATGACGACGGCGCTCGCGTCGCTGCTGTCGGGGCGGCCGGTCCGCCCGGACGTGGCGATGACGGGCGAGGTGTCGCTGACCGGGCGGGTCCTGCCGATCGGCGGGCTGAAGCAGAAGCTGCTCGCCGCGTCCCGGCTCGGCATCACCACCGCGATCGTGCCGAAGCGCAACGAGCCCGACCTTGAGGAGGTCCCGGCCGAGGTGCTGGACAAGCTGACGGTCCACACCGTGAGCGACGTCCGCGAGGTGCTGGACCTGGCGCTGGAGCCGGCCACCACACCGGTGGCCGCCTGACGCCGGACCGTGAGCCCGCGCCGACCCTGCTCCCGGCGCGGGCTCACTCTTGCGACCCCCTGCTTCGGCCGGCCGGATGTCGGCCGTGCGCATGGCCGGCGGTGGGGCGGGGAGCATGCGCGCGTCGTCGCGTACCTTCTGGGCGGCCGGCGCCTGTCGAAGTCCGTCCGCGGCGCGTGACGCTCCCGGGAAAGGCCCGCGCCGGATCTCCGGCGCGGGCCTTTCCCGTCCGGGTCAACCGCAGTGAGAGGCGCCCGGCCTGGTCTCCAGGTGCTTCTTGCCGTGGTAGTAGATGTCCCCGGCGGCGTGGATGCACCGGTTCCGTGCCGCGACCCGCACCGGACCCGCGTAGTACTTGAACGTGGCGTCCTCGGCCGCGGGTCTCCCGTGGAAGTGGCACACGCGGGAGGGCCTCCTCTCCTTGCAGGCCACGAGGAACACGCTCGTGCGAAGCGGCTTGCCCCGCGTTTCGCCGAGGTGGTTGAGCCTCGCGCAGTTGGTCCCGTTCTTGTAGTACACGACGAGCTCGGCGACGGGCCTGCCGGCGTGCTTTGCCACCTTCCGGTCGATGACCGTGCCGCTGCAGTCGGCGGTGACGCGGGTCGCACGGTTCTCGGCCGGGGCGGCGGGCGCCGCCTGGGCCGGCCCCGCCGCCGGCGCGACGACGGACATGACCGCCGCCAGGGCGAGTCCGGCGGTGGCCGTGACGCTGGTCCTCCAGCTCTTCATTGATCCTCCTCTGGTGCCGGCCTCGTGGTCGGCCGCTTCCCGGCCTAGCGTGCGGGTGTCGTCACAGAACGCGCACGAACATTCGGCGGAGAGTTAAAATCGCAGGTCAAAGGACCTTCTGGCGTGTTCCTCGACCGTCCGGCAGTCTCGTGAGGCATCCTTGCGGCATCGACGGGGAGCGGGGGCCCGTCGTGGAGGCGTGCATGCTGCGGGTTCATTTCACGGGGGACGATCTGGTGCGCACGCGCGTCGCCGAGACCCCCGATCCCCTCTGGGAGTCGGTCCTGAGCCTCCAGATGCTCCGCGCGCGATACGGCGGCGCCGTCTTCGGAGAGTGGCGCTCGCGGGTCCGCGGGGACCTCCGGCGCGCCGGGCTGTCCGAGGCGGTCAGGGAGCTGCTGTTCCCGCTCACACCGGACGCGTCGTACTTCCCCGACTTCCTGACCCCGCCCGAGGGCCTGCTGGGTCTCGACGCGGGGATCGGCGCGGTCCTCGACACCCCGGCCGCCCGGCTCCGCCATGAGATCGGCCGCCTGCGCTTCCCCGGCGGACGTCCCGCGGCCGTGCGGGACCTCGCCGCCGGACGGCGTTCCGTCCTGGGCGGCCTCGGCGCGGCGCTGCGGGCCTACCACGACACGGCCGTCGCTCCGTACTGGCCCGGCATCAGGGAACGCGCGGACGCCGATCTCGCGGCCCGCGGCCTGGAGCGGCGGCTCGGCGGGATCGGCGAGGTCCTCGGCGGGTTCTGGCCCATGATGAGGTGGTCCCCGCCGGTTCTGGAGCTCGATCATCCGGTGGACCGCGACCTGTACCTGCGGGGGCGGGGGCTGGTGCTCGTCCCGTCCGGGTTCTGCTGGCGTCGGCCCGTCCCGATCGCCGACCCCGGCCTGCCCCCGGTGATCGTCTACCCGATGCGGCTGGCGGCCGGGCCGGCGGGAATCCGCACGGACGGCGAGGAAGGCGCGCGACGGACGCGCGGCGCATCGCTGTCCCGGCTGCTGGGGGACACGCGGGCCCAGGTGCTGCGCTGCAGCGCCGGCGGCCGGACCACGACGGAGCTGGCGCGCATCATCGGCGTGTCGGCGGCCGCCGTGAGCGGCCATGCCGCGGTCCTGCGCGAGGCGGGCCTGATCACCAGCAGGCGCAGCGCCAACAGCGTGGTGCACGTCCCCACCGGCTTGGGCGCGGCCCTTCTCCGGCAGGAGCGTCACACCCCGGCGGCGTCCGCGCCGGGCCCGCCCTCGTCGTGATCGATGTGCCGGTTGATCGGGGAGGTCGCGGACGTCGATGACCGAAATTTCGCCGCCCGGAACCGGCCACTCCATGCCGGGCGCGGCGGCGGGATCCTTCCTCGGTGTGTCCGGTCGCGGCTGGTCGAGGGCCGGGAGATGGCGCCCGAGTGCTCGGGCGTCGCCGGCGCGCCGTTCTCCGGAGCGCCGCGCGGACGCCTCGGCGACCGGCTCCGACCTGCCGTCGCCCGAGCGCGGCGCACGGGCCTCCGGCCGGCCGGAAACGCCAGTCTCGACCTCGGCCGCGGCGGCGTCAACGCCCGCGAGTAACCGTCTCGGTTTCGGACACCTCCAATACCGGGAACGCGCGCCCGCGGCCGTTGACGCCCCTGGAACGCTCCATCAGACTCGTGACTCACCTGACCGCCGACCGGGAGGGATCAATGAAGATCGGACTGGCCGGCGCGGGGCGCATCGGTGCGCGCCACGCCGCCGCCCTGTGTGCACTGCCCGAAGTGACGACCCTCCATGTCGCGGACGCCGATCCGAGCCGGGCCCGTGAACTGGCGGCCCGCCTGCCCCGAGGTGTGCGCGTCGTGGCGCTCGACACGGTCGACGAGCTCTTCTCCGCGGACCTGGACGGCCTGGTCGTCGCCGCGGCCACCGACGCGCACGCGAGCCTGGTGGGGCGGGCCATCGCCGCGCGGATCGCCGTCTTCTGCGAGAAACCGCTCGCCGCGGATCTTGATGGAACGTTCCAAATCGTGGCGGACGCGGCATCCGCCGGTGTCCCGGTGCAGGTCGGCTTCCAACGCCGGTTCGACAGCGGGAACGTCGCGGCGCGCGAAGCCCTGGCGTCCGGCCGGCTCGGCTGGCTGCACACCGTCCGCTCCTGCAGCTTCGACCCGGCGCCGCCGCCCGCAGAGTACGTCCCGACGTCCGGCGGGCTGTTCCGCGACTGCATCATCCACGACCTCGACCTCATCCGCTTCGTCACCGGGCGCGAGATCGTCCGGGTGATGGCCGCGGGCGCCAACCGGGGCGACGAGGTGTTCCGCGAGTGCGGCGACGTCGACACCGGCTCCGCCCTGCTCACCCTCGACGACGGCGCGCTCGGGCTGGTGTCGGCCACCCGCTACAACGCCGCCGGGTACGACTCGCGGCTCGAACTGTTCGGGTCCAAGGACAGCATCGTCACCGGCATGGACGACCGGACGCCGGTGACCGCGCTGCCCGGCGCGGACCGCGACGCGGACGCCGGACCGCGCGGGGCGCCGCGCCGCGCCTACAGCGGCTTCATGGACCGGTTCGCCGACGCCTACGACGCCGAGCTGCGCGCCTTCGTGGACGTGGTCGCCGGCCGCCGCCCCAACCCCTGCCCTCCCGAGGAGGCGCTGGAGGCGTTCTACCTCGCCGAGGCGTGCGAGCTGTCGCGGCGGGAAGGCCGGGTCGTCGACACCGAGGAGGTGCGGCGATGAGAGTCGCTGCGGCACCGATCTCCTGGGGCGTATGCGAGGTCCCCGGATGGGGACACCAGATGGAGCCCGGACGGGTGCTCGCCGAGATGCGCGATCTCGGCGTACAGGCCACGGAGCTCGGGCCTGAGGGTTTCCTTCCCGGTGACACGCGTGCGAGGGACGCGCTGCTGGCGTCCTACGGGCTGGGTCTTGTCGGGGCGTTCGTCCCGGTGGTCCTGCACGACCCCGCCCACGACCCGATGCCGGACATCGACCGTGCCCTGGACCGCACCGAAGGCGTCCTCATCCTGGCCGCCGCGACCGGGCTCGACGGCTACGACCAGCGGCCCGCCCTGGACACCCGGGCGTGGTCGACGCTGCTGGCCAACCTCGACGCGATCACACTGAGGGCCGCCGCACGGGGGCGCGCCGTCGCCCTCCATCCGCACGTCGGGACCGTGGTCGAGTCACGTGCTGACGTGGAGCGCGTGCTGGGAGGGTGCAGCGTCCCGCTGTGCCTGGACACCGGTCACCTCCTGGTGGGCGGCACCGACCCAGTGTGGCTGGCACGCTTTGCGACCCGGCGTGTCACGCACGTCCATCTGAAGGACGTCGACGCTGGACTCGCCGAGCGTGTGCACACCGGCGGCGTCACCTACACCCGTGCCGTGCGCGACGGCCTGTACCAGCCGCTCGGAGACGGTGACATCGACATCGCCGAGATCATCCGTGCCCTGGACGGCTCCGGGTACAAAGGCTGGTACGTCCTGGAGCAGGACACCGTCCTGGACGAGGAGCCCGCGGAAGGCGGCGGGCCGTACGACGACGTCCGCAAGAGCCTCGACTTCCTGGCCGGGGTGACCCGATGACGTACGACCTCATCACGATGGGCCGGGTCAGCGTCGACGTCTACCCGGATCAGGTGGGCGTTCCGCTGGAGGACGTCGAGTCGTTCGGCCGGTACCTCGGCGGCAGCCCCACCAACGTCGCGGTGGCCGCGGCCAAGTACGGCCGGAATACCGCCGTCATCACGCGCACAGGCGACGACCCGTTCGGACGGTTCATCCACAAGGCGCTCAAGGAGTACGGCGTCGACGACCGGTTCGTCACCTCCGTTCCCGGACTGCCGACGCCGTTGGCGTTCTGCGAGATCTTCCCGCCGGACGACTTCCCGCTGTACTTCTACCGTTATCCCAAGGCTCCTGACCTGGAGATCCATGCGCATGAGCTGGACCTGGAGGCGATCCGGGACGCCCGCATCATGTGGGCCACCCTCACCGGCCTCTCGCAGGAGCCCAGTCGTGAAGCGACGCTGACCGCGCTCGGCGAACACAGGGGGCAGACCGTCATCGACCTTGATTACCGGCCGATGCTCTGGGCCGACCCCACCGAGGCCGCGCACTGGGCAGGGCTCGCCTTGGAACGCGCCTCCGTCGCCGTCGGAAACCAAGAGGAATGCGAGGTCGCGGTGGGGGAGCGGGACCCCCACGCCGCCGCCCGCGCGATCCTGTCCCGCGGCGTTGACCTCGCCATCGTGAAGCTGGGGCCTAAGGGCGTCCTCGCGGCGACCGCCGACGAGGTGGTGGAGGTCCCGCCGGTCGAGGTCGACGTCGTCAACGGTCTCGGCGCGGGCGACGCGTTCGGCGGCGCCGTCTGCCACGGCCTCCTCGCCGGATGGGACCTGCGGCGGATGATCGAATTCGCGGGCGCGGCCGGGGCGTTCGTCGCCTCTCAGATCGCGTGCTCCGCGGCGATGCCCACGTCGGACGACGTCGAGAGGCTGCTGGAGGAGCGCCGATGAAGTACCACCTGCCCGCGGGAACGACCGCGGAGGAACCGTACGAGCTCGTCGTGACCCCCGAGTCGGCCGGCTGGGCGTACTCGGCGCTGCGCGTCCTCGACCTGCCGGACGGCGGCGCCCACACCTTCGCGACCGGCGAGTTCGAGACGATCGTGCTGCCGCTCGCCGGATCGTGCGCGGTCGAGTGCGACGGGGAGCGCTTCGAACTCGACGGCCGCGACGACGTGTTCAGCCGGGTCAGCGACTTCGCCTACGTCCCGCGCGACGCCCGCGTCACCGTGCGGGGACGCGGCAGGTTCGCGCTGGCCGGGGCCCGGTGTCAGGCGCGCCTCGAACCGCGCTACGGCCCCGCCGGGGACGTCCCGGTCGAGCTGCGGGGGGCCGGGTCGGCGAGCCGCCAGGTCAACAACTTCGGCACGCCGGAGGGCTTCCCGTTCGCCGAGAAGCTCATCGCGTGCGAGGTGCTCACCCCGGCGGGCTGCTGGTCGTCCTACCCGCCGCACAAACACGACGAGGAAACGCCGGGCGAGGCCGCCCTTGAGGAGATCTACTACTTCGAGGTCGCCCGGAACGGCGTCGCCGGGGACGGCATGGCCTACCAGCGCGTCTACGGGACGCCGGAACGCCCGATCGACGTGCTGGCGGAGGTGCGGACCGGGGACGTGGTCCTGATCCCGCACGGGTGGCATGGGCCGTCCATGGCGCCTCCCGGGCACGACCTGTATTACCTCAACGTGATGGCCGGGCCGTCACCGGAACGCGCCTGGCGCATCTGCGACGATCCCGAGCACGCGTGGATCCGTGACACCTGGCGGGGACAGCCGGTCGACCCCCGGCTCCCGATGACCTCGGCGGAGGGACGGTCATGAGGCTCACCGTAGGACAGGCCGTTGTCCGCTTCCTGGCGGCGCAGTACAGCGAAAGGGACGGGGAGGAGCGGCGCTTCTTCGCCGGATGCTTCGGCATCTTCGGCCACGGCAACGTGGCCGGCATCGGCCAGGCGCTGCTGGAGCACGCCGACGACTTCCCGTACTACATGGCCCGCAACGAGCAGGCGATGGTGCACACCGCCACCGGGTACGCCCGGATGAACGACCGGCTGTCCACCTTCGCGTGCACGTCGTCCATCGGCCCTGGGGCCACCAACATGGTGACGGGGGCGGCGCTGGCCACCATCAACCGGCTGCCCGTGCTGCTTCTGCCGGGTGACATCTTCGCGACCCGCCCGGCCAATCCGGTGCTCCAGGAACTGGAGGACGCCCGCTCGTACGACGTGTCCGTCAACGACTGCTTCAAGCCGGTTTCGAAGTACTGGGACCGCATCAACCGTCCGGAGCAGCTTCCCAGCGCCCTGATGGCGGCGATGCGCGTCCTCACCGACCCGGCCGAGACGGGAGCGGTCACGCTGGCCCTGCCACAGGACGTGCAGGCCGAGGCGTACGACTGGCCGGACGAACTGTTCGCCCGCCGCGTGTGGCGGATCCCGCGTCCTCTGCCCGAACCCGCGGAGCTGGAGGAGGCGTCGGCGATCCTGCAGCGGGCGGAGCGTCCCCTCATCGTCGCCGGCGGCGGGGTCATCTACTCACGCGCCACCGACGAGCTGCGCGCGTTCGCCGAACGGACCGGCATACCCGTGGCCGAGACTCAGGCCGGCAAGGGGGCGCTGCCATGGGACCACGCTCTGTCCGTGGGCGCCATAGGCGCGACCGGTACCACCGCGGCGAACACGCTCGCCCGTGAGGCCGACGTCATCCTCGGCATAGGCACGCGCTACAGCGACTTCACGACCGCGTCCCACAGCCTGTTCGCCAACCCGGACGTGCGGTTCGTCAACGTCAACGTCGCCAGGTTCGACGCCGCCAAGCTGGGCGGCGTCACCGTCGTCGCGGACGCCCGGGAGGGCCTTCGGGCCCTGAACGCAGCGCTGGACGGCTACCGCACCGCCCAGGAGCATCAGGACCGGGCACGGACGCTCATGGCGGACTGGAACGCCGAGGTCGACCGGGCGTGCGCCCCGGGGACCGGCGGTCCGCCCGCCCAGGCGCAGGTCATCGGCGCCGTCAACGAGGCCAGCGGGCCGCGTGACGTGGTCGTCTGCGCCGCCGGGTCCATGCCGGGCGACCTGCACAAGCTGTGGCGTGCCGGCGACCCCAAGGGCTATCACGTCGAGTACGGCTACTCCTGCATGGGCTACGAGATCGCCGGCGGCCTCGGCGTGAAGATGGCCGCTCCCGACCGCGAGGTGTTCGTCCTCGTCGGCGACGGCTCGTACCTGATGATGGCGCAGGAGCTGACCACGGCCGTCGCCGAGGGCGTGAAGCTGATCGTCGTCCTCGTCCAGAACCACGGGTTCGCCTCGATCGGGAACCTGTCGGAGTCGGTCGGCGCGCAGCGCTTCGGCACCAGCTACCGCACCCGCACCGCGAGCGGCCTCGACGGCGACGTCCTCCCCGTCGACCTCGCCGCCAACGCCGCCAGTCTCGGCGCCGACGCGGTCCGCGCGTCCACCGTCGACGAGCTGCGTGACGCGCTCGAACAGGCGAAGAAGGCGTCCCGGACCACGGTTATCCACATTGAGACCGACCCCTTGGCAGGGACCCCCGAGAGTGCGGCATGGTGGGACGTCCCGGTCGCAGAGGTGTCGGCGTTGGAGTCCACCCGGCGGGCACGTGCCCGTTATGAGGCGGATCGGCGAGCGCGCAGGCATCATATGTGATCCACTCCTCACACCGACACTTCGGGGAGAAACGGAGAGCACAATCCATGAGAGGCGTTTTCGCGCGTAGGACGTCCAAGGGGCTCGCGGTCCTCGCCGCAGGGGTGCTGGCGCTGAGCGCCTGCAGCAGCTCGGGCGGCAAGAAGGCCGAGGAGGACGCGGACGAGGTCGGGCCCCGCCTGGAGATCGCCATGGTGACGCATTCCGCGCCGGGCGACACCTTCTGGGACATCGTCCAGAAGGGGGCCAAGGCGGCCGCGGCCAAGGACAACGTCGAGTTCCTGTACTCCGCCGACCCGGACGGCGGCAAGCAGGCCCAGCTCGTCCAGGCCGCCATCGACAAGAAGGTCGACGGCATCATCGTCACGCTCGCCAAGCCCGACGCGATGAAGGACGTCCTCGCCCGTGCGGCCGCCGCGAAGATTCCGGTGGTGTCGATCAACTCCGGCCAGGAGGAGTCGGCCGAGCTGGGCGCGATCGCGCACTTCGGCCAGGACGAGTCGATCGCGGGCGAGGCCGCCGGCACCGAACTCGGCAAGATCGGGGCCAAGAAGGCGCTGTGCGTGATCCACGAGCAGGGCAACGTGGGCCTGGAGGCCCGTTGCGACGGCGCGCGCAAGACGTTCGACGGCGAGCTGGAGAACCTCTTCGTCCAGGGCGCGAACATGCCGGACGTCAAGTCGGCCATCACGGCCAAGCTCCAGTCCGACAAGAGCATCGACGGGATCCTGACGCTCGGCGCTCCGTTCGCCGCCACCGCGGTCGACGCGAAGAAGGAGGTCGGCTCCAAGGCCAAGATCGGGACGTTCGACCTGAACAAGGACCTCATCGCCTCGCTCAAGGCGGGCGACATCGAGTTCGCCGTCGACCAGCAGCCGTACCTGCAGGGCTACGAGGCGGTCGAGGCGCTGTGGCTGCTCAAGCGCAACGGCAACGTCCTCGGCGGCGGCCGTCCCGTGCTGACCGGCCCGGCGATCGTCACCAAGGACAACGCCGGCGAGCTGGAGGAGTTCGCCAACCGGGGGACGCGATGACCAAGACGGTCGCCGAGCCACCGGTGGCCGCCCCCGGCTCCGACGAGCGTCTGGCCCGGCAGTCGCCGCTGCGGCGGCTGCTGGGCCGCCCGGAGCTCGGTGCGCTGCTCGGCGCGGTCGCCCTGTTCGTGTTCTTCTCCGTCGTCGCGGACTCGTTCCTGCAGGCCGATTCGCTCTCGACGGTCCTGTACGCGAGCTCCACGTTCGGCATCATGGCGGTCGGGGTGTCGCTGCTGATGATCGGCGGCGAGTTCGACCTGTCGGCCGGGGTGATGGTGACGACCTCGGCGCTGATCGCCGCGCTGACCGCCTACCAGCTCACACTGAACGTGTGGGCGGGCGTCGTGATCTCGCTCGTCCTCACGCTGGGGCTCGGCATGGTCAACGGGCTGCTCTACGTCGCGACGAAGCTGCCGAGCTTCATCATCACGCTCGCCATGTTCTTCATGCTGGCGGGGCTGAACCTCGGCGTGACCAAGGCGCTGACCGGCAACGTCGCCAGCGACTCCGTCCGTGACATGGACGGTTTCGACAGCGCCCGGGTCATCTTCGCCTCCGACGTGGACGTCCTCGGCGTCCAGGTCAAGGTGACGGTCTTCTGGTGGCTGCTGTTCGTGGCCATCGCGACGTGGATCCTGCTGCGCACCCGCATCGGCAACTGGATCTTCGCGGTGGGCGGGTCGGCCGCCAGCGCCCGGGCGGTCGGCGTCCCGGTCGCCCGCGTCAAGATCGGCTTGTTCATGGGCGTGGCGTTCTGCGCCTGGTTCTCCGGGATGCACCTGGTGTTCGCGTTCGCGACCATCCAGTCGGGAGAGGGGGTCGGCAACGAGTTCCTCTACATCATCTGCGCGGTCATCGGCGGATGCCTGCTCACCGGGGGCTACGGGTCGGCGATCGGCGCGGCGATCGGCGCGTTCATCTTCGGCATGACGAACAAGGGCATCGTGTACGCCGAGTGGAACCCCGACTGGTTCAGGTTCTTCCTCGGCGCGATGCTGCTCATCGCCACCGTGGTCAACCTGGTGGTCCGGCGCAGAGTGGAGAGGTCGTCATGACCGGCGGGAAGGACACCGACACCCCGCTGATCCGGCTGAGCCGCGTCAGCAAGTACTACGGCAACATCATCGCGCTGAAGGACGTGAGCTTCGAGGCGTACGCCGGCGAGGTGACCTGCGTCCTCGGCGACAACGGGGCCGGCAAGTCCACCCTCATCAAGATCGTCGCTGGGCTGCATCCCCACGACGACGGCGTCTACGAGGTGAACGGCGAGGAGGTCACGTTCGCCTCGCCGCGCGACGCCCTCGACCGTGGCATCGCCACCGTCTACCAGGACCTCGCCGTCGTCCCGCTCATGCCGGTCTGGCGCAACTTCTTCCTCGGGTCGGAGAAGCGCAAGGGATTCGGCCGCATGGACGTCGAGTTCATGCGGCGCACGACCCACTCCGAGCTGGCCGCGATGGGCATCGACCTGCGCGACGTCGACCAGCCCATCGGCACCCTGTCCGGCGGCGAACGGCAGTGCGTGGCGATCGCCCGCGCCGTCTACTTCGGCGCCCGGGCGCTCATCCTGGACGAGCCCACCGCCGCCCTCGGCGTCAAGCAGGCCGGGGTCGTGCTGCGGTACATCGTCCAGGCCAGGGAGCGCGGCCTCGCGGTCGTGTTCATCACCCACAACCCGCATCACGCCTACCCGGTCGGCGACCGCTTCCTCATCCTCAACCGGGGCCGGAGCATCGGCTACCACACCAAGGACGAGATCTCCCGTGAGGAGCTGACCGGCCTCATGGCCGGCGGCCGGGAGCTGGAGGAGCTGGCCCACGAGCTGGACGCGGCCGGATCCTCCGCCGCCACGGGCATGAGAAAGGAGGCCGAGAAGCTGGGTCTCACCGAGGACTGACCCAGGGCGCCTGCGGCTCCGGAGCCTCGCCGTCCGCCGGGCCCCGCACGCCCCGACCGGGGCCCGGCGCGCGGGCGGCAGGGGCCGCAGGCGCCCCGCACCGCGGACCGGACGGGCCCGCACGCGTCCCGGCGCGCCCGGACGGCCCGCACCGGCCGCGTTCCTCACCCCGGCCGGCCGACCACCCGCAACGCTCACTGTGCGCCCCGAACGGTAAGTTACCCCTTATCGCACATCAACCCCGCACACCGAACCCCTCGCCCACCGAAGCTCGCCCACACTGAACCTCGCCGCGACGTCCAGGGAGTGCACATGATCTGCCGGGCCGCCGGAGCGGCGCGCAGCCCGGTCTCCGCCCCGGCCGCGGCGGGACCGGACCCCGGTTGCGGCGGCGCGGGCGGGAGCCGGTGCGAGCCCCTCGAGAGGGCGCGTCGCCGCGCCGTGTCCTGCGATCCCCCTGGGTCGGCATGAGCACGGCGAAGCGGACGGGAGCCGCTGCACGGCCCTGGGCGGGCGACCTCATCGGATACTCCGCCGGTTCCCTCGGCATGGGCGTGTGGGTCACCGTTCCCGGCCTGCTGCTGCTCTACTTCATGACGCACACGCTCGGCGTGTCCCCGTTCCTCGCGGGCCTCACCCTGCTGCTGCCGAAGGTCCTCGACGCGGTGGTGCACCCCTGGTTCGGGTCGGTGTCGGACCGGCACGCCCGCCGCGACGGGCACCGGCGCCGCATGCTCCGCTGGGGGCTGTTGCTGGCCGTCGCGTGGATCGGGCTGTTCTCGGTGCCGCCCGGCGTGAGCGGCTGGACGGCGGCGCTGTGGGTCGGGACGTTCTACGTCCTCGGAAACGTCCTGTACGCGTGTTTCCAGGTTCCGTACCTCACGACGCCGTCCGACCTGAAGATCGGGTACCACGAGCGCACCCGCGTGTTCATGTACCGGATGCTGCTGCTGACGGTCGGGCTGCTCGGCGCGGGCATCGCGGCCCCGGCGCTGGTGTCGGGCGGCGGCCGCGACGACTACGCCCGGATGTCGGTGCTGCTCGCCGGGTTCCTCGTCGTCACCGGCGTCGTCGCGATCGTCTTCATCCGGCGGCTCGCCGACCGCTCCGGCTTCCGGATCCCTGACGAGGCCCAGGCGCACACCGTCGTCGACGACCTGAGGATCACCTCGCGCGACCGCGACTTCCGGGTCCTGGCGCTGTCGTATCTGTTCACCGGCATCACCGTGCACATCTTCCTCGCGGCGGTGCCCTTCTACACCGAGTACACGTTCGGCGACGAGGAACTCACCGCCGTGTTCATGGGCGCCTTCCTCGTTCCCGCGGCGGTCACCGGCCCCGTCTGGATGAAGGTGTCCGAGCGCACCGGCAAGCAGCGTTCGTTGCTGTTCTGCCAGGCGGTCTTCGTCGCCGGGTCGCTGGCCCTGTGGCCCGGCGAGGCGATGGGCGTGGCGCCGACGGTCGCGGTGATCGCCGTTCTCGGCGTGGCGTTCACCGGACTGCAGCTCTTCGCGTTCTCACTGATCCCCGACATCGTGGCCGCCGCCGAAGCCCGGGGCGCGGCCCGCGCGGGCGCCTACACCGGCGTGTGGACGGCGACCGAGGCGACCGGCACCGCGATCGGCCCCTACGTGTACTCGGCGACCCTCGCGGCGGGCGGCTTCGTCTCCACGACCGAGGGGCAGGCCGTCGCCCAGTCCGACTCCGCCCTCCTGGCGCTGCTCATCGGCGTCACGGTGGTGCCCGCCGCGCTGATGGCGGTCGCCTTCGCCCTGCAGCGCCGCTTCGCCCTCGACCGCATGGCCGCCCGCTGACGATCAACCGCTGAAATCGCCCAGCGCGGACGGTTCTCACTCCGCAGAGGTGTGGATGCGCCGTGCGCGGAAGGCGACCTCGGGGTGAGGGTGGCCGCGCAGGGTGCGCAGGAGTTCCCGCCATTCCGCGGGCCAGTCGACGCGACCGCCCTGCTTCTCCGTGAGAGAGCAGGCGAGCAGGCCCCCGGCGAGGTCGTTGCGCGCCGCGAGCCGCACCGCGTGCGGATGCAGCTTCTCCGGGTCGGGCATGGTCGTGACGCCGTGGGCGGACGGCCCGTGGGCGAGCGCGTCCGCGATCTCCGTCACGGCGAGGACGCCGAGCCGCGCGCACCGGTCCGCGATCGCGTCGAGGGCGTCCGCGGCCCCCGGGTCCTGCCAGTCGAGCGTGGCGGCGGCCAGCTCCGTCGCGAACGGCTCGGGCAGACGGCCCTCCACCGCCGTGACCGTGCGCCGCCCGAGCCTTCCGTACAGGGCGGCGGTGTACTGCACCCTCTCGGCCAGCGCCGTCAGCCGCTGGAACGCCGGAAGGTCCCGATCGGGTTCGGCGTCGGGGACGGGCGGGGCCGCGGCGAGCCGTGCGGCGGCCTCACCGAGCTCGGCGGCGCCGATGCCGTTGACCACGCACTGGACGAGGGCGTGAAGCGCGTCCCTCCACGAGGAGGTCTCGTCGAGGTCGGTGACGAGATCGGCCAGCAGGGCGGGGATGTCCGGGGCCCAGGCCGCCCATTCGGGAAGGCAGGGCAGCGCCGCCGCGCGCGCCTCCGGGTCATCGGAGCGCGCCACGCTCACCATCAGCGCGGCGTAGCGTTCCCGGAACCGCTCTTCGATGAGCAGGGGCGGCGTGCCGAGCACCTGCCGGGCGAGGTCGCGCGGCCCCTGCACGGCCTTGGCGAGGATTTCCCAGGTGGCCGGCTCGTCCAGGCGGGCGCGGACGGCCGAGGCGATTGCGGACCGCACGTCCCGGTGCTGGCCGGGGTCGTCCCAGGCTTCGGCGATGATGTCGAGGGCGCCCGGCACCCGGTTGCCGAGCAGGATCCGCACGGCCTCCTTCCGCGCCGTGATCTTGCCGCCGGTCAGCACGGGCCGCAGCATCGCCGCCAGCGCCGACGGCGGGACGAACCGCGCCGCGCGGGCGGCGGCGTAGACGGCGACGTGGGCGTCGTCGGACTCGGCATGGGCGAGCAGAGCGGGAAGTGATTCCTGCGGGGACGACGTCCACGGCAGGGCGGTGAGCGCGATGCGCCGGACGAAGGCGTCATCCGACTGAAGGTAGGGACGCAGCCGCGCCGCCTCGGTGCCGGGAATCCGTGCGAGCGTCGAGATGGCCCACGACCGGTCGCCGGCGAACGTGTCGTCGCTCGCCGCCAGGCGTTCGAGGAGGGCGCGGTAGGACTCGCGCTGCCGGGCCGTCCAGCGGTCGGTCCAGGCCGGTTCGATGCGCGGCACGTAGGTGACGTCGGGCCGCTGGAACCGTCCCTCCGGCGTGGTCTCGGCGAGGACGAGATGCAGCAGGTCGGTGCGCTCGCGTGCGATGACGGCCAGGACCTCCCGGACGGCGACCGCGGAGGGGTCGCGGGCGACGACCTTCTCCACGCGTTCGGCGCGGGTCCCGGGCGCGGCCAGCCACAGCTCGATCGCCTCTTCGATGACGTCGTCGTCACGGGCGTCGAGCGCCGCCTCCAGCGCGTCCTGCAGGGCGGGAACGCCGTGCGCGCGGCGCTGCAGCGCCCGCGCGAGCAGCAGCGCGAGCCGGTGGTCGTCGCGGCGCGCGGCCGCCCTGAGCCGCGGCTCCAGCGTCGCGACGAGCTCGTGCTCCCGCCCGCGCCGCAGCACCCGGTCGAGCCGGACGAACGGCAGCCACCCGATGTCGCCGACGAGCCGTTCGAACAGTTCCAGGCCGGTCACCAGGAGGTCCGGGTCGTTGCGCGTCGCGCTCCGGCGGCACAGCGCCGCGGCGATCCGGGCGAGCGCGTGGCGGGTGGAGTAGGACAGGTCGCGGGCGTTCAGCGCGTCGTCGGCGAGCTGCTCGATCACCGCCGTGTGCCGGGCGTCCAGCAGACCCTCGGGGACGGACGCCAGCGCCTCCAGTGCCGCGCACCGGACGGGATCCTGCTCGTTGCGCAGCCGGTCGAGCGACTCCAGCGCGGTGCGGAGCGTATCGGGGTCGCCGGAGCGTCCCGCGCACCGGACGAGGTGCGCGTAGCCGGTGGCGCGTTCCTCGGCGTCCGTCCTGCGCGTCAGCTCCCCCAGGATCGGCAGGGCCTCCTCGTACGGCAGGAACGCCGCCGTCGCCCATTTCCGGGACGGAACGTCGCCGACGGTCCGCAGGCCCATCATCCGGCGGGCCTCCCGGTGGCGCACCGCCCGGGGGAGGACCTCCATCAGGTCGTCCTTGATCTCGACGGCGGTGAGGTCGACGCCTCGCATCGCCCACCCGAACACGGCCTCCCGGCGGTTCGGGGGGAACGCCTTCAGCAGCAGTCTCAGCCCGTCGGCGTTCTCGCGGACGGCCTGTGCGACGGCGGCCGCGTCGTCGTCGCCGAGGCGGGCGATCCGGTTGCGGAAGGACCTGAGCCACAGCAGGAACTGCAGGTCCCCGCGGTGCGCGTCGGTGAGCAGCAGGGCGAGCATGCGCTCCGGCTCGGCGTCCAGCAGCAGGCCCACCGCGCGGTGCAGCTCCCGCGGCAGCGGCCGGTCGCGGTGGTGGCGCTCCAGCAGCCGGACGACCCGGCCGGGGTCGTGGCGCAGCGCCGCGGCGATGCCGGGAGCGGTCCGGGCCCACCACGCGTGGTGCGCGGAGTCGGGCAGCTCGGCGAGGGCGCGCTCGGCGTAGGCGAGCACGGCGTCCGGGTGGCGGCGGCCGAGCGTCGCCCAGTTCCGGACGGCGTGCGCGAGCGCGTCGAGGCGCCCGGCCACGACGGACGGCGTGCAGGCGGGCAGCAGCGAAGCGGCCTCGGGGTCGCCCCACCGGTCCGCGACCGGACCGATGAGCGCGTCGGCCAGGTCGTGGCGCCGGTTCGCGCGGACGGCCGCGTACAGCGCCGCGCGGACCGCCGCGGGGGCGTCCTGCAGCCTGTCGAGGAACGCCTCGGGGCCGGCGCCGTGGCGGATCGCCAGCCTGATCG
>DATCLF010000080.1:0-13795 GCA_036564055.1 Spirillospora sp.
CTGTCGGGCGGCGAGCGGCAGCGGGTGGTGCTGGCCCGCGCGCTGGCCCAGCAGACGCGGGTGCTGCTGCTGGACGAGCCGACGACGGCGCTCGACATCGGCCACCAGCAGCAGGTCATGGAGCTGATCGACCGTCTGCGGCTGTCGGACGAGCTGACGGTGGTGACGACGATCCACGACCTGACGCTGGCGGGGCAGTACGCCGACCGGCTCGTGCTCCTGTCGGGCGGGCGGGTCGCCGCGGCGGGAGAGCCCGCGCGGGTTCTCACCCGTCCGGCCGTGGAGGAGCACTTCGACGCCCGGGTCCGGGTCACCCTCGGCGCGGACGGCCGGCCGATCCTGTCGCCGGAGCGTCCGTGAACCTGGAGACGGTGTGGCGGGAGGAGGACGGGACGCGTCTCGCCGCGACGGTGTGGCGGGCCGGAGACGGATACCGGATGATCTCGTCGGCCCTGCTGGGCGGCGGGATCGGACCGGCCCGGTGGGTGCTGAACGCCCAGGTCCCGGGCACCTACGCGCGCACGGATCCGGTCGACCACCTGGAGCGGCTCGCGGAGTCGTACGGCCTGGACGGGCCGGGCGTCGGGATGCTCACCGCCGCGCCGGTGTCGCGGACCGTGCGCCGCGACGACGGGGGCGTGAGCGTGTCGGCGACGGTGGGCCTGCGGGTGCCGACCTGGGCGGCGTCCCCGCCCGGGACGCCCGACCCCGAGCTGGCGCCGATCGACCTGGACGCGGAGCCGCCGCCGGCGTGGACGCCGGGGACCGTCAACATCGTCGTGGCCGTGCCGGTGCCGCTCAGCGACGCCGCGCTCGTCAACGCGGTCATCACCGCGACGGAGGCCAAGACCCAGGCGCTTCTGGAAGCCGGATACTCCTGCACGGGCACCGCGTCCGACGCCATCTGCATCGCTTCCGTGACGGGAGACGGAGCGGCGGAACCGTTCGCGGGACCCAGGTCGACCTGGGGGTCCAGGATCGCCCGCGCGGTGCACGCGGCCGTCCATGCCGGAGCGCTCGACTACACGGCCGGTCTTCGCGCCAGGGACCGCCGCCCGGACGGCTGATCGGCCCGGGCCCTGGACGGGCACCGGCCGCCGTACCACCCCGGTGCGATACGGCGGCCGGGTCAGGGCCAGTGCTCTCAGGGGAAGGGCCTCACCTCCTCAGCGGTGCATCGGTCGGCCGGCCTCACCTTCAGCCGGCGTGGGGAAGATGGTGTCCGTTGTGGCCGCGGGGCATCCGCGCGGGATCGATGACGGCCTGGTAGCCCCCGTTCTGGGCCGATCCGCCGACCGGCGGCACCGGGTGCAGCCCGGTCGGCGGCTCCCGGTCCACGACCGGGACGGGGCCGCCGTCGCGCGGGCCGTCGCCCCGGGGACCGTCGACGACCGCGGTGAGCGCGTCGACCCGGCGGCGGGCGCGGTCGGCCTCGGCGCGCGCCGCGTCGCGTTCGGCGGTCAGCGCCTTCACCGCGGCCCGCAGCTCCTCGGCGGTGCGCGACAGCTGCCAGTTGTGCTGTTCGAACTCGCGCGCCCGCGCCTGGATCTGGTCACGGTCGGCGACGGCCTGGCCGCGTTTGGCCTCGGCGTCGCGGACGGCCGAGCGCAGGTCCTCGGTGGCGCGCTTGGCCGCCTCGGCCTCCACGCGCTGCGCCTCGACGAGCGCCTCGGTCTCCGAAAGCCGCTTGTGCAGGGAGACGAGCTCCGCGCGGGCGCTCTCCAGGGAGGAGAGCAGGTCCCCCTCGCGGGCGAGGACACGGTCGCGTTCCTGTTCCGCGGCGAGCCGTGCCGCGATGGCGGCGTCGGCCTGCTCCCTGGCCTCCCGCCATTCCCGCCGGGCGGCGTCGCGTTCGGCCGCGAGGCGTTCGGCCTCGGCGCGGGCGGACGCGGCCTCCTGCTCGGCGGCCTCCGCGCGGGCGCGGGCGGCGGCGGTCTCCCGCCAGGCGGCCTCGGCCTGCCGCTGCGAGGCGTCGCGCTCCCGCTGCGCGATCGCGATGCGCCCGGCCGCCTCGGCCTGGGCGTCGGCGATGCGCCGTTCGACGCCGGCGACGCTCAGCTCCGACATGAGGGATCCGGCGAGCCGGTCCACGGCGCCCTCCAGCCGCTCGACCATCTCCCAGGCCCACGCCACCTGGCCGGTGAGCCCGGGGGCCTGCCGGTCGTACTCGCGTCTTTCGCGTGCGATGCGTTCGCACTCCCCGTCGCCGTCCTGGCAGTAGCGGATCGTGCGGGCGCCGCGCACCGGCTGCGGCACGGGCCGTCCGCAGCCGGCGCACGGCCACACCGCCACCGGGTCGCCGAGACGCGCGTTCTCGGCGCGGTCGCCCTCACCGCCCGGCGCCGTCCGCACCGCTGAGGGGTCGCCGCTGGAAACGGGCTCGGGCACGGCGGGATCGGCGGACGGCCGCGCGGCGTCCCCGGACGGCTGCCCGGGGACGCGGTCCGCGGCGGAGTCCGGGCGGGAGACGCGGCCGTCGTGGGCGGCGGGGTCGGTGATGATCGGAAGGTCGGTCTTCGTCTGCGCAGGGGCCGCGACGGCCTCGTCGAGAGGGGCGACCTTCTCGTCCTTCATGTGCCGTGGTACGCACCCGGCACCGGAAGCGTTCGACGGTCACCGCAACGATTTCGGAAGCCGTCCGCGGGGCAACGGGCGCTGCCGCGTGCCCGTCCGTCAGCGGACCGCCCGGCGCGGCGTCTCCGCGCGCAGCCGGTGGAGCCTGTCCTCGAGCTTGCGCTGGAGCGACGTGAGTGCGGCCACCTGCTCGCGCACCACCTGCAGCCGCCGCTCGTAGAGGACGATCGCGTCCTCGCACACGGGTGTGTGATCGAGGTCTCCGTCCAGGCAGTCGGTCAGCTTGCGGATGCTCTCGGCGTTGAGCCCCGCGTCCAGCAGCGCACGGATGTTGCGCACCCGTGTCACCGCGGACTCGTCGTACTCGCGGTACCCGTTCTCCCGTCGACGCGACGGCAGGAGGCCGCGCTGCTCGTAGTAGCGCAGAGCCCTGGTGGAGACCCCTGACGCCTTGGCCAGCTCACCGATGCGCACGCCTCGGACCTTCCGTCTCAGACCGCTCCCGTCGATCCATTCCCGTCGACCCCATGATGACCGGCTTCGGTCTCCGGCTGCCGGGGTCACGATGACGCCGCCGGGACGCGAGGTTCCGTCTCGGGACGCCGGACGGGGTAGCGGCGCACGGTGACGGCCATGAACACGAGGTTGACCACGCCGATGGCGGCGGCCGCGGCCAGGACCCCCGTCCCGCCGGTCACGGAGAGCGCCCCGCCGCCGATCGCCCCGGCCAGAGCGATGCCCACGTACAGCCCGCCGGTGTTGAGCGCGACCGCCTCGGTGCCCGCCTCGCCCGCCATCTGCAGCGCGCGGGCGTTCATCGGCGGGTTGTAGGCCCAGCCGGCCATGCCCCACACCGCCAGCGGCAGGCAGAGGGCCCACACCGGGGCGCGGCCGCCCCCGAGCAGGCCGACCACGGTCATCGTCACGGTCGACGCCACGACCACGGCGAGCAGGCCGAGCAGCGCCCGGTCGATCCCCCACCGGTCGGTCAGCCGTCCGCCCACGGCCGTGCCGGCCGCACCGGCGAGGCCGTAGACCACGATGAACGCCGGCACCCGGCCGCCGTCCAGCCCGGTCAGGTCGTGCACGACGGGGGCGATGTAGATGTAGGGCATCAGCCCGCCGGACGCCCCGACCACCGTTCCCAGCACGCACATGAGCACGGGCGGCCGCCGCAGGAGCACCAGCCGGGCCCGCACTCCCACCACCGGCGTCCGCGGCAGGCGCGGCAGCGTGGCCGCGGTCGCCGCCACCGCCAGGCAGGTCAGCACGGCCACGCACGTGAACGTCGACCGCCAGCCGAACGTCGCGCCCAGCCACGAGCCGGCCGGCACGCCGACGACGAGCGACACCGTGAGCCCGGCGGCGACCGTCGCGATGGCGCGGCCGGTCCGCTCCGGCGGGGCCAGGGCGCCCGCCACGGCGAAGGCGGCCGGGCTCACCGCCGAGGCCACCAGCGCCGCCGCCACGCGCAATGCCATCAGCAGCGGGTAGGAGGGCGCGACCGCGGTGACGAGGTTGACCACCGCGAACACCGCGAGACCGCCCACGACGAGGACCCGGCGGGGCACGCGCGCCAGCGCGACCGCGAGCACCGGCGCCGCCACGGCGTAGGTGACCGAGAAGACCGTGACCAGCTGGCCGGTCGTCGCCTCGCCGACCTCCAGGTCGGAGGCGATCTCCGGGAGGACGCCGGCGATGATGAAGTCGTCGGTGCCGATCGCGAACGTCGCGAGCAGCAGACCGAGCGACCAGCCCGTTCCCCGCGGGCGGCCGTGGTCCGCGCGGTCGCTCTCCACCGCCGCGCCCGGGTTTCTTCCTTTTCGCGTCGCCACGGGCGGCAACGGTAGGACCTTGACGCATGCGTCAAGGTCAAGAAGACTCCTCGCCGATCCGGTCGAGGGCGGCGCGGGCCATGGTGCGGAGCAGGCCCTCCATCGCGTCGCGATCGAGCTCGCCCGCACTGCGCGGGGTCGAGTTGAGCAGGCCGAAGCAGGCGTGGACGCCCGCGCGGATGCGCTCGTCCGGTGTCCCGGGATGCAGGCGGCGCAGGACGCCGACCCATTCCTCGACGTAGGCGCGTTGCAACCGGCGGATCCGGTGACGCTGCGGCTCGGGGACGTTGTCGAGCTCCCGCTCGTGGACGGTGATCAGCGCCGGGTTCCCCAGGGAGAACGCGATGTGCCAGGTCAGCAGCGCGTCCAGGGCCAGGTCCGGGTCCGGATCGGCGGCCCGGCGGACGCCCTCGGCGAGCAGCCGCTCGCTGATGTCGAGGAGCATCTCGGCGAGGACGGCCTCCTTGCCGCTGAAGTGCCGGTACAGGGCGGGTCCGGTGAGACCGACGGCCCGTCCGAGGTCGCCGATCGACACCCCGTGGTAGCCGCGGCGCGCGAACAGCTCGGCCGCGGCGGCGAGGATCTCGGCGCGGCGCGGGTTGGGCGGCGGACCTGCCGGAACGTCGGGCCCGGGGACCGCCCCGGCGGGAGGGGACACCATGCGGCAAGTCTAGACTGGAGTTGTTAATAAGCATTAACATCACCGTTGTTAATGTTCGTTAACCAGGGAGGGGGCCATGAGCGGACGCGTGATCGGCTCCGCCGCCGACGTGACGGCCGAGTCGTTCAAGGCGAACGCCGCCCACAACGAGGCCCTCGCCGCGGAGCTGCGCGAGCGCATCGACGCGACCGGGCGCGGCGGTCCCGAACGGGCCAGGGAACGGCACGTCGCACGCGGCAAGCTGCTCCCCCGCGACCGGGTCGACACGCTCCTCGACCCCGGATCGCCCTTCCTGGAGCTGTCGCCGCTCGCCGCCAACGGCATGTACGGGGACGAGGCCCCCGGCGCCGGGATCATCACGGGCGTCGGGCGGATCTCCGGCCGCGAGTGCGTCGTCGTCGCCAACGACGCCACCGTCAAGGGCGGCACCTACTACCCGATGACGGTGAAGAAGCACCTGCGCGCCCAGGAGGTGGCGCTGCACAACCGGCTGCCGTGCGTCTACCTGGTCGACAGCGGCGGCGCGTTCCTGCCCAGGCAGGACGAGGTCTTCCCCGACCGCGAGCACTTCGGCCGCATCTTCTACAACCAGGCGACGATGTCCCGGCGCGGCATCCCGCAGATCGCGGCGGTGATGGGGTCGTGCACGGCGGGCGGCGCCTACGTCCCGGCGATGAGCGACGAGGCCGTCATCGTCCGGAACCAGGGGACGATCTTCCTGGGCGGGCCGCCGCTGGTGAAGGCCGCCACCGGCGAGGTCGTCTCGGCCGAGGAGCTCGGCGGCGGCGAGCTGCACGCCCGCACCTCCGGCGTCACCGACCACCTCGCCGAGGACGACGCGCACGCGCTGCGGATCGTCCGCGACATCGTCGCCACGCTCGGGCCGCGCGAACCGCGCCCGTGGGACGTCGTGCCCTCCGAGGAGCCCGCCTTCGACCCCCGGGAGCTCTACGGGATCGTCCCTCCCGACCCGCGCACCCCCTACGACGTGCGCGAGGTCATCGCCCGCATCGTGGACGGCAGCCGTTTCCAGGAGTTCAAGAAGGAGTACGGGCCGACGCTCGTCACCGGCTTCGCCCGCATCCACGGCCACCCGGTCGGGATCCTCGCCAACAACGGCATCCTGTTCAGCGAGTCGGCGCTCAAGGGCGCGCACTTCATCGAGCTGTGCGACCGGCGGAGCGTGCCGCTCTTGTTCCTCCAGAACATCACCGGGTTCATGGTCGGGCGCGAGTACGAGGCGGGCGGCATCGCCAAGCACGGCGCAAAGATGGTCACCGCGGTCGCCTGCGCCCGCGTGCCGAAGTTCACCGTCGTGATCGGCGGCTCGTTCGGCGCCGGCAACTACGCGATGTGCGGGCGCGCGTACTCGCCGCGTTTCCTGTGGATGTGGCCGAACGCCCGGATCTCGGTGATGGGCGGGGAGCAGGCCGCGAGCGTCCTCGCGACCGTGCGGCGCGACCAGATGGAGGCGCGCGGCGAACAGTGGTCCGCGCAGGACGAGGAGGACTTCAAGGCGCCGATCCGCGAGCAGTACGAGACCCAGGGCAACCCCTACTACTCGACCGCGCGGCTGTGGGACGACGGGGTGATCGACCCGCTGGACACCCGGCGCGTGCTCGGGCTCGGTCTCTCGGTCGCCGCGAACGCGCCGCTGGAGCCCGTCGGCTACGGCGTCTTCCGGATGTGAGGGTGTGATGTTCGACAGCGTCCTGGTCGCCAACCGCGGGGAGATCGCCGTCCGGGTCTTCCGCACGCTGCGGCGGCTCGGCGTCCGGGCGGTGGCCGTCCACACCGCCGCCGACGCCCTGGCGCGGCACGTGCGGGAGGCGGACGAGGCCCTGCTGATCCCCTCGTACCTGGACGCCGACGCCGTGATCGCGGCGGCGCGCGACAGCGGGGCGTCGGCCGTCCACCCGGGTTACGGCTTCCTCGCGGAGAACGCGCGGTTCGCGCGTGCGTGCGCCGAGGCGGGGCTGGTGTTCGTCGGCCCGCCGCCCGAGGCGATCGAGGCGATGGGCGACAAGATCCGCGCGCGGCGGACGGTCGCGGCGGCCGGCGTCCCGGTCGTCCCCGGCCGCGACGAGCCCGGCCTGTCGGACGCCGAGCTCGAGGCCGCCGCGCTGGAGGTCGGGCTGCCGGTGCTGCTGAAGCCGTCGGCGGGCGGCGGCGGCAAGGGGATGCGGCTCGTGCGCGACGCCGCGGACCTGCCGGAGGCCATCGCGTCCGCCCGCCGTGAGGCGCGCGGCTCGTTCGGGGACGACGCCCTGCTCGTCGAGCGGTTCGTCGAACGGCCCCGGCACATCGAGATCCAGGTCTTCGCGGACGCCCACGGGAACGTCGTCCACCTCGGCGAACGCGAGTGCAGCCTGCAGCGTCGGCACCAGAAGATCGTCGAGGAGGCCCCGTCGCCGCTGCTGAACGCGGCGATCCGCGACGAGATGGGCCGCCACGCGATCAACGCGGCGCGCGCCATCGGCTACGTCGGGGCCGGAACCGTCGAGTTCATCGTGGCGGGCGCCCGGCCCGAGGACCGCTACTTCATCGAGATGAACACCAGGCTGCAGGTCGAGCACCCCGTGACCGAGATGGTCACGGGCCTGGACCTGGTGGAACTGCAGCTCAGGGTCGCGGCGGGCGAGCCGCTCGGGTTCGCGCAGGACGACGTCCGCATGGACGGCCACGCGATCGAGGCCCGCATCTACGCCGAGGACCCGGCCCGCGGGTTCCTCCCGGCGGGCGGGCGCGTGCTGGCCCTGGCCGAGCCCGCCGGCGCCCGGGTCGACTCGGGCGTCGACCTCGGCACCGAGGTCGGCGGCTCCTACGATCCGATGCTCGCCAAGGTGGTCGTCCACGGTCGCGACCGCGCCGAGGCCCTGCACCGCCTCGACCGGGCCCTCGCGTCCTCCACGCTGCTCGGCGTGCCCACGAACATCGGGTTCCTGCGGTCGCTGGTCCGGCACCCGGCGGTCGCGGCGGGCGACCTCGACACCGGCCTCGTCGAACGCCACCTGGACGAGCTGGTCCCCGCCGAGCCCGCGCCGCCCGAGGCGCTCGCCGCCGCCGCGCTGGAACGGATGCGCGCGCTCGAGGCCGGCGACGACCCGTGGGACATCCCGGACGGCTGGCGTCCCGGCGCCCACGCCTGGGCGTCGTGGATCATCACCCCGTCGGGCGGCGACCCCGTGGAGGTCCGCGTGCAGGGGCGGGCCGCGTCCGCCCGGGTCGCCGTCGGCGGCGGCCCGCCCGTGCCGGCCTCCCTGAACGCGCCGTTCACGCTCACCTACGCTGGAAGAACGACCTCCTTCACGGCCGTGCGCGACGGGGACACCTTGTGGCTCGGCCGCGACGGGCACGCGTGGGCGCTCGGCGAGCACGTCCGCGCCGAGGCGGACGCCGCCTCCGCCGGGACGGGCGACGGGGTGCTGCGCAGCCCGATGCCGGGCACGGTCCTCGCCGTCAAGGCGGCCGAAGGCGACCGGGTGTCGCAGGGGCAGCCGCTCGTGGTCGTCGAGGCGATGAAGATGGAGCACACGGTCACCGCGCCGCTCGCGGGCGTCGTGACGCGGCTGCCGGTCCGCGCGGGCGCGCAGGTCGCCCTCGACGCGGTGCTGGCCGTGATCGAGGAGGAATGACGATGCGGGTACCGCTGGACGGCCTTCCGGAGCGCGTCACGATCTACGAGGTCGGGCCGCGGGACGGGCTGCAGAACGAGAAGGCGGTCGTCCCCGTCGACGTCAAGGCCGAGTTCGTCACGCGGCTGGCCGGGGCGGGGCTGCGCACGATCGAGACGACGAGCTTCGTGCACCCCAGGTGGGTTCCGCAGCTCGCCGACGCCGACGAGCTGCTCGACGTGCTGCCCCGCTCCCCCGAGCTGCGCTACCCCGTCCTCGTCCCGAACGAGCGGGGTCTCGGCCGGGCGCTGTCCAACGGCGTCACCGAGATCGCGATCTTCGGCAGCGCCACCGAGACGTTCGCCCGCCGCAACCTCAACCGCACCGTGGACGAGTCGCTCGCGATGTTCGCGCCCGTCGTGGAACGCGCCCGCGCCGAGGGGCTCTGGGTGCGCGCCTACGTCTCGATGGCGTTCGGCGACCCGTGGGAGGGCGACGTCCCGATCGACCAGGTCGTGTCGGTCGCCACCCGCATGATGGACCTCGGCTGCTCCCAGCTCAGCATCGGCGACACCATCGGCGTCGGCACCCCCGGCCACGTCACCGCCCTGATCGAGGCGCTCGGCGCGGCGGGGATCGGCGTCGACCGGCTCGCCGTCCACTTCCACGACACCTATGGTCAGGCGCTCGCCAACACCCTCGCCGCCCTGCGCGCCGGGGTGACGGTCGTCGACGCCTCGGCGGGCGGGCTCGGCGGATGCCCGTACGCGAAGAGCGCCACCGGCAACCTCCCCACCGAGGACCTCGTGTGGATGCTGCACGGCCTCGGCATCGAGACGGGCGTCGACCTCGACGCCCTCGTCGCCGCCAGCCGCTGGATGGCCCGCCGGCTCGGCCGCCCCAGCCCGTCCCGCGTAGTCCAGGCCCTGTCGAAGGAGTGAGACCTTCATGATCAACTTCGCGCTCGACGACGAGCAGGAGGAGCTGCGGCGCACGGTCGAGCGGTTCGCCCGCGAGTCGGTCGCCCCCGTCATCGCAGACCTGTACGAGCGGGGCGAGTTCCCGTACGAGATCGTCGCCGGCATGGGGAAGATGGGCCTGTTCGGGCTGCCGTTCCCCGAGGAGTACGGCGGCATGGGCGGCGACTACTTCGCGCTCTGCCTGGCCCTGGAGGAGCTCGCCCGCGTCGACTCCTCCGTGGCGATCACGCTGGAGGCCGCGGTGTCGCTCGGCGCGATGCCGATCTACCGGTTCGGCTCGCCCGAGCAGAAGGAGCGGTGGCTGCCGCAGCTCACCTCCGGTGAGAGGCTGGCGGCGTTCGGGCTGACCGAGCCGGGCGGCGGCTCCGACGTCCCCGGCGGCATGCGCACCACCGCCCGCCTGGACGGGGACCACTGGGTGATCAACGGGTCGAAGGCGTTCATCACCAACTCCGGCACCGACATCACCGCGTTCGTGACCGTCGCCGCCTTCACCGGCGACGGCGAGATCTCCACGATCATCGTCCCGAACGGCACGCCGGGCTTCACCGTCGGACGCAAGTACTCCAAGGTCGGCTGGTCGGCGTCCGACACCCGCGAGCTGTTCTTCGACGACGTGCGCGTCCCCGCCGAGAACCTCGTCGGCGAACGGGGCCGCGGCTACGCCCAGTTCCTCCGCATCCTGGACGAGGGCCGCATCGCGATCGCCGCGCTGTCGGTGGGCCTCGCCCAGGGCTGCGTGGACGAGTGCCTCCGCTACGTCCGCGAACGGGAGGCGTTCGGCAGGGAGATCGGCCGCTACCAGGCCATCCAGTTCAAGATCGCCGACATGGAGGCGCGCGCACACACCGCCCGCCTGGCCTACTACGCGGCCGCCGCCAAGCTCCTCGCCGGTGAGCCGTTCAAGAAGGAGGCCGCGATCGCCAAGCTCGTCGCGTCCAACGCCGCCATGGACAACGCCCGCGAGGCCACCCAGATCTTCGGCGGCTACGGCTTCATGAACGAGTTCCCCGTCGGCCGTTTCTACCGCGACGCCAAGATCCTCGAAGTCGGCGAGGGAACCTCGGAGGTGCAGCGGATGCTCATCGCCCGTGCCCTCGGGCTGCCCGCGTCCTGACCCTCTCGACCGGGCCGGCCGTCGCGCGAGGCTCGGCGGGGCCGGGCACGGCGGCCTGCGCCCCGGCCACGCTTATTTCGGGCGTTTCCGAGCCGTTTCGGTAGTGTACGCGCATGTTGATCGAGGGAGAGCGCCGCGAGTCCGTCGCACGGGTGCTCGTCTACACCATTTACCTCGGACTCCCCGCGATTTTCCTGCTGGGACAGGCCGCGGTCTGTTTGGCGATGGACGTGTCCGTGCTCCTGGCCCTGGTGGTCCCCGGCCCGGTGCTGATCGGCGCGATCATCGCGTTCCGCCACCAGCGGGACCGGCCACGATCATGGCCGGCCGCGGGCACGATCCTCGGCGCATTCAACGGCCTCTACGGGATGCTCTATCCCTTGCTCCTCGAATCCGCGCCTCTCATGATCGTCCTGATCTTCCTCATTCCGGTGGTCGGGATCGGGGGCGGCAGGCTGCTCGGCATCATCGCACAGCGGCTGGTCCTGGGCGTGCCGGCGAGGCGCCGGCGGAAATGGCGGAGATATCTTTTTCTCCGAGGGTGATCGGGGGCCGCGGCGCCGGTGAGGACCGGCGGCGAGGGACGACGGCCGCGCGCTCGCCCTCGCCCCGGCGCCGCTCACTCGTACCAGGGACGAGGAAGCCCTGCGCGTTCGGTCGCCTTGGGCACGCCTGAGGGCAGTGCGGCCCGCTCCAGGTCACCCCGGATATGCAGGTACAAGCTCGGGTCGGGGAGCCCGGTGGTCTGAATCCAGCCCTTTCCATAGACGTGCCCCTCCTCCACCAGGCGCTTTTCCTGACCGGGAGGAGCGAACCGCGGGGAATAGCTCTGGCAGAGCGTCTCACCGGTGTCGGCGAAAAGGTAGCGCGCGGCATAGGCGTACCGGTCGTGCAGCCAGACATAAAGCACGATGGGACGCTGCAACACATTCGTGAACCACTCGGCGGTACTCCGCACCAGCTCGTCACGGTCGCCGGTCACGTCCATGGCGAAGGGTGTCGGAGCAGGACGGAACTCATAGTTCTGATCGAACCGATCTCCACGCACCCTGCCGTCGCCGACGTACACCCCCATCGCGGCCAGGTGGAGGTTCTCCTCCGGGTCGAACAGGCTGACGGCTCCGATGAGCAGGTCGTCTTCGTCGTCGTGGAAGGCTTCTCCATGAACGGAGTCGTCCGCGGGTCGCTGGACGAGCTCGTTCAGCCTCGCGACGAAATCCCGGTCGTCCGCGGTGAGCTCGGGGTCATCGTCCTCTATCTCGAACAGGACACGTTGAGACATGGCAGAAGTGTATTGGTCTGCCAAATCTCACGCAGATATTTTTTTTCCTTCTCACACAGGACCCCAAAGCACACGTTCGTCCCGCGCTGGTCATGAGTACCTCTCCGCTCGGGTTCCCTCCATCATCGCGCCACGTGACCGTGGACGGGACGATCGTGATCCGGGTCGCCCGCGTCCCGACGCCGTGGCCGGCGGGGGCGCGGTAAGGTCGGCGGATGCTGCTGCGTGCGTACGGAATCGCCCGATCCCTCGTCATGTACTACGGCGTCCCGGGCAAGCATCGGCGCGCCTCCCGTCTCTACGGCGAGTTCCTGCGGCCCGGCGACCTCGCGTTCGACATCGGCGCGCACGTGGGCGGCCGGGTGCGCGTGTGGCGGCATCTCGGGGCCCGGGTCGTCGCGGTCGAGCCCCAGCCCGACTGCCTGCGCGTCCTGCGGTTCTTCTACGGGCGCGACGAGGGCGTCACCATCGTTCCGGGAGCGGCGGGCGCCAAGCCCGGACGGGCCGAGCTCGCCCTGTCCACCGCGACGCCGACGGTGTCCACGCTGTCACGCGACTGGATCGCCTCGGTGACGCAGGACCGCAGCTTCGCCCGCGTCCGCTGGGACCGCACGATCGACATCGAGGTCACCACGCTCGACGACCTCGTCGCGACCCACGGCGAACCGGCCTTCTGCAAGATCGACGTCGAGGGCTTCGAGGCGGACGTGCTGGCGGGGCTCACCCGTCCGGTCCGTGCCCTGTCGTTCGAGTACGTGCCCTCGGCCCACGACGCGGCCCTGGAGGCCCTGCGTCGCGTGGAGCGGCTCGGTGAGGCGGCCGGCGGATACGTCTACAACTACTCCCCCATCGAGACGATGGTGCTCGCCAGCCCCCGCTGGCTCGACGCCGGCGACCTGGTCCGCGGCCTGGAGAAGATCCGGCCCCGCGGCCGCTCAGGCGACGTCTACGCCCGCCTCCGCACCCCCTGACCCGCCCACGCCCCGCGCGGCGAGCACTTCCACCACATCTGATCGCACTCACTCCGACCGCCCGGCAACTGCTCGCCTCGTCCCCCGCACGGTGATCGGGATTCGTGATGGCACCGAGCGCCCGGCTCCGGACGATCAATACCGGCGGCCGTGTACGACGGCACGACCGCCAGCCAACCCAATCAAGAGGCCGCAGCGGCAAGCAGAGCGCTACGACAAGCGCCAACAAAGGAGAACCATGGCAAACACCGGCAAGCCGTTCGGAAAGAACTTCACCTACGTCGCACTGGGCGGTCTCATAACGCTCGTGCTCGTCGGGCTCCACGACCTCGCCGACGTCAACGTCGCCCCCGCAGCCTTGGGCGTCTTCCTGTCGGGTCTGGCGTCCAATCAGATCTACGAGGCGCTGACCGGCGCCGGGAACCTGAGCCAGCGCAGGAAGAACTGGGTCATCACACTGATGGCGACCTACGCAGTCGCCTTCGGCTTCATCATCTGGCGCGTGGACGTCGTCTTCGACTTCGTCGTCCTGTACTGCATCACGGGAGGGGGTGTCCTGTTCTCGCAGGGCGTGATCCGCCTCATGAAGCAGTAGGGACGAACAGGACCTGCGGGGTTCTCACCAGGACCCCGCCCGACACGGAAGCGGCCTGACAGGCCGCTTCTTTTTTTGCGCGGGTGTTCGGCCCGGCGAGGCCCGTGCGAGTCGCCCATGACACCTCGTGCCCCAGGTGGACGGCCAAGATCACGGCGACAGCGGC
>DATCLF010000081.1:0-8117 GCA_036564055.1 Spirillospora sp.
ATGGGCGGCGCTCCCCCGGCCGGGGCGGGGTTCGGGACGGCGCCCGAACCCGGCCTCAAGGACAAGATCGGCACGATCGCGCAGGAGTTCGGCGCGAAGGTCACCGCGAAGTTCCGGGGCGGCGGCACCCGGGCGGCCCGCGCGTCGGGCGCGGCCGCCAGTCCCCAGGGGCCCGGCGGCCCCGGTGGACCGGGCGGCCCCGGCGGTTCCGGCGGGCCGCCGAAGAAATCGGGAGTCCTCGGGCATCTGCGCTCACGCGAGACGGGATGGCGGCGGTACCTCCCGTCCTGGAAGGTCGTGGCAGGGGTCAGCGGTCTCGGCGTCGCCTCGTTCGTCACGCTGATCTGGGTCGCGTACGCGAACACGCCCACGCCCGCCGAGCCCACGGTGGCGGGCGTGAAGGACCAGGCGTCGATCTTCTACTACACCAACGGCAAGGAGATCGGCCGCATCGGCACGAAGCGGCAGAGCGTCGAGCTCAACAAGGTTCCCCCGCACGTCCGCAACGCGGTGCTGGCGGCGGAGAACCGCAGTTTCTACACCGACCCGGGCTTCTCGATCAAGGGCACCGCCCGGGCGGTGTGGGACAACCTCACCGGCGGGTCCGGCGGCGGGTCGACGATCACTCAGCAGCTCGCGAAGAACTACTACTCCGACCCGAACAACCGGACGATGAGCCGGAAGTTCAAGGAGCTGTTCATCTCCCTGAAGCTCGAGGACAAGCACACCAAGGACGAGATCCTCAAGCTCTACCTGAACACGATCTACTTCGGCCGCAACACCTACGGCATCCAGGCCGCGTCCCGCGAGTACTTCGGCAAGGACGTCTGGAAGCTCAACCCCGACGAGGCGGCCGTCCTCGGCGGCATCATCCAGAACCCCAACCGCGACCCCGCGGTCAAGGCGAACGAGGCGTGGGCGAAGGGCCGCTACGAGTACACGCTCAAGGGCATGGTCTCGATGGGCAAGCTCAGTCAGGAGCAGGCCGACAAATACATCAAGCAGGGCCTGCCCAAGATGAGGAAGCCCAACTCCGGTGACGAGCTCTACGGCGGCCAGCGCGGCTACATGCTTATGCGCGCCAAGGAGGAGCTCCGCCGGCAGGGGATCGACGAAAAGGAACTGACCACCAAGGGCCTGCGCGTCTACACCACCTTCAACGAGAAGCGGATGAAGATGGCCAAGGAGGCGGCCGAGAAGAGCGTCGCGCAGGTGAACCCGAAGGAGCTCGCGAAGAAGAAGATCCGGGTCGGGCTGGTGTCGGTGAACACCGCCAACGGCGAGGTCATCGCCTTCTACGGCGGGCCCGGCTACCTGGAGCAGGAGTTCAACAACGTCTGGCAGGGCTCGGCGCAGGCGGGCTCGGCGATGAAGCCCTACGTGCTCGCGACGGCCCTGAAGCAGAACTACAGCCTGAAGAGCCTCGTCGAGGGACGGTCGAAGACCCCGATCGGCCCGGACGGCAACGTGGTGTCGAAGGACGACCCCAACGCGGTGATCGTCCCGAACAGCCACGACGTCGGTTCGCCGATCGACCTGGTCACCGCGACGAAGGACTCGGTGAACACCGCGTTCATCCAGCTGATGGGCAAGGTCGGCATCGAGGAGGTCATCAAGACCGAGACCGACGCCGGGATCGCGTCCGACCTGCTCGAACCCCACAAGTGCTGCCTGAACCTCGCGCTGGGCGTCAACAACATCCGGCCGATCGAGCAGGCGGCGGGCTACGCGCCGTTCGCCAACGGCGGCGTCTACCACCAGCCGCACGTGATCCGCATCGTCAAGGAGTCCGACAACAAGACGATCCGGCTGCGTCCGAAGTACGAGAAGCGCCGGATCTTCGACCCCAAGGTCGCCGCGGACGCCACGTACGCGATGCAGCAGGTCGTCAAGAGCGGCACCGCGACGGCGGCGGCGCTGCCGGACCGGCCGGCGGCCGGCAAGACCGGGACCACCGACCGCAACGTCGCGACCTGGTTCGTCGGCTACACCCCGCAGGTGTCCACCGCGGTGACGATCTACAACGACGCCACGGGCCCCGACGGGAAGAAGAAGTCGGTCGTCCTGCCCGGCATCGGCACCGTGGAGGGCGGCACGATCCCCGCCCGCATCTGGCGCTCCTACATGGTGAAGGCGATGCAGGGCATGGAGGTCCAGCAGTTCCCGCCGCCGGCATGGGGCGGGATCGTGCAGAAGTGGGCCAAGCCGCCGAAGAAGCGCGACAAAAGGCCGCCGTGGTGCGACGACCACCCGCTCGGCAGGTTCCACCCGCTCTGCCGGGGCGATGACGACGGCGGCCCCGGCGACCGGGGCGACCTGCCGCCGTGCCAGTCGCCGTTCCCGCAGGAGGGATGCGACCCGAACAAGCCGCCGAGCGACCCGCCGCCGCGATGGTGGTGCCAGATCCATCAGGGCGACCCGGCCTGCCGCGGCAGGGGAGGCGGGCCCGGCGGGCCTCGGCCGCCGCGGCCGAACTCCAACCAGCCCAGCACGGCGGGCGTCGTGCCGCTGTTGCCGCCGGCGAGGCCACCGGAATGAACCCGCGAACCGCTACGTCCGAACCGTGTGCGAAGGCGGTGGTGTGACATGAAGCATGCTCGCGAGTTGCCGCACGCCAACGGGCATGACCGAGCACGTCCGCGACGCCGGAGGCCGGGAAGCCTTGTTCCATCGGCTCCCGCGGCTCCCGCCGCGCAGTACTCTCTGACGACGCACAGCCGTATCCCAGTTGATGAGGTCGCGTGAGTAACCGAAGCCGATACGGACCGGAACACGGAGATGGCCCCGGCCGGAGGGGAGCCCCCCGCCCCGGCGCGTCGGGCACGCCCGCCGGTGCGCCACGTGGCGGACCGTCCGGCTCGCCCTCATCCGGCAGGGGCCCACGACCCGGCGGCAGGCCGGGAGGACGAGGCGGAGGACCCGCGCGGATCGGAGGTCCCGGCGGCGGTCGCCGCCGGGCGGGTGCGTCCTCCGCCATGCGGTCGGGCCCGGGCGGACGCTCGGGCCGCTCGGGACGTCTTGGACGCTCGGCCGCGGCGGGAGCCGGCGCGGCCGCCGGTGCCGGGGCCGGCGGGCGCGGCGGCGGGCGCGGTGGTCCCGGCGGTCCCGGAGGACGCAGGGGCCCCGGCGGCTCGGGCGGTGACGGTTTCTGGGACGACGACCGCGACGACCGCGGCAAGCGCGGCAAGCGCGGCGAGAACGGGGAGAAGACCGGCTGGCGCCGCTATGTTCCGTCATGGAAGGTCGTCGTCGCCGCCGTCAGCGTGATGATCCTCGGGATGTCGACGCTCGCCATCGTCGCGTACGCCAGGACCCCGATCCCGACGGAGAAGCAGCAGGACGCCATCCGCCAGGAATCGGTGATCCTGTACTCGGACAACACCCCCCTCGCCCGGATCGGCACGCACCGCGAGAACATCCCGCTGTCGAAGGTGCCCAAGCACGTGCAGAACGCGGTTCTCGCGGCGGAGGACCGCAACTTCTGGACAGAGCCGGGCATCTCACCGACCGGCATCGCGGGCGCGATCTACCGGGCGGTGACCGGCGGCGGCACCGCGGGCGCCTCCACGATCACCCAGCAGATGGCCCGGAACTACTACGCGGGTCTCAGCCGGGAGCGCACGGTCAGCCGCAAGCTCAAGGAAATCCTGATCGCCATCCGTCTCGGCAAGGAGATGAAGAAGGAGCAGGTCCTTGAGCTGTACCTGAACACGGTGCCCTTCGGGCGCCGGTCGTACGGCATTCAGGCGGCGTCGCGCGCCTACTTCCACAAGCCGGTCACCGAGATCAACGTGTCCGAGGCGGCGATGCTCGCCGCGATGATCCAGCGTCCCGGCTACTTCGTCACCTACGGCCCGGCGTCCAACCCGGCCAAGCAGGCGCTCATCGAGCGGTGGAACTACGTCCTCGACGGCATGGTCGAGAAGGGCTGGCTGAGCGAGGAAGAGCGCGCGAAGGCGAAGTTCCCCCAGACGAAGAAGAACTGGAGCGACGTCCCGGACGACCCGAACGCCGGCTACCTGGAGGCCCGGGTCCTGGCCGAGCTGAAGGAGCTCGGCATCAGCGAGCAGATGCTGGAGACCGGCGGCCTGCGGATCAAGACGACGTTCGACAAGAGGCTGCAGGACTACACCAACCAGGTCGTCAAGGAGGTCAGGAAAGAGAACGGGCTGGGCAACGACATCCAGTTCGCTCTCACCGCGATCGACGCCAAGACGGGCGGGGTCATCGCCGCCTACGGCGGCCCCGACTACCGCAAGCAGCAGTTCGACAACTCCTTCCAGGGCAAGGTGCAGCCCGGTTCGTCGTTCAAGCCGATCGTCCTGGCCACGGCCCTCGACCAGGGCATCAGCCTGAAGACGACGATGGACGGCAGCTACAAGCGGACGATCAACGGCGCGACGTTCACCAACGACAACCGTTCGGAGAACGGCGTCTACAACCTCAAGCAGATGACGGCGATGTCGATCAACACGTCGTACGTCGAGCTGGGGCAGAAGGTCCAGCTGTCCAACGTCGTCGAGATGGCCAAGAAGATGGGCATCCCGGCCGACACCCCGGGCCTCGACCCGAGCTACACCTCACTGCCGCTCGGCGTCATCGACACCACGTCGGTCACCATGGCGTCGGCCTACTCGACGTTCGCCGCGCGGGGTGTGCACCGCAAGGCCCACGTGATCGCCGAGATCACCGACAACCAGGGCCGCCCGATCACGAACGAGCGGGGCGAAAGCCTGGAGAAGCTGCCCTGGGAGAAGCCGGTGCGGGCGTTCTCCGAGGGCGTCGCGGCGGACGCGACGTCGGCGATGGAGGCGGTCGTGAAGCCCGGCGGCACCGGCACCCGCGCGAACCTCGGCAACCGTCCGGTCGCCGGCAAGACCGGTACGACGGACGAGAACAAGTCGGCCTGGTTCGTCGGGTACACGCCGGAGATCGCGACGGCGGCGGCGATGTGGCGCCAGGACAAGAACGGCAACCGCAAGTCGCTGGTCGGCGTGGGCAACTACAGCCAGGTCTACGGTGGTACGGTCCCCGCCGACCTGTTCAGGAAGTTCATGCTGAAGGCGCTGGAGGGCAAGGAGGTCACGCCGTTCCCGCCGCCGGTCAACGGAGGCGAGATCCCGCCGTGGGCGAAGGCGAGGCCGACGACGCCCGCGCCGTCGAACTCCCCGAACCCCAGCACCACCCCGACCTGTGAGCCGGGTCAGATCGGCCAGCCGGACTGCCGGCCGGGGCAGCCCTCGCCCACGCCGTCGACCCAGCCGACGCAGGGGTTCCGTGCAACCAGCTGGGGATGCCGGTCGGCTGCGACCCGAACCTGCCGCCCGAGGGCGACAAGTCGTGGTGGTGCGCGCAGCCCGAGCATCGGAACCATCCCGCCTGCCGCGGCCAGGAGACGCCGGAGCCGGGCGGGCCCGGCAACCGGCGGAGCAACGACTAGCGACAGCGCGACGAGCGGCGCCGGGACGCGCGTCCTCGGCGTCCCGGGAACGGCCCGGAGCCCCGCGGCTCCGGGCCGTTCCCGTTTCGCGTCCCCACCGCCGGTTCGGGGCGGCTCGCGGCGGACGCGGCGGCTAATAGTCTTGCTCTCCATGTCGTCGTCTTCCGAAGGGATCCCGATGTCCGTCGCCCGCGCCGACAGCGACAGGGCGGAGGACTCTCCGCCTCGCCGGGGCGGCGGTCCCCCGGTCCCGTTCGCGCCGGTGCTGGCGGGTCTCACCGCGCTGGTGTGCAGCCTCGGGTGGCTGCAGAAACGGCCCTGCGCGGAGGCCGACTTCGACTTCATCGAGACGACGACGAACGCCTGCTACACCGACATCTATCCGCTGTACTTCGTGCGGGGGCTCAGCGAAGGCAAGGTCCCGTACTTCGACTCGTTCGCCGGCGGCGACATCACTCACGTTGAGTACCCGGTCCTGTCCGGTGCTTTCATGCAGCTCGTCGCATGGCTGGTGCGGCCGTTCGACATGGACGCCCGGGGGATGGCGTTCTACAACGTGACCGCGCTGCTGCTGGCCGTCTTCGCGGTCGTGGCCGTCCTCGCGACGGCGTACGCGGCGGGACGGCGGTCGCTGCGCGCCGGGCTGATGGCGGCGCTGTCCCCGGCCCTGCTGCTCACCGCGTACATCAACTGGGACCTGCTCGCCGTGGCGCTGTCGGCGCTGGCCCTCGCCGCCTGGTCGGCGCGCCGCCCGGCCCTCGCCGGCGGGTTGCTCGGGCTCGCGATCGCGGCGAAGTTCTACCCGCTGCTGTTCCTCGGCCCGCTGGTCCTGCTGTGCGTCCGCGCGGGGCAGTGGCGCGCCATGGGGAGGCTGCTCGCCGGCGCCGCCGCGAGCTGGCTGGTGGTCAACGTTCCCGTGATGGTCTTCGCGTGGGACGGGTGGAAGGAGTTCTACACCTTCAGCCGGGAACGCGGCGTCGACTGGGGCTCGATCTTCTTCGTCCTCCAGGAGCACGGGCTGGAGGGGCCCGCGTCCGACACCGGCCTGCTCAACCTGCTCGGGACGGGAACGTTCCTCGTCCTGGCCGCCGGCATCGCCGTCCTCGCGCTGGCCGCTCCGCGCCGGCCCCGCCTTGCGCAGCTGCTGTTCCTCGTGGTCGTCGCGTTCATGCTGCCGAACAAGGTGTGGTCGCCGCAGTACGTGCTGTGGCTGCTGCCGCTCGCCGTCCTGGCCCGCCCGAGGCTTCCCGCGTTCGTGGCGTGGCAGATCGGGGAGGTCGTCTACTTCTTCGGGATCTGGTGGTTCCTGCTGTCGGTCTCGGCGCGGACCCCGGGCTCGGACCTGCCGGGGACCCTGTCGGCGGTGCTGGGTCTCGGCGCGCCCGCGGGCGGCATCTCCCAGGACGTCTACCACCTCGCGCTGCTCGCCCGGTTCCTGACCGTGCTGGCGCTGGCGGTGCTGGTGGTGTGGGACATCCTGCGTCCGGACGGGGACGCGGTCCGCGCGGACGGGGAGGACGACCCGGCCGGGGGCGTCCTCGACGGCGCCGGGGATGTGATCGCGCTGGGACGCCGGCGCGGCCGTCACCACGTCGGCGTCCCGCTCACGACCTGACCCTTGACCGTGCTGGCTCGGGCGTCGGCCCGAGGGGCCGGCCCGGGCCGGCCGTCAGGCGCGCAGCGCCTCGGCGAACCACTCGAACGCCGGTGTCCGCTCCGGCCAGGCGGGCCAGCCGTTGATGATCGCGAGGAGCTGCCAGTACCGCTCTGCGCGCCGGTCGGTTCCGACCTCCGTCCGCCTCAGCAGCTCGCGGCGGAAGTCGGCGTCGTCCTCGGTTCCGTACGCCTCCGCGTAGGCGGCGACGAGCTCGTCCACGATGGGGCGGGCCTCCTCGGACCGCGGGTCGATGCCCGCCGCGATGGCCGCCGTGATCCTCTCCCCCGTCATCTGCCCGAGCCGTGCCGGGTCCTCGGGGTGGGTTCCCCCGGCGACGTCGGCGGCCTGCGCCTCGGCCATCCGCCGGATGGACGCGCGGAAGTCGGGGTCGCGGACGAGCTCGGCGAGCTCGACCCACGCGTCCACCTGCTCGGGAGAGGGGTCGTCGGGCAGCTCCGGGAGGGCGGACCGCATCTTCTGCTCGAAGGCGGGGTTCACCTCGAGCCCGGCGAACGTCTCGTCGATGAAGTCGGTGATGATGCGCCGCCGCTCCTCGTCGGAGAGCCGGGCGAGCTTGTGCATGAGTTCGATCTCCTCTGGGCCGGATCCTCGTTTGGCGACCGCCCGCAGCACGGCCCGGCGCAGGCGCAGCGTGCGGATCTGCACGTCCAGCGCCTCGGCGTGCGCCGCCGCCACCTCGGAGACGCCGATCTCGCGGGCCAGCACCCGCCGGATCGTGCCGAGGTCCACGCCGAGGTCGCGCAGCGTCCGCACGAGTTCGAGGCGCGCGACGGCCTCCACGTCGTACAGCCGGTACCCGGCCGCCGTTCGGGAGGTCGCCGGGACCACGCCCGCGTCGGAGTAGAACCGGATCGTCCGCACCGAGAGCCCGGTGCGGCGCGCCAGTTCCCCGATCGTGTACAGCGTGTCGCCGTCCATGTCGTCCACCATGCGGGTTCCAGTCACTGGAGACTCAAGCTCGCGCCATCATCGATGTGCCCCGACCGGCCAGGAGTACAG
>DATCLF010000082.1:0-16134 GCA_036564055.1 Spirillospora sp.
CGTGACGAGGCCGTCCTCACGCGCCCGGGTCAGCACTTCGAGGGAGCGCTCGTAGCGGAACGCCGGCCGGATCCGCTTGAAGATCCGGGGAACGGTCTCCACGTTGTGCGCCAGCACCTCCGGGCGGGACGAGAAGACCTCGGCGAGCTGCTCGGGCACCGCGTTGAAGTCGGGGATCAGCAGCTCGACGCCGCAGCCGGGGACCGCCGCGTGGATCTGCCGGACGGTCTCGGCGTACAGCCAGGCGCCGTCGTCGTCGAGGTCGTCGCGGGCGACACCGGTGACGGTCGCGTACTTCAGCCCCATCGCCGCGACTGACTCGGCGACGCGGCGCGGCTCGTCCCGGTCGAACGCGGCGGGCTTGCCGGTGTCGATCTGGCAGAAGTCGCAGCGGCGGGTGCACTGGTCCCCGCCGATGAGGAACGTGGCCTCCCGGTCCTCCCAGCACTCGTAGATGTTGGGACAGCCGGCCTCCTGGCACACCGTGTGCAGGCCCTCGGACTTCACCAGGCCGCTGAGCTCCCGGTACTGCGGACCCATCTTCAGCCGCGTCTTGATCCAGTCGGGCTTGCGCTCGATGGGCGTTCGGCTATTGCGGGCCTCGATGCGCAGGAGCTTGCGTCCCTCAGGGGTCACCGTCGTCACGGGTACCAGCGTACGTCCCCCGTCTGCGGTCCGGCACATCGGGCCGCCGGGGGCTCAATGGAGTATCGGAGCGATCTCGAACGTATGACAGTACCCCGTTCACCTCGCCGATTCGCGTGTTTCGGCCATGTCCCACAGCTGATCTCTCTAGGGTGACTCCCTGTCATCACGCAACAGCGTCTAGCAGGAGGACCGCAGTGGGTCTGGCAATGTCGTACCTCAGGGTGCCGGCGGTGCTGGAGGGGGAGCCGGATCCCGGCCGGATCGCCCGCCGCATCTTCGGCGACGCCGACTGGCGGCGGCGCGCGCCCGCGCAGCCGTTCGAGCTCGGCTGGGCGTGGCAGGCGATGCACTATCTGCTCACCGCGGACGCCTGGGAGGGGAGGCCGCCCGAGGCGGACGTGGTGTGCGGCGGGAGGCTGCTCACCGAGGACGGCGCCGACGAGCTGGGCATGGACGTGATCTACCTCGCGCCCGACCGGGTCAAGCCCGTCGCCGACCATCTGGCGGCGACGCCGTTCGCGAAGGTCGCCGAACGGTTCGACCCGGCCGCGATGGGCAAGGCCGGCGTGCAGGACGCGGACCGGCTGGACGACGCGGCACGCGACAAGGTCCTCAAGCCCGCCTACAAGGGGCTCGGGGAGTTCTTCAAGGCCGCCGCCGCCGAGGGCGAGGCGGTCTACAAGGCGATGACGCCCCAGGACTGAGCGCCCGCCGCGGGCCTCCCATGCGGCAGTCAGGCTCCTGGACGCGCCGTCAGGCTCCCAGCTGCGCCAGGGTGCGGTGGAGCGTGGCCTCCGCGCCGAGAGCGTCGGCCAGGTGCTTCTCGACGAGCGGGACGACCTCGGCGACCGACACGTCGCGGCCGAGTTCGAGGCTGAGGTTGGTGGAGCCCGCGTCCCGGATCCCGCAAGGGACGATCCTGTCGAACCAGCTCATGTCGTTGTCGCAGTTGAGCATGAACCCGTGCATGGTCACGCCCCGCGCCACCCGGATCCCGATCGAGCCGATCTTACGGTTGGGCGTTCCGGCCACCCACAGGCCGCTCTGACCCTCGACCGTGATGGTCTCCAGGCCGAGGTCGGCGCAGACGCCCATCATCATCCGTTCGAGCAGCCGCACGTAGCCGACCACGTCCCGCGGCTCGGGAAGCCGGATGATCGGGTAACCGGTGAGCTGCCCCGGACCGTGCCAGGTGATCTTTCCGCCGCGGTCCACGTCGACGACCGGGGCGCCCGGGTCGGTGAGCGGCCTGTCGAGCGCCGAGGTCCGTTTGCCCGCCGTGTAGACGGGCTCGTGCTCCATGAGCAGAACGGTGTCGGGGATGGCGTCGTCCACCCTCAGGGCGTGAGTGCGTTTCTGCAGCTCCCATCCTTCGTGGTAGGGAACGGCCGCCGTGCCGAACCCGGCGTGCACCATCACCAGCTCGCGTGCGTCCACATCGCTCACGGAGGCCAGCTTATGCCCTGGGCGTCCTTCCCCGGCGGGGGAGGGTTCCGTCCTCAGAGGGCGGCGAGCAGGCGGGGCTCCAGCCGCTGCTCCTTCGCCGTTCCCGGCCCGTCCGGCTCGACGCGGTAGGCGCCGGCGTCGCGGCGGTACGAGACGGCCTGGACGAACTCTGCGCCGACGTAGTGCAGCGCGACGCCCTCGTCGGCGGCGTAGCCGCCCGGCAGCGTCCCTTCGCCGACGAGCTGCTGCAGCAGCGGGCGCCGCTGCGGGTCGCTGTCGTAGTGCACGCCGCAGGAGAACGGCAGGAACCCCAGGCCGTCGGTCAGCGGACGGAGCTGCGGCCCGTAGGAGTCGGTGTTGCCGCCGACGTGCCAGCACAGCGCGCCCGCGCTCTGCCCGGACAGCACGACGCCCTCCTGCCACGCCTCCCGCAGGATCTCGTCGAGGCCGTGCAGCCGCCACAGCGCCAGCAGGTTGGCGACGCTGCCGCCCGACACGTACACGAGGTCCTGGGTGAGCAGGTGGGCGCGGATGTCCGCGACGTTCGGCATGGGGAACAGCGCCAGGTGGCTGACCTCGGCGTCCATCGCGGAGAAGGCGGCGTAGTAGCGCGCGATGTGCTCGGCGCCGTCGCCCAGTGCCGTGGTGAGGAAACAGACCCGCGGTCTGTCCTGCCCGGTCAGGTCGAACGCGTAGCGCAGCAGCGGGCTGGGCTGGAGCCCCTCCCGGCCGTCCGGCACGAACGTGCCCCCGCCGATCGCGAGAATGTGCGGCTGTCCGTCGGTGCTCATTCACCCTCCCTGGGCCGGGATCTCTCAATGTCACCGTATGACTACGGAACGGGATCGGCCGGGACTTTGACGATTCTTGGGACTGACGGGACGGACTCACGTGTGCGCAGAAACCCGGCGCTCTCGGCAGGCGCCCGGGGCGGACGCTCGCGAGGCGCTCAGGGCCGGCGGGTCATGCCCGGTGCTCGCGGCGGGCGCGGGGCGGGGTGCCCAGGGCGGCGGCCAGGGCGTCCTCCACGGTCTCGTGCTCGAACCGGAACCCGGCCTTCTCCAGCCGCCGCGGCAGGACCCGCTGGCTGACGAGCGGCCCCTCGTCGGCGAACTCGCGCAGGACCGCGCGGAGCGCGAACGCGGGAACGGCGAGCCGCGTCGGCCGGCCGAGGGCACGGCCGAGCGCCCGCGTGTACTCCGCGTTGGTCACGGGGTTGGGCGCGGTCAGGTTGACCGGCCCGTCGATCTCGTGGTCGATGAGGAACCGCAGCGCGGCGACCTGGTCGGCCAGGGAGATCCAGCTGATCCACTGGCCGCCGGTGCCGAGCCTGCCGCCGAGGCCCAGCCGGAACAGCGGCAGCGTCCGGCCGAGCATCCCGCCCTCGCGCGTCAGGACGACGCCCGTGCGGGGATGGACGACCCGCACGCCCGCCTCCCGCGCGGGTGCGGCGGCGGCCTCCCAGTCGTCCACGAGCTCGGCCAGGAAGCCCCGCCCGCGCGGAGCGTCCTCGTCGACCTCGTGGCCGCCGGTGTCGCCGTAGTAGCCGACCGCCGAGCCCGACACCAGCACGCGCGGGCGGCCGCCGGCCGCCGCGATCGCCTCGGCGATCGTCCGGGTGCCGACGACCCGGCTGTCCCTGATCCTGCGCTTGTACGCCTTCGTCCACGGCCGGTCGCCGATCCCGGCGCCCGCGAGGTGGACGACCGCGTCGGCGCCCTCCAGCGCCGCCGCCTCCACGCATCCGTCCGCGGGCGACCACCGCGCCTCGTCGGGGCGCGTCGGTTCGCGCCGGATCAGGCGGACGACCTCGTGGCCGTCCTCCCGCAGCGACCGCACCAGCGCCGAGCCGATGAGTCCGGACGAACCCGTGACGGTGACCTTCATGAATCCCACCCTAGGCCGACGGAGACGCCGGTCGCGGGAGTCCAGGGCCGTTCCCGCGTTTTCCCCGGGGAGACGCGTGACCCCGCCGGGCCTGCGGCGCGGCGGGGTCACGGCCGGTCGACGCGCGGACCGGCTCGACCGGCGGGTCAGAGGCCGAGTTCGGCCTCGAAGTTGCCCTCCTCCAGACGGTGCTTGATCGTGGCGAGGAAGCGGGCGGCGTCCGCGCCGTCGATCAGCCGGTGGTCGTAGGTCAGCGCCAGGTAGACCATCGAGCGCACCGCGATCACCTCGCCGAGCTCCGGGTCGTCGATGACGGCGGGACGCTTGACGACGGCCCCGGTGCCGAGCATCGCGACCTGCGGCTGGTTGAGGATGGGCGTGTCGAACAGCGCGCCGCGGCTGCCGGTGTTGGTCAGCGTGAACGTGCCGCCGGCGAGCTCGTCCGGGCTGACCTTGCCGGCGCGGGTCCGCTCGGCGAGGTCGGCGATGCGCTGCGCGAGGCCGCCCAGGTTCAGCTGGCCCGCGTTGTGCACGACCGGGACCATCAGGCCGCGTTCCGGCACGTCCACCGCGATGCTGAGGTTCTCGACGTCGTAGTAGGTGACCTCGTTGGTCTCGTCGTTGATGACGGCGTTCAGCTTCGGGTGCACCTTGAGCGCCTCGACCGCCGCCATCGCGAAGAACGGCAGGAACGTCAGCTTGACGCCCTCGCGGGCCTCGAAGTCGGCCTTGGCCCGCTCCCGCAGCCGGGCGATCTTGGTGACGTCGACCTCGACGACGGTGGTGAGCTGCGCGGAGACCCGGAGCGACTCGACCATGCGGCGGGCGATCGTCTGCCGCATCCGCGACATCTTCTCGGTCCGGCCGCGCAGCGCCAGCTGCTCCTCGGGGGCGGGGGCCGCCGGGGCGGCGTGGCGGCCGGCGGGCGCGGCGGGCGCCGCCGGAGCCGCGGGCTGCGCCGGAGCGGCGGGCCGAGCCTGCTGCTTGGCGGCCTCCTGCGCGGCGCGGGCCGCCTCCAGGACGTCCTGCTTGCGGATGCGGCCGCCGACGCCGGTGCCCTTCACCGTGGACAGGTCCACGTTGTGCTCGGCGGCGAGCTTGCGGACCAGCGGCGTCACGTAGGGCGCGTCGCCGGACGGCGCCGGGGCGGGCGCGGGCTCCTCGCGGGCCGGGGGCGCCGGTTCGGGCGCCGGCGGCTGCGCGGCCGGGGCCGGGGCCGGGGTCGGCGGCGCCGGGGGCTGCTCCTGCGCGGGCGGCGGCCAGGCAGCGGGCGGCGGCGGGGCCTGCTCCTGGGGCTCGGGCCGCGGTGCCGGAGCCTCCTGAGCCGGGGTCTCCTGCGCGGGCGCCTCCTGCGGCGGGGCCTGCTGGGCCTGCGCGGCCGGGGCACCGCCGCCGGACGGCGCCTCGTCCTCGTCCCCGATGATCGCCAGTTCGGCGCCGACCTCGACGGTCTCGTCCTCGGCGACCGTGATGCTGGTCAGGATGCCCGAGGCGGGCGAGGGGATCTCGGTGTCGACCTTGTCGGTCGACACCTCCAGGAGCGGCTCGTCGGCCTCGACGCGCTCGCCCTCCTTCTTGAGCCAGCGGGTGACGGTGCCCTCGGTGACGCTCTCGCCGAGCTGGGGCATGGTGACGGAGACCGGCATGTCTCAGCGACTCCTTCGGAATACTTGTGCGGCGTTCAGCCGTGCACGTGCAGTGGTTTGCCGGCGAGGGCGAGGTGAGCCTCGCCGACCGCCTCGGACTGGGTCGGGTGGGGGTGGATCAGCTGGGCGACCTCGCCGGGCAGGGCCTCCCAGTTGTAGATGAGCTGGCCCTCGGCGATGAGCTCGCCGACCCGCGAGCCGACCATGTGGAGGCCGAGGACGGGACCGTCCGCGGCCGCGATCACCTTGACCTCGCCCTGCGTCCCCAGGATCTTGCTCTTGGGGTTGCCGGCGAGGTCGTAGGTGAACTCCTTGACCTCGTATCCGCGCTCGCGCGCCACGGCGGTGGTGATGCCCACCGAGGCGACCTCCGGCTCGGAGTAGGTGATGCGCGGGACGCCGTCGTAGTCGATCGGTGTCGGGTTGAGCCCGCCGAGCCGCTCGGCGACGAGGATGCCCTCCGCGAAGCCCACGTGGGCGAGCTGCGGCGTCGGGATCAGGTCGCCGACCGCCGAGATCGTGGGGACGTTCGTCCGGCAGTACTCGTCCACCTTGACGAAGCCGCGTTCGGTCTCGACGCCGGCCTCGGCCAGGCCGATGCCGTCGGAGACCGGGGCGCGGCCCACGGCGACGAGCAGCAGCTCCGCGTCGATCGTCTTGCCGCCTTCCAGGCTGACGGAGACGCCGCCCTGGGTCGGCTTGACCCCTTCGAACCGGGTGCCGACCTCGAAGCCGATGCCGCGCTTGCGGAACGCGCGCTCCAGCCGCTTGGAGCTCGACTCCTCCTCCATGGGCAGCAGGTGCGGGAGCGCCTCGACGATGGTGACCTCGGCGCCGAACGAGCGCCAGACGCTGGCGAACTCGACGCCGATCACGCCGCCGCCGAGGATGACGACCGAGCCGGGGACGCGGTCAAGCCGCAGCGCGTGGTCGCTGGAGATGACCCGCTCGCCGTCGATCTCCAGACCGGGCAGCGTCTTCGGCACCGACCCCGTGGCGAGGACGATGTGCCCGCCCTCGATGGTCCGGACCTGCCCGCCCTCGCCGGTGACCTCGACCGTGGTCGGGCCGGTCAGCCGCCCGGTGCCGTGGACGAGCTCGATGCCCCGCGACTTGATCAGCCCGGTGAGACCCTTGATCGTCGTCGAGACGACCTTGTCCTTGTAGGCGTTCACGCCGGCCATGTCGACGCCCTCGAACGTGGCCTTGACGCCGACGCTCGCGGCCTCGCGGGCCTGGTCGGCCACCTCGGCGGCGTGGAGCAGCGCCTTGGTGGGGATGCATCCGCGGTTCAGGCACGTTCCGCCGACGTTGTCGTCCCGCTCGATCAGCGCGACGGACTTGCCGAGCTCGGCGGCACGCAGCGCGCACGCATAACCGCCGCTGCCGGCGCCCAGGACGACGATGTCGAAGGGGCCGCTGTCAGCCACTGGTCGCTCCCTTTCCCCTGTTGTGGCGTCCCGCGGGCCGGGACGCCCCGGGAGGGGCGGGGCGCACCGGTCCGGGCCCCCACCGCCCCGGGAAATCCATTGTGGTCCTCCCCCTGTGTGCAGCGGGCGGGACCTCCTACAGAACTCCAGCGGCGACGTCCTCGGCGATCTGGACGAGCGTCCTGGTCGCGGCGCCGGTGCCGCCCTTCGGGGTGTAGCCGTAGGGCTCGCCCTTGTTGAAGGACGGTCCGGCGATGTCGAGGTGCGCCCACCTGACGCCTTCCGGCACGAATTCCTTGAGGAAGGTCCCGGCGACCAGCATCCCGCCCCACCGTTCGCCGCTGATGTTGGCGATGTCGGCGACCGCCGAGTCGAGGCCCTTGCGCAGTTCCGCCGGCAGGGGCATCCCCCACGACGGTTCCCCGGCCCGCTCGGCCGCCGCCACCACTTTCTCACGGACGTCGTCGTCGTTCGCCATGACCCCGGTGGTCCGGGTGCCGAGGGCGACGAGCTGCGCGCCGGTCAGCGTGGCCACGTCGACGATCAGGTCGGGGGAGTCCTCGCCCGCGCGGACGAGCGCGTCGGCGAGGACGAGACGGCCCTCGGCGTCGGTGTTGAGGACCTCGACGGTCTTGCCGCCGTAGACGCGCAGCACGTCGGACGGGCGCTGGGCGGTGCCGCTCGGCATGTTCTCGGCGATGGCCATGTACCCGATCACGTTGACCTTGGGGCGGAGCCTGGCGATGCCGGCCAGCGCGCCGAGCACCGCGGCGGCGCCGCCCATGTCGGACTTCATCCAGTCCATGGCCTCGGACGGCTTGAGGGACAGGCCGCCGGAGTCGAACGTGATGCCCTTGCCGACCAGCGCGAGCGTCTTGGACGCCTCGGGGTGGGTGTAGGAGAGGCGGACGAGCCGCGGCGGGTTGGCCGAGCCCTGGCCGACGCCGGTGATGCCGCCGTAGCCGCCGTCGACGAGGGCCTTCTCGTCCAGCACCTCGATGGACAGGCCGGTGTCCCGGGCGACCCGCTCGGCCTCGCCGGCGAGGTCCTCGGGGGACAGGTGGGACGGCGGGGTGTTGACGAGGTCGCGGACGAGCCTCACTGAGTCGGCGAGGATGCGCGCCCGCTCCAGGGCCGCGTCCGCGCCGTCCCCGGCCTCCGGCGCGACCACGCGGATCTCCTCGACCGGCTTCTTGTGCTCGTCGCCGGTGCGGAAGGCGTCGAAGGAGTAGGCGCCGAGCAGGGCGCCGAGCGCGACGGCCTCGACCCCGGCGGCGGAGCCGTCCCCGGACGGGACGGGCAGCGCGACGGCCGCCCTGGCGGTTCCGGCGAGGGAGCGGATCGCGGCGCCGGCGGCGCGGCGCAGGTCCTCGGCCGTGGGGCCGTCGCCCAGACCGGCCGCGACGATGACCTTGGCGGTGACGGCACCGAGCGCGGGCAACTTGGTGATCTCCCCGGCCTTGCCGGTGGCGCCCAGGGCGGTGAGCGCCTCGGCGAGCCTGCCGCCCAGCGCGCGGTCGAGGTCCTGCGACCCGGCGGCCGGCACGGCCCCGTCCTCGCCCGGGGAGACGCCGATCACGATCGCGTCGGCGTCGATGCTGGCCAGGGCTTCGTTGTCAAGGCTGATGCTCGTCACGTAGCACGATGTTAGTCCTCCCCGTGACCGGTTTCGTCCTTTTGGATCAAGCGTCGCCCGCGCCGCGGGCCCGTGCCCGGCGCGGTCGGACGGGGCCGGCGGACCGGCTCCGCGGTCCCGGGGGCGGTCGGAGGGGGTGGCGGAACCCCGCCGGCCGGGTGTCCACGCGCAGGTCGCGGCGGTGTCCGGAATCTTCTGGGTGGCGTAACGTGGCCGCTATTAACCTATTTCGACTGATTTAGTAGGTTAGCGGCGTGACCAGGAAAGACATCGTCGGAGCCGTCACCCTGGACGAGGCGCGGCGGCTGCGGGCGGACCGCGCCCGGCAGGTGGCGGACGTCCTGCGCCGCCAGGTGCTGTACGGGGAGTTCCGCAGCGGCGAGCTGCCGCCCGAGTCCGACCTCGTCCGAGAGTTCGGCGCGTCCCGCAACGCGATCCGGGAGGCGCTCGACCTGCTGCGCGCCGAGGGCCTGATCGAACGCTGCCCCGGCGTGGGGACGTTCGTCGTCGCCGAGAAGTACCCGCACGGCCTCGAACGCCTGCTCGGGCTGGCGGAGACGCTGCGCGAGCACGGCGAGGTCGAGAACGAGGTCTGCACGACCGGGCTCATCACGCCGTCCCGCGAGGTCGCCTCCCGGCTGCGCCGCCCGCGGGGGGAGCCCGTCGTCTACATCGAGCGGATCCGGCGCATCAACGGCCTGCCGCTGTCGCTCGACCTCACCTACATCGCCCGCGACCTCGGGGAGCCGCTGCTCGCCGAGGACCTCGCCCGCAACGACATCTTCGTCCTGCTCGAACGGATCGCCGGGCAGCGGCTCGGAACCGCCGAGGTCACCATCGAGGCGGTGAACGCCGACCCCCACTCGGCGGCCATCCTCGACGCCCCGCGCGGCGCGGCGCTGCTGATGCTCGAGCGCCTCACCCGCCTCGCCGACGGCCGCCCGGTGGACCTGGAGTTCGTCCGGTTCCGCGGCGACCGCATCGCGATGAGCGGCACCCTGCACCGCGTCAGCCCCTGACGCCCTGGGCCCTGCCCGTGTCCTTGACGTCCCGCCTCTGAGACCCCGTCCCCGACGCCCCTTTCCCGGCGCTGATCCCCTCCAGGAGAGCCCATGTCCCTTGTGCAGACCCGTGTCGAGGTGCCCGTGACGGTGGACGAGTCCCTCTGCATCGACGGCTGCACCCTCTGCATCGACGTCTGCCCCCTGGACGCGCTCGCCGTCCACCCCGAGACCGGCAAGGCGTACATGCACGTCGACGAGTGCTGGTACTGCGGCCCCTGCGCGGACCGCTGTCCGACCGGCGCCGTGACCGTGAACATGCCGTACCTCATCCGATGAAAGCCCCCGTGACACGCCTGATGACTCGCCCCATGAAACGTTCCAATCCACGCCCCGGACCACGCCGCGCGAAGAGCAGCCGCGCGAAGAGAATCCTCGCCTCCGCCCTGCTGCCGCCGCTGCTCGCGGGGTGCACCGTGGCCGGCAACGCCGCCGCGGACGGCGACGAAAACCAGATCGTCGTGGGCTACCAGTCCAAGACGATCAACACCGTGACCGCCGGGACGCTCCTGCGCTCCCTCGGGTACTTCGAGAAGCGCCTCAAGCGCCTCGACCCGGACTACTCGGTCGTCTGGCGCGACTACGACACGGGCGCGCCGATCACCGCGCAGATGCTCGCCGGGAAGATCGACATCGGCTCGATGGGCGACTACCCGCTGCTCATCAACGGGTCCCGTTCGCAGGCGCAGGGCGGCGACGCGCGCACCAGCTGGATCGCGGTGACCGGCTACAACCTGCGCGGGGCGCTGAACAGCGTGGTGGTCGCGCCGGACTCCAAGGCCCGCACGCTGCGCGACCTCGAGGGCGAGACCGTCTCGGCGAGCGTCGGCTCGGCCGGCCACGGCACGTTCGTCCAGGCGGCGCGCCGGTACGGCCTCGACCCGGGCAAGGACGTCAAGGTCGAGAACCAGCAGCCGACCGTCGGCGCGTCCGCGCTCCAGTCGGGCGCCGCGGCGGCATTCGCGCAGTTCGTCGCCTGGCCGGGACTGCTGGTGCACAAGGGCCAGGCCAAGCTGCTCTACGACGGCGGGTCCCTGAACGTGCCGACGTTCCACGGCGTCGTCGTCCGCGACCAGTTCGCCAAGGAGAAGGCGGACGTCGTCAACGCCTTCCTCCGGGCGCAGATCGACGCGACGAAATACCTGCACGAGCACCCGGTCGAGGCGGCCGAGTCGGTCGCGTCCACCACCGGCCTGCCCGTCGAGGTCGTCTACCTCTACAACGGCGCCGGAGGCGTGGCCACGTTCGACCCCACCATCAAGAGGGAACTGAGGGACGCGTTCGTCCAGGACGTTCCGTTCCTGAAGTCGATCGGGGTCATCGACAAGCCGCTCGACGTCGACCCGTTCGTCGACGACTCCTACATCAGGAAGGCCGTCGGGGCGTCCTACGACCGGCAGGCGGCGTCCACGGCCAACCCCGCCGCCATCGCCGGGACCGACGAGGTCTGCGGCGAGAAGGCGGACGACCCGAAGACCGCCGGTGAGGTGTGGGTCGAGGGCGAACGCCGGACCCGGCCGGTCGCCGATCCGGTGTGCCTGCTGAAGAACGTCCGGGCGCTCCAGCAGGACGGCAAGAAGATCAAGGCCGTGTACGTGCCGGACACCGCGGCGGGGACGCGCTGGTTCGCCGACAAGCAGGTCTGGATCGAGGACCCGGAGGCCCCCTCCGCGCGGCGCTTCAAGCCGTTCGCCACCCAGGAGGCCGCGGACGCCTACCTCGCCGACCACTCCGGCGCGAAGATCGTCTCCTACGACGAGGCGGTGCGGCGGGCATGAACGGTTCGCTCCGCTGGCCGGTGCGAGCGGCGTCCCTGCTGGCCGCGCTGGCGGTGTGGCACCTGGCGACCACGGCGGACCTGCGGCTGTGGCTGCGGTTCGACCGGTTCCCCGGCCCGCTGGACGTCCTGGACGAGTTCCACCGGCAGGTCGAGCACGCGCAGTTCTGGCAGGACGTCGCGCAGAGCCTCACGCGGATCCTCACCGGCTTCCTGCTGGCCGCCGTTCTCGGCGTGCTGTTCGGCGTGGCCACGGCGCGGTCGACCTGGGCGGGCGACCTGCTCCAGCCGCTGTTCGAGGTGGCCCGGCCGATCCCGGCGATCGCGCTGGTCCCGGTCGCGATCCTGCTGTTCCCGGCGAACGAGCAGGGCATCGTGTTCATCACGTTCGTGGCGGCGTTCTTTCCGGTGCTGGTCAGCACGCGGCACGCGGTGAAGGCGCTGCCGGTCGTCTGGGAGGACGCCGTGCGCACGCTCGGCGGCGGCCGGTGGCGGGTGCTGGCCCAGGTCGTCCTGCCGGGGGTGCTGCCCGGCGTGTTCGGCGGCCTGTCCATCGGGATGGGCGTGGCGTGGATCTGCGTGATCTCCGCCGAGATGATCTCCGGCGAGTTCGGGGTCGGCCACCGGACCTGGCAGGCGTACACGATCGTCGACTACCCCGCCGTCCTGGTGGGGATGGCGACGATCGGGCTGCTCGGCTGGCTCACCTCCTCCCTGGTCGAACTGGTGGGACGCCGGCTGACCCGATGGCTTCCGAGGGGGGAGCGCGCATGAGCACCGGCACCGGCATGGTCCTGCGGGCCGAGAACGTCACGCTCGGATACGGCGGGCGGACGGTGCTGTCCGGGCTCGACCTGGACGTCGGCGCGGGGGAGATCCTCGTCGTCCTCGGGCCGTCCGGCTGCGGCAAGTCGACGCTGCTTCGCGCGTTCGCCGGGCTGCTGCCCGTCAGGTCGGGCCGCATCCTCGCCGACGGCGAACCGGTCACGGGCACGTCCGCCGACCGCGCGCTGATGTTCCAGGACGACGCGCTGCTGCCCTGGCGCACCGCCCGCCGCAACGTGGAGCTGGCGCTGCATCTGCGCGGGATTCCCCGCTCCGAGCGCCGCGAGACCGCGCTGCGCTGGCTCGACCGGGTGGGGCTCGCCGACGCCGCCGGGCGCCTGCCGCGCGAGCTGTCCGGCGGCATGCGCCAGCGGGTCCAGCTCGCCCGCACCCTGGCGGCCGGTCCCCGCGCCGTGCTCATGGACGAGCCGTTCGGCGCCCTCGACGCGCAGACGCGGGCCGCCATGCAGCGGCTGTTGCTGGACGTGCTCGCGCTCGCGTCCGCGACGGTCGTGTTCGTCACCCACGACGTGGACGAGGCGCTGCTGCTCGGCCACCGCGTCGTCGTCCTCGGCGCGTCCGGCGTCGCCGCCGAGTTCACCGCCCCCGCCTCCCGCGACGCGGTCCTCGCCGCGCTCGGGGCCCGCACGAAGGAGACCGTGTGATGCAGAGCCCGGTGATGGAGATCCCGCCCGTGACCGCCCGCCGCGAGCTGAGCTGCGACGTCCTGGTCGTCGGGGGCGGCACCGCCGGGACGATGGCCGCGATCACCGCCGCCGAGCACGGGTCGTCGGTGCTGCTGCTGGAGAAGGCGCACGTCCGGCACTCCGGTGCGCTCGCCATGGGCATGGACGGCGTCAACAACGCGGTCATCCCCGGCAAGGCCACCCCGGAGGACTACGTCGCCGAGATCACCCGGGCCAACGACGGGATCGTGAACCAGCGGACCGTCTACCAGACCGCCACCCGCGGCTTCGCCATGGTGAAGCGCCTCGAACGGTACGGCGTGAAGTTCGAGAAGGACGAGCACGGCGAGTACGCCGTGCGGAGGGTGCACCGGTCGGGCTCCTACGTCCTGCCCATGCCGGAGGGCAAGGACGTCAAGAAGGTCCTCTACCGGGTGCTGAGGCAGCGTTCCATCCGCGAGAAGGTGCGGATCGAGAACAGGGTCATGCCCGTGCGCGTCCTTACGTCGGGCGGGCGCGCCGTGGGGGCGGTGGCCTTCGACACCCGCAGCGGCGAGTTCGTCACCGTCTCGGCGGGCGCGGTGATCCTGGCGACGGGCGCGTGCGGCCGGCTGGGACTGCCCGCGTCCGGCTACCTCTACGGCACGTACGAGAACCCCACGAACGCGGGCGACGGCCACGCCATGGCCTACCACGCGGGCGCCGAGCTGAGCGGAATCGAATGCTTCCAGATCAACCCGCTGATCAAGGACTACAACGGACCCGCGTGCGCCTACGTCGCCAACCCGTTCGGCGGCTACCAGGTCAACGCCGAGGGGACCCGGTTCGTCGACTGCGACTACTGGTCGGGGCAGATGATGGCGGAGGTCAAGCGGGAGATCGACTCCGCGCGGGGACCCGTCTACCTCAAGCTCACCCACCTGCCCGACGAGACGCTGACCGCGCTCGAAGGCATCCTGCACACGACCGAGCGGCCGACCCGGGGCACCTTCCACGCGGGCCGGGGCCACGACTACCGCACCCACGACGTGGAGATGCACATCTCGGAGATCGGGCTGTGCGGCGGGCACTCCGCGTCCGGCGTGTGGGTGGACGAGAACGCCCGCACGACGGTCCCCGGCCTGTACGCGGCGGGCGATCTCGCCTGCGTCCCGCACAACTACATGATCGGCGCGTTCGTCTTCGGCGACCTCGCGGGCGCGCACGCGTCCGCCTACGTCGCCGGGGACGGCGGTCCGCCCGCCCTGCCCGAGGACCAGATCGCCGCGGCGCACGAGCTGATCTACCGTCCGCTCCGCAACCCGGACGGGCCGCCGCAGCACCAGGTCGAGTACAAGCTGCGCCGCTTCGTCAACGACTACGTCGCGCCCCCGAAGACCCGGACCAGGCTCGACATCGCCATCGAGACCTTCGCCCGCATGGAGTCGGAGATCGCCGCGATGGGCGCGCGGACCCCGCACGAGCTGATGCGCTGCGTCGAGGTCACGTTCATCCGCGACTGCGCCGAGATGGCCGCGCGGTCGTCGCTGACCCGCACCGAGAGCCGCTGGGGCCTCTACCACGACCGCGCCGACCTGCCCGAGCGCGACGACGCCGCGTGGATGTACCACCTCAACCTGCGCCGCCGCGACGACGGGACGATGGAGTTCGTCAAGCGGCCGGTCGCGCCGTACCTCGTCCCGGTCGAGGAGTTCACCGTCCCGGAGGCGGCCGAGCCGGTCGTGCTGACCCCGGCGGCCTCCGCGGCGCCGGCCGCCGCGCCCGCCCGGACCGCCGCCGGGCGGCCCGCGGCGGCGATCGGGCGGTCGCCGCGCCTGCTGGAGCTGCAGCGGCTCGCCGAGACCGAGCCGGACGTGGACGCCGTCGCCGCCTACCTCGACGACCCGGACCCGAAGGTGCGCCGCGCGGCCGTCGCGACGCTCACCGAGGTCGTGCCGGACGGCGTCGCCGGAGCCCTGGCGTCCGCGCTCGGCGACGCCCACGGCTCCGTCCGCCACGCGGCGGCCACGGCCCTGCGCGAGCTCGTCGAGGTCCTGCCCGCCACGCCGGAGGTCCGCGACGCGCTCCTTCCCGCCCTCGGCAGCGGGGACGCCTTCGTGCGGGCCGCCGTGCTGGACGTCCTGCGCGCGCTCGGGCTCGGCTCGGCGGAGGTGTTCGCGGACGCGCTGGGCGACGACGACCACCGCGTCCGGCTCCAGGCCGTCCGGGGGCTCGTGGCCCACGACGCGGCGGGCGAGATCGCGCGCGCCGCCGCCGACGCCTCCCGCGAGGTGCGGGTGGCGGTGGCGCGCGGGCTCGGCACGGTCGCCGACCCCGGCACCGCCGCGACGCTCGGCGAGCTGGCGGGCGACGGCGACGACCTGGTGAGGGCGGCGGCCCTGGAGGCCGCGGCCGGGATCGGCTGCCCGCCGCCCCTGGACGCCGCCGCCGTCGCCGCCCTGCACGACCCCGCGTGGCAGGTCCGCGTCGGCGCGGCGCGGGGGCTCGCCGCCGCGTCCGCGGAGACCGCGTCCGACCCGCTGATCAAGGTGCTGGACGACCCGCACCTCGACGTCCGCAAGGCCGCGGTGATCTCGCTGGGGACCTTCCGGGACGTGCCCGCGGTGGCGGACGCCCTGGCCCGCGCCCAGGACGACCCGGACGCCGACGTCCGCGCGTACGCCCGCGGGGCCCTCAGCGAAGGGAGATGAACGCGACGATCGCGGCGGTCGCGGCGACCTCGACGAGGGCGCCGAGGACGTCCCCGGTCACCCCTCCGAGACGCCGGACGGCGTGGCGGAGCGTGACCAGCCCGGCGGCCAGCCCGACGACGACCGCGGCGGCGCCGTGCAGCGCGCCGCCCGGGCCGCCCGCCAGGGCGCCCGCGACGGCCGCCGCCGCCAGCACGGCGGCCGTGACCGCCGCCGCGGCGCGTCCCGGCACCGAGCCCGCCACCAGGGCGCCGAGACCGCCGGGACGCGCCGACGGGACACCGGCCCGGCAGGCCCAGGGGAGCGTCAGCCGTCCCGTGACGGCCGCGATCAGCGCCGCGACGGCCGGGTCGGGTGCCGAGCTCAGCGCCGTCACCTGGATCAGCAGCGTCAGCAGCAGCG